>CAKZYJ010000001.1 GCA_937884755.1 uncultured Flammeovirgaceae bacterium
TTAAGTCTACTTACTATTTTCTCAGCTTGTGAAGAAGTACCTGAGTTTCAGGAAGAGGAAAGTGCTCCGGTAGTACAGGCTTACTTGTACGCTGGAGAGCCAGTGGACGATGTTCGCTTAACCGAATTGGTACCGTTTGTGAGTGATGTAGAGGAGGTTCCGGTGATTACCGATGCGGAAATTGCTATTATTTCCGAAGGAAACCGCTACTCGCTTAGTCCCGCTTCGGAGCTAGAAGGAACCTATCGTTACGAAGGGGAAGACCTAATCATTGCTTCGGGCAGTACCTACGGACTGGAGTTTAGCTACCAGGGCGAACTGATTACCGCCGAAACTACCGTTCCCTTTCCACCCGAAGAAGCGCAGATTTCCCAATCTGAGATTTCGGTACCGCAGATTCTGACGCGTCGTGATCTGCTTCAGATTCGAGACTCTTTTTCCGAAACTATCGACGTGACTTGGGATAACGACGAAGGTGAATACTACTACGTACTGATTGAAAATCTGGAAGCAAACCCCGAACCCATTGATGTGAATAATTCTCTGCCTCGCCAATTCTCCTTTGTCTCCGAGCCTACCCAGGAAAATATCTTTCCCCTTCGTCTGTTTGTACACTACCAGCAGTACGGATTGCATCGGGTTCGGCTGTTCCGGGTGAATGAAGAATACGCTAATCTTTACGAATCGCTAGAGCAGGATTCCCGCAACCTGAATGAGCCATTTTCTAACGTCCGCAACGGATTAGGCATCTTCACCGGCTTTGCCTACGATGAGGTGTACTTTGAAGTGAAGAAGCCTTAGCAATGGGCATAACCTTCAAATAACAATATTGTGAAGATAACTTAACTAGAGCTTTTCTATCTGCTCTTTGGTTAAGCCCGTCGTATCGGCAATTACTTCCATATCAACTCCTCTTTGCTTCAATTTTTTTGCGATTTCAATATCTCTCGCTTTTATAGCTTCTTTTCTCGCTTCTTCTCTAGCTGTTTCAATGGCGTAATCCATTGTGTTTTTGTTATCGCGGTATGCTTTCAGGCTTTCTTGATACGTTTGCATATCCTCTGGGTTTAATTTTGCGATTTCTGCTTCCTCGAATAATTTCTTGAATACTCTCTCCTGTAGTCTTACGGGTCTTTGCTGTAATCGGTTTAAGTTCTTCAGCACATACATCCACTTATCGAACTGACTGACTAGCTCACTTTCTTCCTTATTGAACTTAGGCATTTCTAGGTAGATAAATGTTAGTTTGTGGTAAAATATCTCAAAGGTTTGATTATCTATTAATTGAATTTCTCGTAGAAAACGCTCCTCTTCGCTTGTGTCTGGAAAGCTGAAGTTAAGTATTCCGATAGTGTAGACGGCTTTTAGATAGTAGTTCCACTCGTTGCCTTTGGATGCCTGACTTTGGATGGGAAACGTAGAGTAGAAAATACTACGGTCTTTGAAGTATTGCTGCCGCACATTTTGCAGCTCAATAATAAACTTCTCCCCCCGCTCATTCTCACAATACAAATCAAAGATCGCTTTTCGGTCAATTTCGGTATTGCCCAAATGTTCGGTGTTTAGGTAGGTTAAGTCTTGTATCTGCTCACGGCCAGCCAGTACCTGATTTAAAAAGTCAATGAGCAGCTCTTTATTAAACTCGGTGCCAAACAGCTTCTTGAAGCCGAAGTCAGTAAATGGGTTGATATATCGTTCTTGGCTATTCATCGTAGCAAGATAACTATTTTAAGTTATCACAAGAACTGCCAATATGGGCAACTTAATCTCTAGTTATTGGGATGGGTGAAATCCCACGCCTTTAGGCGGCAACCGACGGTCGGCCCCGTTTAGTACCTTTGTGAGATGTCAAACTATCGAAAGGGCTCTCACACTCGCTATGATCTAAAGATACACATTGTTTGGATTACCAAATATAGAAAACCTGTTTTGCGCGGTATGATCGCCAAACGGGTGCGAGAACTTATACGAGAAATATGTTTAGCCAATGAGATACAAATTATTAAGGGGCATGTATCAAAAGATCATATTCACCGCCCGAAGTTCTAAGATAAAGCAAGTCAAAAGGCTATAATTTTTTCAATACTCT
>CAKZYJ010000002.1 GCA_937884755.1 uncultured Flammeovirgaceae bacterium
CAGCAATTATCAGATGTAGAGCAGGTATCCGTCAGCGATTATTTACCCATTGCTCATACGAAAAGAAATGGCAACACCTTTTGGAAGGAAGGAAAAGTAACCGAGGATGTAGGAGTGGGAGGGCAGATATGGCGTACAGATGAAGACTACTTGGAAACGATGGGGATGACTATCTTAGAGGGACGAAACTTTAATGTCGAGATGGCTAGTGATTCTCAGGCGGTAA
Organism: uncultured Flammeovirgaceae bacterium; assembly: GCA_937884755.1. Classification (GTDB taxonomy): domain Bacteria; phylum Bacteroidota; class Bacteroidia; order Cytophagales; family Cyclobacteriaceae; genus Tunicatimonas. Next base: position 227 of record CAKZYJ010000002.1, read on the forward strand.
TCATCAACCAGCGGATGGCCCAGGAACTAGTGTTGGATGACCCTATTGGTCAGGAGATCACCAATAGTCGGGCGATTTGGCAAGTCATTGGAGTAGTGGAAGACTTTCACTTTGAATCATTAACAGAAGAGATCCGTCCACTCTGTTTTGAACTCGGCAACAGTCCCTCTGTGGTATCAGTGAAGGTAAATACCGCTAATATGCAAGAGGTACTGGAAGCCGTGACGGCGGTGTGGAACCGATTTTCCCCCAATCAGGCAATTCGCTACACTTTTCTGGATGAAAGCTTCGCCCTAATGTATACCGATGTGCAACGTATGGGACGCATCTTCACCAGTTTTGCTATTCTAGCGATCGTCATTGCCTGCCTTGGACTATTCGCTCTTTCGGCTTTTATGGTAGAGCAGCGTCGGAAAGAAATTAGTATCCGCCTAGTGCTGGGTTCTTCGCTGAATGGAATCTTCCGCTTACTCACTCAGAACTACCTGGCACTGGTTCTTATTTCACTGGTAATCGCTACCCCGATTGCTTGGTATCTGATGCAGTCTTGGTTAGAAGATTACGAATATCGCACACCTATTCAGTGGGATGTTTTCGCGCTAGCCGGTTTGATCGCTATTGCAATAGCAGTGCTTACCGTAAGCTATCAATCCATTCGGGCGGCACTCGTTAATCCGGCGGATAATCTACGATCAGAGTAAGACCATTTAATGGATAATACTGCATTTTCTTACCAAAGAAATAGAATGTAGAGTCTTAAGAAACATAGATTCTATCCTACTATTAAAAAACATGTTTTAACAAAGCTTTTAAAAGTGATATGATAAACCCCTATGATCCGGCATGGGGAAACACCCTGGCCGACCCGGCCAATGGTACTGTAGCTAACTTGTTGGATAAAAGTGTGGTGGATGCTCAGGATGAGAAGTACTTATTAATAGCAAGATTTATTCAATCCTCTAAAGTTACTTAAATGAAGGTCAAGGCAATTCAATTCCTATTACTCTCTTTTCTACCCCTTGGTGTTATCGGGCAAGCTGGATCAAAATGGATCGTGGTCACCGGTAAGGTCGATCCGATCATATCCCGCGAAATTCATTTGGGCGATATAGCTGTTCCCATAAGTGCAAACGGTACATTCCTATTTGAACTTGAACCAACCGCACCCAAGTTTTATAGTCTTATGTATGAAGAAAATGGGATAGAGCTTTTTGTAAGCCCCTCCGACAGTATCCACGTAGAAATGGAGACCCTAGATGTTAGGCCTAAAATAAATATTACAGGTAGCAATGCGGTCTTGAATAGGTTTTTACATCATCAATCAAAACGAAGGCTTGAAACGGAAGTATATCTCGAGGAGAACGAAGAGCAGCTTTATTCCAAGAACCTGCTCCTTTTTCAACAAATATTGGATTCTTTGAAGCAAGTACACCTTACTGACCTCAATACACTGTCAAAAGGAAGATACGACCTTAATGATTGGTTCCTGCGAAAATCAAAGGCCGATGTCGAGTTCTTTTTTAAAAAGGCGGAAATCACCTACCCTCTGCTTTATCACAGATTTATCAGAAAAAAAGCGGAAATCCCTCCAAATTTCTATGAAAAGGTTGTTGGCAGTGCCTTTGGTGAGCCAAGACTGCTTTCATTGAAAACCTTTTTGGATTTCTCTAGTGAATACCTCAACATCATGGCTTCAGGAAAATACAAGTATGAGGATTTCTGGAGCCAGCACATCAATATTATGGGAGAGCCTCGCTATAGAGCCATATCTGAACTGAACAGTCATCAGGAAGTAAAGGACTTTTTTCTTGTCGAGCATCTAAGGACTTCTATCAACACCTTGAGTAGTAAGCATGTTGAAACAATGGTGGGCTGGTTTAAGAACGATTGCTCTGATAGCCTTTTTAAGGACGAAGTACTTCAGCTTTATGAGGCTAGTGTAAAGGAAAGGGAACGGCCAGACGACATCAAGATCTATCGACAAGTCCAAGGCATGGATCTTGCTGCAAATATATTTTATCCGGATGATTTTAAAAAAGATGACAATCGCTCCTCTTACCTATTTTTTAACGGCGGTGGTTGGAGGTTCGGGAAACCAGAATGGGCTTATGAAAACTGCAAGAAATATGCTGAAAAGGGCATGGTGGCCATCTCTTTTGAGTATCGGTTAAACTATGTAAGCAATGCGTATATTTCGGACGGTGTACGGGACGCTAAGGCTGCTGTCCGCTGGGTAAGGGCCAACGCATCCGCATTGGGCATAGATCCGTTGAAGATTGTTGCCACGGGCTTTTCAGCCGGAGCGCACTTGGCCGCCTGTACCGCAATATTGGAAGACCGCCGGTATTTGGACGCCCCCTCTAGGATGAGTGCCAAACCCAATGCCCTGATATTGACCTCTGCCAGTTACATGCCCACGGGCTCCGGATTTCCCAATGCCCCAGGGGATGATCCCGAGGCTTTTTCTCCTTTCCATAATGTAAAAGGCTCAATGGTTCCATCCTTATTGTTCCATGGTACCAATGATTGGGTCGTGCCCCATGAACGGTTCGAGGCTTTTGTAGGAAAAATGAAAAAACTCGGCAATGATTTTGAATATCGTTCTTTCGAGGGTGTAGGACATTTTCTAAACCCAGCCTCGTCCGAAATTATAGATACCATGAGCGAGAAGTTTCTGGTGTCGCAGGGCTTTTTACAAAAAGAGGATAAACCGAAGTGATTTCGGATTTTCAAAACTTGGGTTTGTTGACATAAAGGGACGGCGGGGTGCCGCCCAGGCTCCCCCAGACTACATTCTCAATAGAATTGAGTTAGTACGCAAATAGTCAGTACATTGCATGTTAAGACAAATTTGTCGAAATCCGAAAAATTCTCAGTGGCCGGTACCCGGTAGGAATTGCTGCTACCAGGTTCTTATTTTACCAAACATTGGACTCCTTTTTAGAGTTATTAGTAAAATTATCCTACCAGATGATTTCGGGTAAGACTGCAATTTCAGATTCCCACCAATTATTGATTCCCTGTTTAGCAAAATAGCAGGCTTCCGCTACATAAAGGGACGGAATTCTCAATAGGACAGTATTTTCTTATCATTCGTTTAGCTGTGTGATTAATGAAAACGGCAAAATTAGACACCTGTAGAATGTTCACTTTCGAGCACCGATTGGTCGTATCCGAACAGTCTCACCAGAGCAACCTCATGAAAAGCCGCAATATACCTGTTGGCACCTTCCTTGCTATTTGTTAGGCATAAGCGAAACAAATATGAAAGGTACGCATCTGGGCGAATTTGAAGAATTGATTTTACTGACGGTAGGTATCCTCTACGATGATGCCTACGGACTAGGGATTACCCAGGAAATAGAGCGGCGTACCGGACGCACAGTCACAGTCAGTTCTGTGCATAAAGGACTTATGCGACTCGAGCAAAAAGGATTTTTACACTCCCGCGTGGGCGGGGTGACCCAAGCCCGAGGGGGCAGGCATAAACGACTCTTCACCATTACCAATAGCGGTAAAGCTTCTTTACGGGAAGCCCAAGAAATGCGCAATCAGCTTTGGCAGGCGATTCCTCAAATTGTTTGGGAAGGAGGCGGCTTTTGAACCATCAGCTACCGCATGATCCTAATCCGCCCTACTTAGCCACTAGGTTTCTACGCTGGTATTGCCGCTCAGAGCTGGTTGATGAAGTAGAAGGCGACTTATACGAACTGTTTCATTTACAAGTGCAAAAACGAGGTCTACGAACAGCTCAACTGCTCTATTGGGCCAATATACTGATGTTTTTACATCCCAACTATGTCCAAAAAAGAAAACAATATCCTACCAATCATACCGCTATGCTAAAAAGCTATTTCACCATCGCCTTCCGCAATCTGGCTAAAAGAAAGTTTTATGCGGGTATTAATATTCTAGGCCTTTTCATTGGGTTGACTTCTTGCCTGCTGATCGTCTTGTATATCCACCATGAGTTGAGCTACGATACCATGCACACTCA
>CAKZYJ010000003.1 GCA_937884755.1 uncultured Flammeovirgaceae bacterium
AATCTATGTATACTGAATCGGTCAATCATGCTCCGGCCATTACGTTCTTTCTTACCGGTTCGGAGCAGCCCGGCCGGCCTAGCATGGGTTCCTGGCTTACCTACGGCTTGGGTAATTCCGCTCGGGACTTACCCGATTTCGTTGCTATGACCTCCCGAGATAAGGAGGCCAGTTGCGGGCAGATTTTCTACGACTATTACTGGGGCAGCGGCTTTCTACCCACTAAGTTTCAGGGAGTGAAGTTTCGGGGGGGTGGCGATCCGGTGTTGTATTTACAAAACCCCGAAGGAATGAGTAGAGAGATGCGCCGTAAGATGCTGGACGATATACAGGCACTTAACGAAATAAATCAGCAGGAATACGGCGACCCGGAAATCAGCACTCGCATTGCCCAGTACGAGATGTCGTACAAAATGCAGATGAGTGTGCCCGATCTGACTGATTTCTCCGATGAGCCCCAACATATCCTAGATATGTACGGGCCGGACGTGCACCGAAAGGGTAGCTTCGCCTTCAACTGCCTAATGGCTCGACGACTGGCGGAGCGAGACGTTCGCTTCATTCAATGCATGCACGCCGGCTGGGATCAGCACAAAAACCTCAATTACCAACTAAAGATACAATGCCAGGACACCGATGCACCCAGTGCGGCGCTGGTCAAAGACCTCAAGCAGCGGGGCATGCTGGATGATACCCTGGTGATCTGGGGTGGAGAGTTTGGCCGAACTCCCTTTCTACAAGGCAATATTGAAGACACCCGAAACTGGGGCCGAGATCATCACCCCTACGCCTTCACGATCTGGATGGCTGGGGGTGGAGTGAGATCGGGGTTCTCCTACGGAGCTACCGACGAATTTGGGTTTAATGCAGTTGAAAATCGGGTACATGTCCACGATTTTCAAGCCACTGTGATGCACCTACTGGGCATTGATCACGAGCAGTTTACTTTCAAGCATCAAGGACGAAGATACCGACTCACTGACGTGCACGGCCACGTAGTGAAACCCATTCTAGCATAATGAGTGGTGATGAATGATGAATAGTTTATATTGGTCACCGCTCATTAATCATCAATCATTATGAAACCTAGCCGAAGAAAGTTTCTTGAGACATCCGCCAAAATATCGAGCGCAGCATTAGTTACTCCTAGCTCGGAATTTACCATTCTCAACAGTAAACCCAAATTGAGTGATGAAATTTTAGGGCACGGCGATTTCACCTACCGAGTACAGAAGGATTGGGGGAATTTGGATGCCTCAAAAACCCCAGTGAAAGACTGCCATGAAATGGTGCAGGATTCGCAGGGAAGAATCGTGCTGTTGACCAATGAGACTAAGAACAACATCATTATCTACGATAAATTCGGCAAACTGCTAAACAAATGGAGCAATGATTATCGTGGTGCCCACGGCCTGACCTTATGGAACGAAGGCGGTGAAGACTTTCTCTTTATTACCGATCTGGCTAGTCACAAAGTGTACAAGACCACTATGAGCGGGAAGGTAGTTATGCAACTGGATTACCCCCAGGATAGTGGACTGTACCTGAAAGAAAACCAGTACTTCCCCACCGAAACAGCTATTGCTCCTAACGGCGATATCTACGTTACCGATGGCTACGGTCTGCAATACGTCTTTCAGTACGATGCCCAGGGAAACCTTAAGCACGTTTTTGGCGGATTAGGCAGTGATGTTTCCCAGTTCTCTGAGCGATGGACCGCCCACGGAGTTTGTATTGATGATCGGAAGAAAGGGAGTGAGCCAACCTTACTGATTGCTGACCGCAACGGCAACCAGTTCAAGCGATTCTCTATGGACGGTGAGTATCTATCCACCATTTCTATTCCTGGAGCATTTGTAAGTCGCCCAGTAATCAAGGGCAAGAACCTATACACCGCTGTACTTAACTCGGAGCACCCTTGGAGCGTATCTGATTCTGGGTTCATAAGCATCCTGAATGAGAATGACAAAGTAGTATCCAATCCGGCAGCCAACGCACCCAGCTACGTAGATGGTAAGCTAGAACGTCTACACCAAACCACCAAGGTTTTCCGTCACCCCCACGATGTTTGTATTGACGACGATAAAAATCTATACGTAGCCCAATGGAACTCGGGCCGTACTTACCCTATCAAGCTCATACGAGTATAATTTTTTTGCTAGGAAGAAGACAGTCTTACCGTCAATTAACCGAACTTTACTACCAAGATAGTTGCAATTCAGGTCGTTCTCCAAAGGTTCCGTATCGCTTGATATCCTGAAAGTATACAATTTAATCTAAAGTCAACAAAGGTACCTTGGTGTGTAAGGTAAGTAGTTTAGTGAGTCGTCCTTCAGAAGGAGTACTTTTGGTAGCGTGGTTGCGGGGCAGTATAACTACCATGTCAATTTGATGTTCCTGTACATATTCGGCGATACCCTTTTCAATGTCCGTATTCTTTGGAAATGCACAGTGGTATTCTAACGTTTCTAGATAATACTCCAGGGTACTTTCATTTTTGCTGTGACTCTCTCGCTGATTTTTGTCAGTATGAATCGTCAACACGTGCACATCGGCGTCAAACTTCCGGGCAATAGTATGCAGAGTTCCCAGCACAAAGAAATCATCAATCTCGTTTTTATCCAGCAACAAGGCGATATGGCTCATAAAAAAAGACGCCTTCTCAGGAATGACTAGCACCGGCACATTGGTATCCAGCACAATATCAGAGGTATTTGAGCTGGCGTCTTCCATATCTGGATCGGCCCCTTTGGTTCCAATCATAATTAGATCAGCACCAACTTCGGTGAGTACGCTTTTAATAGTTTCTACCAGAGAACCCGACCGGATGATAAAACCGTAGGGCGACTGTGTGGAAGGAAGTATTCGCTTGGCTAACTGGTGAAACCCTGCTTCTATCTCACCCTGTTCTTCCTCACTAGGTTGTCCTTCAAAAACATGAAGCAACACCAGTTCGGTAGTACGATCATCCTTCAGAAAACTACTGGCGTAACGAAGGGCATTTTCAGAAGCTGAAGTAAAATCTATCGGAATTAAAATATACTAAATCTTGCTCATGGCACGGTTGTGTTTAGTTCAATTTAACTTAATTCTGGGATAGTAGTAGCTTGAGAAAATAACTATCCTTGATTCATCCGAATTACGCAAAAAAATTTCGTATTTAGAACGTGGATGATAAAATTTGCGGTAAATAGTTAAACCACTACTACCATGGCCGATTCTCGTTCAGCTGCTTTTCGCCTCCTCCGCAGAAAGTGGCCTCTCACCCAGAAATTAACCCTTTTTTTAGGGGTTATACTGTTGGCTCTGGGGCTCACTCGCCTTCTCTCAACCAGTGAAATGTCGCCTCAGTCAGAAAATGCTTTGTTTCTGCAACTGATGGCTGCCGGACTCTGGATAAGCGAAGCGGTTCCTCCCTTTG
>CAKZYJ010000004.1 GCA_937884755.1 uncultured Flammeovirgaceae bacterium
ACTTAGTTTAGTGGTTTAGTTACAAATTCAAAATAACGTTCAAATAGCCGCTTTCTCAGTATAATTGAAGGTTTGCCCCTTCCCCAATCAGGTGCGATTTCAAATAGTCCGTTATAAGTCCGTCCTTCGTACGATTGATTTTCTTCAAAGTCAGAAAGACCAGACTGCTCATCGGGTTTACGGCTACAACGAAACTTAATCCTAAATCTATCCTCCTGCTTGGGCCGTTGCCATAGTGTTGCTTCCATAATTGTAGATGTTCTAATAAAAAGTACTAATGTAAGTTTTTATTGGTTTTTAAAAGTACAAATAAATTAGAATAGCAGCAAGAATTTTATAATTATTCTTACAATGGATATGACCATTGCAATAACATATCTACTTCCACTGGGTGAGTCGAAACTTTACTTGTCGAATTAGTGGATAGTCAGCACTAAAGTTCGAGGAGTTTTTTACTCATCTGCAACCTTAATCCGATAACACAACAGATGAATAATCCATGTTAAGCATTTGAAAATCAGATATTTACACTTTACAATACTTGCTTTAGACAATGTAGCAGATTCTGGATTGATTCTTTCAGTACTAGCAAGTGTCTATCAGTAGGGCGGTCTATGAGATAGGGGCGTTTGAGCCTAATTACCACAATCACTGATGGTAATTTATACTAAAGCCAACTGATGGATTAATTTTTCTATCACTTAACAATATGAAATATAGATTCTTTACGACCTTTTACCAGATTTTTGCCATTACCATCATTTCCCTAAGGGCACTTTTTTGCCGAGAGATGCTAGAATCAGCTTGAAGAAAATATGGAAAGCAGGCAGTGGCAATCATAATCACAAGCACAATAAGAGTTGTAAAATACTAGACAGGAAATTATAGCTGAGAAGAAGACCAACCAGGAAACAGAATCAGAGTTTAATCAGATCTTAGAAGAGATAATAGAATAATCTTTTACTTTATCGCATTTTTTAAACCCTTCAGATTTTGTTGGCTCGTTTTCATATTCGCGGCAATCAGTCTTTTTTCGTTGTCAGCAGTGCCATCATTCGTTTTAGCTAGCAAATCATCAGCCTTTGTTAGATAATCTAACGCTTCTTCCTGGGTTACAATAGCCGCTTGTATGGCTTGTTTGGATGTTAACTGCCGGGGAATCCCACCCATCAGATGATTCGCGTAATCCATGTAGGCTCTCGCCATTACCACCGGGTTATCTGGATTGAATTGAAAGGCTTGGGTTGCAGCAAAAAGTTTACTGTCAATTTCTGGTTCAGCCTCAAACCGGGCAATTTGCTGCTGATAATCCAGGCACTTCTCCCCTGCTTTTGACTTAAGATGCTGTTTTACCTGTTCGTTTCCTTGGAGATACGCTTTCATAGGAACAGGGCAATCAAGAAGTTGCCACATCGGAGCCATTGGCAAATGATTTAGCACAAATACTTTTGGTGAGGTTAAAAAATACTCTTCTTTAAACTGCTTGATATACTTCATCTTGTTATCTAACCCACCACTTCCCCAGGTTACATCAATCAAATGCCATTTACCATCTATTTTCACTACGTTCCAGGCATGATCGGCATTGGTAAACTTGCTTTTAGGAGTGTAATTAAATCCTTTGCTATAGCCCGGAACAACGTGGCAACTTATATCAGTCAGTCGGCACATCTCCTGAAATAGCTCAGCGTAGCCCTGACAAACAGCTTTACCCCGCTTTACAACTTCTTCCGAAGAAATCGGCTGGTATCGGGAAGGGTTGTAGTTTCGGAATAGCTGAACATCATAGGCAATATTCTCGCTGATCCATACATAAAAGCTTCGCACCCGCTCAGAATCATTTTTCGCTGGCTTAATCAGATAGCTCGTTAATTTCGGCAGGTTGTTCTTTAGCTTTGCTGGGGCTTGTCGCGCATGCTGGTCAATCTTGGAGTAATCGGTACTAACCGCTAAGAGATTAGAGTAAGTAAACTGTACCCACCCAAATATCAGTAGTGCTATTATCTTCTTCATTGCATCTCAGTTTTCTCAAGGTAAAATTGATCAAACTTCTTCTTTCCCCTAAACGAAAGTTAGCCCGAATCTTACACGCTTGGTGTTAAAGTGTTTTGGTGTCAGAGAGTTTTGAGTGTTGTGCGAATAGTATTTTTAGAGACTTTGAACTCAGAACTGTGAACTCTGAACTCAAATTCATCCTCCAATAATATTTTTGTAACGGATTCTTTTTGGCTCTACTTCACCCATCCGTTGCCGTTTGTTTTCTTCGTAATCGGTGTAGTTACCTTCAAACCAGTATACCTGAGAATCTCCCTCAAAGGCTAAGATATGTGTAGCAATTCGGTCCAGGAACCAGCGGTCGTGAGAAATGATTACGGCACAGCCCGCAAAATTTTCCAGCCCTTCTTCTAAAGCTCTCAGCGTATTTACATCCAGATCATTAGTAGGCTCATCCAGTAGTAAAACGTTAGCTCCCTCCTTTAGCATCATGGCTAAATGAACCCGGTTACGCTCCCCGCCCGAAAGATTACCGACTTTTTTCTCTTGATCGCCCCCACTAAAGTTAAAGCGGCTTACGTAAGCCCGTGAATTCATTTGTCGTCCGCCCAAGTCCATTAGTTCATTGCCTTCGGAAATTACCTGCCAAACCGTTTTTTCGGGAGCCAACTGATCGTGCTCTTGGTCTACGTAGGCGAGTTTCACTGAAGAACCGACTTCAATTTCACCCTTATCAGGCTCACTTTGTTGAGTAATTAGCTTAAACAGACTGGTTTTGCCCGCTCCATTCGGGCCAATTACTCCCACAATTCCAGCCGGCGGCAACGAGAACGTTAGATTTTCAAACAATAGTTTATCACCGTACGCTTTCGAGAGATTACTAGCCTCAAGCACCTTATCACCTAAACGTGGACCAGAGGGGATGTACAATTCTAGTCGCTGTTCCTTCTCCTTCCCTTCCTCTCCCAAAAGCTTATCATAGGCATTTAAGCGAGCTTTAGCTTTGGCGTGCCGTCCTTTAGGGGTCATTCTAATCCATTCCAGTTCTCGTTCCAAAGTCTTCTGCCGCTTGGAGGCTGATTTCTCTTCTTCAGCCAGTCTTTTCTGCTTTTGTTCTAACCAAGATGAATAGTTTCCCTTCCAGGGGATACCTTCTCCCCTATCCAATTCTAAAATCCATCCGGCCACATTATCGAGAAAATAGCGGTCGTGCGTTACGGCAATCACGGTTCCGGCGTACTGACGCAGATGTTGCTCCAACCACTGCACTGATTCGGCATCCAGGTGGTTGGTAGGTTCGTCTAACAGTAACACGTCCGGCTGTTGAAGCAGCAGTCGGCATAAAGCTACCCTTCTTTTTTCCCCTCCTGAGAGATTTTTGATGATAGCATCTTCTGGTGGGGTGCGAAGGGCATCCATAGCCTGGTTTAACTTATTATCCAATTCCCAGGCATTTACATGATCCAGTTTCTCCTGTACTTGAGCTTGCTGATCAATTAACTTTTGCATGGCGTCCGGGTCTTCCAGAACGGCTGGATCAGCAAATTTTTCGTTAATTTCTTCAAACTCCCTCAGCAGACTGACCGTCTTAGCCACTCCTTCTTCTACGACCTGTTTCACTGTTTTCTCAGGATCGAGTTCTGGTTCCTGTTCTAGCATTCCTACCGAGTAACCAGGAGAAAAAACTACCTCACCCTGGTATTCCTGGTCTTTTCCAGCTATAATTCGGAGCAAAGATGACTTACCAGCTCCATTTAAACCCAACACTCCGATCTTTGCTCCGTAGAAAAAGGATAGATAAATGTTTTTTAATACTTGTTTTTGAGGCGGATAAATTTTAGATACCCCCGCCATTGAAAAAATTATTTTTTCGTCGCTCATAATTTAACAATCTGCAAATTCTTCGTTTAGATTAGATATAGCTACGTGCTATTTTCAGGTTATCAGTAATTAAATAATATTTTTGCGTAATTTCTGAAAAATCATAATCATTGCGAACAATAGAAGATTAAAAACCTGATTATTGACCACTATTTATTGATTCACCGAATTATCAACTCTAAAACCCTAAAAAATTGGATCAGGCAACGACAAACTATGGATTCATTCAAGACGGTAAAATTTACCGAAATGCCTTTCTTGAATACTCTGAACGCGAAATTGGCGAAGTACGTGAAAGTGAAGCTTCTACCATAAAGTACTTTGAAGACCGATTTGAAATGGCTAAAAATAAAGTAGCCAATTTAGAAGAAGCAGTAGAAGAATCGGAAAATAAGGGCTCATACCTAATGAAACTTATCCACATGAGGGAAAGCTTGGCTAAGTTTGACGCGCTAGGCGATTACCCTAGTCTATACGAGCGGCTAGATGTGATTGAGGAAAAATTACGAGAGATTATTGCCCAAAACCGGATTAAAAACCTCGAAATCAAGCGAGCACTCATTGCCGAGGCAGAACCCTTCGAATTTAGCTCCGATTGGCAAGAAGCTACCGATCAGCTCAAAGAAATTAAAGGTAAATGGATTAAGACCGGAGCGGTTGACGAAGATAAACAGGAAGAAATTGAAGGACGTTTCAACGAAATTCTGGATAACTTCTTCCAACGCCGAAAGCAATTTTTTGAGGAGCGTAAGCAAATGGTGTATAACCGCATTAAGCGTTACCGCGAGATTAACAACGAACTTTACCATCTACTCAAGTCTCCCGATCGGCAGCAAGCCCGGGAAAGAGCGAAAGAGCTACAAGGTGAATGGCGCGAGGTGGGTAAAATTCCGGGAATGCACTACTCCAAGCTATTTAGAAATCATAAGTCACTGACTGGCAAGTTATTCCGTAGTGGTGATTACCGCTCGGGCGGTTATGGGGATTATCAATCCCGGGGCTATAATCAGGGAGGCTATGGCCGGTCTGAAGGTTATGACCGCTCCAGCCGAGGTGGTTACGGTCGGCAAAGTGGTGGTTATGGCGGACCACCTCGGGGAAATTACCGCGACCAGCGAGGCGGCGGTGACCGCTACGGCGGAGGCCAATCCAGCTATATGAGTCCGGAAGAGGCGATGACTTTGAAGAAAAGTTTAATTGCCAAGGCCGAAGAGTTGATTGGCAACCAGCAAGTAAACATGATGGATGAGGTGAAGCGATTAAGACTTTCCTGGAAAAATTCGGGTCGTATCTCTCGAGAGCGCTCAATAGAGCTCACCGAAACATTTAACCATGCCTGTGAGAAGGCATTAGAAACAAATTTTCTGGAACGACTGGTCGTAAATCGTAATCAAGATTATTTCTATCTAAGCTCACCCGAACAATTGCAACAAAAAATAGCGTTGTTGGCTAATTTGATAGAGCGAGACGAAGAAGAGCTTAGCCGGTTTAAAGCTGAAAATCAGCACCTGTTGAACACTACGATCGGGAGGCATTCTTCGGAAGAAGACCGAAGAGCCGCTGGCCGTTTGCGTTCTCAAATCAGAAAGGTGCAGGTGAAAAAAGAGATGCTGAATGAGTTACAAAATGATCTCGATAAGTACTTATCTTAAAAAGTAGATTATTATTGAAACTTTTTTTTCGGCGAATATCTTTCCCACGTAATTGATTTGGGGTTTTCTCACATCCGGAAAATTCCCTTTGGTAAGAAAATTGTCAAAATCCTTTTGGAATTATAGATACAATTTTATTATTCAGCGCCTTTAGACTATTAAAGTAAGTAAACGTTACACGAGAAAATTTGGTAAGTATGTACTGGACTTTAGAATTAGCATCCTATTTAGAAGATGCCCCCTGGCCGGCCACCAAAGATGAGCTAATAGATTTCTCGATTCGCTCAGGTGCACCGTTAGAAGTTGTAGAGAACCTACAGGAACTTGAAGACGATGGTCAGCCCTACGAAAACATTGAGGAAATTTGGCCGGATTATCCTACAAAAGAAGACTTTTTCTTTAACGAAGACGAATATTAACCGCCTAAGCCTGAACCTATTTTTGGGAAGCCTTTTGTTTCAGAAAGGCTTCCGCTACCCATAAATCTTCTGGTGTGGTTACTTTAATGTTCTGATAATTACCCTCAATCAGGGTTACCCGCCTACCAGCCGTTTCCACCAAGCTGGCCTCATCACTAAAATCACTTAACGTATCTAGTTTATCATAAGCGTCCAGTAGCCATGACAGTTGGAAGGTCTGAGGTGTTTGCATCAACCGGTAATCAGCCCGATTTCGACTTACACTTCCCATTTTCGTTACCTCGCGTATTGAATCTTTCAGCGGAACGGCTGCGATAGCACTTCCCTGCTTCTCGGCAACACTAAAGCTACGCTCAATCAGTTGTACATCTACCAACGGACGCACTCCATCATGAACGGCCACCAGACAACTCTTATCATTAATACATTTCACCCCTTTATACACTGATTCCGGACGGCAACTCCCTCCAACTACTACGTAGTGAGGGATTTGAAAATCGTACTGTTCGCATAGTTGTTGCCAACGGGTATGCTCACTTTGAGGCAGCACTAACCATAAAGGCATTGAAACATCGAAGGAAAAAAATATCTCCAGAGTATGCATCAGCAAGGGCTTCCCTGCAACTTCAAGAAATTGCTTAGGAATGTCGGATTGCATTCTGCTACCCTGGCCACCGGCTACAATCACTGCATGTTTTTTCATAAAATCGGGAGTGAATACCGATAATGAAGCAAGCAGGCTAGATAATCAGCATTGCATCACCGTAGGTGAAAAAGCGATATTTTTCTTTCACCGCAATCTCGTAGGCCTTCATAATCAGATCGTACCCACCAAATGCGGCGGCCATCATCAGCAAGGTTGATTGTGGTAGGTGAAAGTTAGTCACTAGGGCATTGCAAATCTTGAACTCGTAGGGAGGAAAAATAAATTTATCGGTCCAGCCCTCGTTAGCTTTTAACCGGCCACTAGCAGATACCGAAGACTCTAATGCCCGCATAGAAGTGGTCCCAATGGAACATACCCGTTGCTTATTATCCAGGGCGCGATTAACAAAATTTGCGGTTTCTTCTGTGATTCGGTAGTTCTCTGAATCCATCTTATGCTTGGTCAGATCCTCAACCTCAACGTCGCGAAAGGTACCCAAGCCAATGTGCAAGGTAATAGGGCTTACATCAATACCCTTAATTTCTAAGCGCTTAAGCAGTTGTTTTGTAAAGTGCAGACCTGCTGTAGGTGCCGCTACCGCCCCAACGTTTTCCGCGTAAATAGTCTGGAATCGCTCCCGGTCCTGAGGTTCTACTTTACGACGCTCCTTAAAATGATCGGGCAAAGGAGTTTCACCCAGCGTATTGATCATTTCGTAAAAAGCCTCACGATCACCTTCGTAAAGGAAGCGGATGGTACGGCCTCGGGAGGTAGTATTGTCAATTACTTCTGCTACTAGTTCGCCTTCGCCAAAATACAGTTTATTTCCTACCCGGATTTTACGGGCTGGATCAACCAAAACATCCCAAAGGTTCATTTCCGGATTTAACTCCCGTAGCAGGAAGACCTCAATCTTCGCTCCGGTTTTTTCTTTGTTTCCGTACAAACGCGCAGGAAATACTTTGGTATCGTTTACCACAAACACATCACCTTCTTCAAAGTAATCCACAATATCTTTGAAAACCTTATGCTCAATATCACCCGTATCCCGGTGTATCACCATCAGTCGGGAATCGTCTCGGTTCTCTTCAGGATGTAGAGCAATAAGTTTTTCGCGGTCTTTTTCGTCAAATTTGTACTTAAACTCAGAATGCTTCATGGACAGTTGCGCTAATTAATGTAATTTGGAAGTGTATCTCAATAGCAGTTTGCAAAGATATAGATTTGTCTGTAACGGGAGAGAAACGTTAGGTAAAATCTATTGAGTTCCATTTTTTTTAGGATACTTTTCGATAAAATGATCTTACTAATCCGTCTTATTGGCGAAAGCCTGGCTTCAGCCATTGAAGCCCTGCGGTCGAATGTGCTTAGAACTACGCTTTCGCTGTTAGGTGTTACCATCGGCATATTTGCAATTATATCCGTTTTCACCCTCATCGATTCCCTCGAGCGAAGCATTCGAGATAGTCTGGATTTCCTAGGCGACCAAGTGATTAGGGTAGAAAAGTGGCCCTGGCTCTTTCAGGATAAATATCCTAGGAGGAAGTATATAACTCGGCCCAAGCCCACCCAAAACGAGTATGATTTTTTGCAGTCGAGAGTTACTCAAGCTTCGGCTGTAACCATCTTTGCCGATCGCGAAAACTTAACCTTAGAATACCGTAACAGCAGCATCGGCGAGGTGTACTTGGTTGGGTCGTCCTACCAATACAATCAGGTGTTTGACGTTGAAATCAATCAGGGGCGATACTTTTCGTTAAGGGAAGTGGAGTTAGCCCGTGACGTAGCTATTATTGGTTCTGAAATCGCTAAAACTTTATTCCCAACCAGCAACCCTTTAGGAAAAACGATCAAACTGAAGGGAAACAAATTTATTGTCATTGGAGTGCTGGCCGAGCAAGGTAAAAACATTGTAGATGATGCCCCCAGTGCTGACCTAACCTGCTATATTCCTTACCAGGGCTTGCTAAAAATTTACGCAAGTCGCAGCCGCTTTGGGGTAAGCTCTACTATTGCTTTTAAAGGGTTTGAGGAAGACGAGGGGCTAAAAGAGCTTGAATTTGAGGTAATTGGCCTCATGAGAGGAAGACGCGGATTAAGGCCTCGTGAGGAAAATAACTTCGCTATAAACCGTCCGGAAGCCTTTGCTGAGGTGGTTAGCAATATCTTTAATGTAATCAGTATTGCCGGTGGGATTATCGGTAGTTTTTCAATTCTGGTCGGGGGTTTCGGTATTGCCAATATTATGTTCGTATCGGTGAAAGAGCGAACCCATATTATTGGTATCCAAAAATCGCTAGGGGCGAAAAACTACTTTATTCTGCTACAATTTTTGTTTGAAGCTATTTTCTTGAGCTTAATCGGGGGCTTGGTTGGGATGGTTCTGGTATACTTCGCTACTTTTATTTCACTTGGCTCACTAGACTTGCAGCTCACTGTGAAGAATATTGTGGTGGGATTAGTGGTATCCAGCAGCATCGGCATCATTTCGGGACTCATACCTGCCATTTCAGCTTCCCGCCTCGATCCAGTAGTAGCCATCCGTAGCTAAAAAACTAGGGAAGCTCCATGGGCTGTTCGTTAGTTTTTATCACCGAACTAGTTTTGGGCTTTGCCGTGTTATCAATTCGTACACAGTACTTCATTAACGGGGCGGATGTCATAATGGTAAAGACTACCATTACCAGAATAGCGACAAATACCTGATCATTGATTAACCCTTCTTCCAACGCTATTGAACCCAGAATCACTTCTAGCGTACCGTGGGTGTTCATGCCAAAACCTACAGCTAACGCCCGAGCACGAGGTAATCCTCCTACTCGGGCACCAACGTAGGCTCCGCTTACTTTTCCTATGAAAGCTAGTGCAATCACCGCCAGTACTAAACCTAAGCTAAAGCTATCTACGAAATTAATATGCAGCCCAATGGACACAAAAAAGAGCGGAGCAAAAATATTATTAATAAAGTGATGGAGAATTTCCTTGGCTCGTTCGGTAAAGTACTGGGAGTCGCCCACTA
Source organism: uncultured Flammeovirgaceae bacterium (assembly GCA_937884755.1). Classification (GTDB taxonomy): domain Bacteria; phylum Bacteroidota; class Bacteroidia; order Cytophagales; family Cyclobacteriaceae; genus Tunicatimonas. The sequence continues at coordinate 9,613 of CAKZYJ010000004.1, forward strand.
CCACTCCAATGATAAAGGCTCCAAAAATAGCGTGTATCCCGATAGATTCGGTAAACGCCGCGGCTAGCAGACACACTACCAGAGAAATAGACAGAACTCCACCCGGCCAAGAGAGCTTACGGTTAACCCAGGGCAAACCTGCATTAATGAGTGCTCTACCAATAGTCAGCATTCCTAATGCAAAGCCAATGGTTAGCAACATGGTTTGCCAAACGCTCATACCCGCTGCCGTACCCATCATGGATAAAATGATAGTGAAAATTAGCCAGCCTAATAGATCGTTGATCATTGCTGAAGCAATAATCAGCATACCCAAGCGAGACTTAAACAAGTCCAGATCCATCAGCACCCTGGCAATGACCGGTAAAGCAGTAATAGCTAACACAGTACCGATAAACAGGGCAAATACTATTCGCTGATCGATATTGTTAAGGTTGAAAAATTCCGGAAAAAAGTAGGTAGCAGCAAACCCTACCGCTAGTGGAATAGCTAGACCGAACAAGCTAGTGAGTAGCGCTTGTTTCCCTTGCTGCCACACAATATGAAGTTCTACCTCCAGGCCAGCAATAAAAAGTAGCAAAATAACCGCCATCTGAATAAAGCCATCTAGTGCAAAGGCTGCAGGTCCTTGATTCGGAAACAGATTGGCTGAGAGTTCAGGAAAGGCCATTCCGAGTAAGGTAGGTCCCAAAATGATTCCCGCTAGGATTTCTCCCACTACCGCTGGTTGATTCAAGCTGCGAAAAATCTCCGCCATAAGTCTACCCATCCCGAGCATAATGCTAAGTTGTAGCAAGAGACTGATTACTTCGTGGTGGGCTAATTTATCCATTGAGGGTTAATGAACGTTTACATTGAGACAAAGAAAATTGGAATAATGTTTTACCAGTATTCTCATGTCACTTTTTGTGAACAATGAGAAGGTTGCTAGGCAGATCAGCCAAAAGGTATTCCAAATCGTGAGGAAAAAGCCGATCTATCAGGCTTAGTTTATGATCAGGGGCGCCTAAGATGAGCAAATCAGCTTTAATCCGTTTGCTATACTTGGCAATTTCGTACTCCGGTTTGCCAGCAAAAATCTTGATATTGATGTGCAGCGATTCAGTGTCAATATCGTCCAACAATTTTCGCACTTTTTGTTTTTCATCCTCTAACAGTCGTCGTCGGGTTTCGGTATATTCATCTTCATTTCCCTCTTCACCCGCGACTGCCATTGCCAGTCCGTACATTCTTACTTCTCGCAGAATATGTAACTGAGCGGCATTCTCGATTTTTCCTAAAGAACAGCCTTTCTGCAATGCTGATAGCAGATACTCATTTTCTCCTCCGTTGATCACAATCTTGTGGAAGGGTTTGGGATTTGAAGAAGGATTGATCAGCATCAGTACGGAGCAGTCAGCTTTGCGAAGGATCTTACGAGCAACTGAACCAATATAGTAGCGAATAATATTCTCCTTCTTCATAGCTCCGGCAATCAGAAGGTCGACTTTTTCTCTGCGGCAGACCGACAAAATTTGTCGAGCCGGATCACCCTGCTTCCAAATAATTTTATACTGATTTTCTGTAAAGCCGATTTCAGTTAATTTTTCTTTGAGTATCTGCTCCTTCTTAGCATCAGGACTTCCAACGTGTATGATAATTAACTGAGCATCAAATATATCCTGAAACCGCTTGGTTTCGTGCAGCAAGGCCTCAAACCGAGGGGAAAAGGCTAATGCAATGGCTATTTTTTTAAACATGTTGAATGAATTCTAATAGAGCAATCTAATCGTTTCACTTTACTGTTCAGGCCAAATCAGAGAAATTATTTGAATAGAAAAACCCTCTGTTGACAATAAATATTATTAACTAAAAACGTACCGAAAATCCGGCACTCACAAAATAGTTGGGTGCATTTTTCGTCAGCCCAAGCCCACCCGATAAATCCAGTTGTAAATCAGGAAGTAGCAGTATAGTTCCGCCAAAATTGAACAGGTGCGAAGTGTCGGAACGGGACCAAAATCCGTAGAACTCAGCGAAGGTAGTGATGTATTCGGTAACTCCCAGATCAAAAGAGGCGGCATAAGAATGCAGAGGAAATGTTACTACATCTTCCACATTAATCCAGGCAGCACTCAAATTAGTAGTAATAGAAAAGTTGGAAGTGATTCCATGGTTCATTAGTAACCGTATCTCGGGTTGGGCAGCCAGATTCAGTACCTCTTCAGGTCCCTCCCGAGGTAATGTAAAATTAATGATAACCGCCGATTTAGGAATAAGTCCGCGGTTTTCCGACACATCAATCTTGGCTCCGAGAGTAACCGGAGATACGTACGTTTCATCGCGGGGGCCTTGCTGAAACAGTGTCGCGCTAGCTCTGAGCTCGAGTCGTTCTAGCACCCCAATTCTAACCAAAGTGTTGGGATATAAAATTACCGTTTGATCCAGATTAGAATCATCCTGGTACAAAAAACCCATTTCAACTTGCACCTCGCCTGGAGTTAGCACATAGGGAGCATCCGTACCCTGCCCAGGACGATCCGTAATCAAAGGTTCCTGGGCTTCAAGAATCTGAGCTACTGCGTTTAAGGAAGCAACTAACAGCAGGCAGATCAAAAAATAGAATCTCATAGTAGTGATTACGAAAAAATGTGTTTTACTGATATACGCTAAATTACGGACTAAATCAGAATTTTGGAATTAATCCTTACCTCCTTCTCATAAGCGATATTGTGAAATATAGTTCACCAGAGACTACTTCTATTCGTACGTTGAATTTGACTTGAATCAGCTTTCCGTTATTTTAGTGCCCCCAACACAACCAACATTATGTCCCAATACATTTTGGCCTTAGACCAAGGCACTACCAGTTCCCGCGCCATCCTATTCGATCATCAAGGCTCTATCGCTTTCACTGCTCAGCAAGAATTTAAGCAGTACTTTCCCAAACCAGGTTGGGTTGAGCATAATCCGGAAGAAATATGGAGTTCTCAACTAGCCGTAGCTCAAGAGGTTCTAAAAAAAGCTGGTATTTCTGCCCAGGATGTCGCTGGTATCGGTATCACTAACCAGCGAGAAACTACAGTGGTTTGGGATCGAAAAACAGGTAAACCTGTTTACAATGCCATTGTCTGGCAAGATCGCCGAACCGCCAATTATTGCGATCAACTCCGAAAGGAAGGCTTTGAAGACACTATTAGAAGCAAAACTGGTTTACTGGCAGATGCATACTTCAGCGGAACCAAGGTTAGATGGATACTGGAAAATGTAGAAGGTGCCAGAGAAAAGGCTCAACAAGGAGAATTAGCGTTTGGAACCATCGACAGTTGGCTCATCTGGAAACTTAGCGGGGGTCATCTGCACATTAGCGATGTGACCAATGCCAGCCGTACCCTTCTTTATGATATTCATAAACTATGGTGGAGTACTACCATTACTGAGCATCTCGGAGTTCCTATGAGTATGCTACCTCAGGTTGTACCCAGTAGCCAGGTCTACGGCGAAACTGACCCAGAACTATTTGGAGGACCAATTCCTTTGAGCGGCATTGCCGGTGATCAGCAGGCCGCTTTATTTGGTCAACTTTGCACCGAACCGGGGATGCTCAAGAACACCTACGGTACCGGTTGCTTTGTAGTGCTCAATACTGGAGATAAACCTTTTGCTTCCAAAAATAACCTGTTGACTACCATTGCTTGGCAAATTGATGGAAAAACTACCTACGCGTTGGAAGGAAGTATTTTCGTAGGAGGTGCTATTGTGCAGTGGTTACGGGATGGTTTGAAGATCATTCAGTCCTCTTCGGAAGTGGAGAAACTAGCTAATTCGGTATACGACAATGGTGATGTTTATCTCGTTCCTGCCCTCACTGGATTAGGTGCCCCCCATTGGGATCAGTACGCCCGAGGAACCATTGTAGGGCTTACGCGGGGCAGTGAAGCCGGTCATATTGCCCGGGCAGCATTGGAAAGCATCGCCTACCAGACTTCGGATGTGATGCAGGCCATGAACAAAGACGCTCAAATTCCTTTTAAAGAACTAAGAGTAGACGGTGGTGCTTCGGCCAACAACTTACTCATGCAATTTCAGGCGGATATTCTGGGTATTTCGGTAGTCAGGCCTAAAGTGATGGAAACCACTGCATTAGGAGCCGCTTACCTGGCGGGCCTGTCGGTAGGTTTCTGGAAAAATATTGATGAACTCAGAAGCCAGTGGGATGTTGACCAAACTTTTAATCCTAATGCCGATTTCAATCATGAAGAACTGCTCTCCCGCTGGGACGAAGCGGTAGGCCGATCGAGAAACTGGGTTAAGTCTGAAGAATAATTTTTTATGAATGGATTGGATCGCGACATTATGTTGGAAAACCTGGACTCCTTCGAGAGTGTCTGGGATGTTATTGTAATTGGGGGAGGAGCCACTGGTTTGGGTACTGCCTTGGAAGCAGCCAGCCGCGGCTACAGTACTTTGTTGTTAGAGCAGGCCGATTTTGCTAAAGGCACCTCCAGCCGTAGCACTAAGCTGGCTCACGGAGGCGTTCGTTACCTTCAGCAGGGAGATGTCTCTCTAGTCATTGAAGCTCTGCACGAACGGGGGCTCATGATGAAAAACGCTCCGCATTTAGTACATAATCAGGCTTTTGTAATTCCTACCTACGATTGGTGGGGTGGTCCTTTCTACACGGTGGGTATGAAGGTATACGACATGCTGGCGGGTAAACTAGGGCTGGGTCCGTCTAAAAGCTTAAGTAAAGAAGAAACTATTGAAAAGATCCCCACGGTAGAACAAGAAGGCCTAAGAGGTGGAGTAATCTACTACGACGGACAGTTTGATGATGCTCGGCTAGCCATTAACCTGGCTCAAACCTGTGCTGACAATGGTGGCAGCCTGATCAACTACATGAAAGTTACCGGACTACTCAAAACAAACGGTATGGTATCGGGAGTTATTGCCCAAGATTTGGAAACCGGAAAAGAATACCAGATCAATGGCCGGGTAGTGGTCAATGCCACCGGAGTATTTGTGGACCATGTGATCCAAATGGATGATCCCGAAGCCAGTGATATAGTGCAGCCTAGCCAGGGAGTACACGTAGTGTTAGATAAAGAGTTTTTACCGGGTGATTCAGCCATTATGGTTCCTAAAACGGATGATGGGCGCGTGTTGTTTGCGGTTCCCTGGAATAACAAAGTAGTCGTCGGTACCACCGATACTCCGGTTAACAATGTTTCGTTAGAACCTAGGGCTTTGGAAGAGGAGGTTGATTTTATTTTAGATCATGCTGCTCAGTATCTGACCAAAGATCCACACAGAGATGATGTTCAGAGTGTTTTCGCTGGCCTACGTCCGCTAGTAAAAACTTCAGATGATAAAAGTACCTCCCAAATTTCTCGAAGTCACTCCATCATCGTTTCGGTTTCCGGTTTATTGACGATTACAGGGGGGAAATGGACAACGTACCGTAAAATGGGAGAAGATGCGGTGGATAAAGCAGCCCTGATTGAAGGGTTGGAAGATCTGGATTCTATAACCAAAGAATTTCGCATCCGAGGTTGGTTGCGCCATGTTGATTCGGCCAACCCGCTGTGGTTTTACGGCTCCGATTCCATCGCCATCCGTAAAATGGTTGATAGAAAACCCGAACTGGGTGAGCCCTTGCATCCTGATTTACCGATTATTCAAGCCCAGGTAGTATGGGCTGCCAAGAACGAGATGGCCCGCACCGTGGAAGATTTTCTTGCTCGCCGTACTCGAGCCTTATTACTAAATGCTCGTGCCAGCGTAGAGATGGCACCTAAAGTTGCCGAACTGTTAGCGCAAAAACTTAGAAAAGATGAAGAGTGGCAACAGCAACAAATACAACACTACCAAGAATTAGCCTCGGGATACATATTAAACTAACCTACTACTGATGACCAATTTCACGGCTGAATTTATCGGAACCGCCCTACTCTTAATTTTGGGCAACGGGGTGGTATGCAACGTCGTACTCAATCAAACCAAAGGAAATAACTCTGGTTGGATCGTTATCACCGCCGGATGGGGAATGGCTGTGTTTGTTGCTGTATTCACTGTAGCTCCTTATAGTGGTGCCCACCTCAATCCGGCCGTAACCTTAGGATTAGCCGCTGCAGGAGTATTCGATTGGGCTAATGTTCCTGTCTACATCCTGGCCCAAATGCTGGGTGCCGCCGCCGGTACTACCTTAGTTTGGCTGATGTATCGGCCACACGTGGAAGCAACATCCGATGCCGGAGCTAAACTAGCTATTTTTGCTACTGCTCCTGAAATTCGTAAAACCTTTTCTAACTTTTATTCTGAACTGTTAGGCACTTTTGTACTGGTTTTCGCTGCTCTCTCTATTGCCCCACCGGAGCTGAAAGCTGCGGAATTCTCGGACGTAGAATTTGGATTAGGAGCCTTGGGCGCATTACCCGTTGGCTTGGTGGTTTTTGCCATCGGTATGTCTCTGGGAGGAACTACGGGCTACGCCATAAATCCAGCTCGTGATCTAGGGCCTCGAATTATGCATGCTCTACTCCCAATATCTAACAAGGGTTCCAGTGACTGGGGATACGCCTGGATTCCGGTAATCGGACCGGTTGTTGGTGGAGTTTTAGCGGGATTACTCTACCTGGCAGTAGTTAATCAGTAACTAACTTACCAGCATAGCGGCGCCAAATACCCCCGCACTATCTCCTAGTTTCGGACGAAAAAACTGAGTATCCAATCGGTTATTGAAGATGTATTTTTTTACCACTTCTACCCCATCCATATAGAGTTCATCAATATTGCCTACTCCCCCTCCCAGCACGATAGCGTCTGGGTCAAGAATGTTGATGACCACCGAAATGGCTAATCCGAAGAATTCGGTTAACCGCTGAATAGTTTGCTGAGCAGTTTCATCATTTCCCGTTTTGCAACGTTGATAAATTTCTTTAAGCGTTCGCTTTGTACCAGTGTGCCTTTGGTAAAAATCCTCCAAAGATGGACCGGCCAAAACAGTCTCCACCACCCCTTTCCTCCCCGTATAGGCTACCCCTCCCGATTCATCTAGGAAGTTATGTCCCCATTCACCACCGATGCCCTGCCGGCCATTCCATACTTTACCGTCAATCACCACTCCTCCCCCAACTCCGGTGCCCATGATCACGCCAAAAACAACTCGGGCATCAGGCATTTTTTCCTTCACAATTCCTAATCGGGTTTCGGCCAAGGCAAAACAATTTGCATCATTAGCAATTACTATCGGAATACCTAGCTTGGCTTCCATATCTTTCACAAAAGCTTTCCCATTGAGACAGGTGGTGTTACTATTCTTAAGGGTTTGAAGTAGGGGGTCAAGTGTACCCGGCGTTCCAAAACCCACCTTTTCGGGCTTTAGACCGGTTTCATCAGTCATTTGGTGAAGTAATTTCTGGATCTGATTTTGAATATGCTGATATCCCTGCTCCTGTTCGGTCGGAATCCGCATCCGGCAGAGCGATTTGGCACTATCTGCATTTTCAAGAATTACCCCTTCTATTTTAGTACCTCCCAGATCAATCCCCCAAAGTGGTTTCATCTAATCGATTGTTAAATTGTTCGATTACTCAATGGTTAAATTCCAAACTTCTCAGGTCTCAAGTTTCCCAGTTCGGATGTCATTCACCCGTCCCGATTGGTAACCGATCAGGACTTCCGTCTAGCTGATTTGAAGTTCTTTCTCGATCTGCTCCAGTGATTTACCCTTGGTTTCGGGAACAAAGAACCAGACAAATACGAAGCTAAAGGCAGCAATCACTGCGAAAATCCCAAATGAGAAGGCTCCCCCTTTATTGGCTAATAACCAAGGGAAAGTTTGGGTCACCAAGTAGGTAGAGCTCCAGTGCATAAACAGAGCTACAGACATAGCGGAACCTCGGTATTTATTAGGAAATATTTCCGATACCATCACCCACATCACGGCAGCGTGCGTAGCGGCAAAAGATGCAATGTAACCAAGAATGGAGAACAGTACTCCGTAACCAGCTCCACCATCACTTAAGAAAGAAATTGAAAGAAAGGTCAGCGAGACTGTCATACCTACCGAACCAGCCAGGAGTAGTGGCTTACGTCCCAGCCGATCTACCAGATTAATGGCCACAAAGGTGAAAAGTAGATTAACTCCTCCAATCGCAACTGTTTGAGCTAAAGCCGATTCCAGCCCCGCACCCGCCGAGGCAAAAATAGTAGGAGCGTAATAGATGATGGCGTTAATACCTACCAGTTGTTGCAGCATAGCTAAAACGATCCCAATGAAGGTAATTTTCGCCATTCCCCCTTTAAACAAATCAGCAAATGCTACTTTCTCTTGTTCTCCGCGTAGCGATTCTTCAATTTCGCTCATTTCTTCAGCAATGTGGCTTTCACCTTCTAGCTTCTTCAGTACCTCTCGTGCCTTGGCTTCCTGATGATTTTTAAACAACCAGCGAGGGCTTTCTGGAATGATAAATAGCAAACCAAAGAACATAAGGGCAGGTAAGGCTTCACTACCTAACATATATCTCCAGCTTTCGTCACCGAAACTCGAGGCAAACAGCAAGTTGGTAAAGTACACCACCAAAATACCAATCACAATGGTTAGCTGATTGATTGATACTAATCGTCCGCGCCGATCAGCCGGGGAAATTTCAGCGATATACGTGGGGGAAAGTGCGGAGGCTGCTCCTACCCCAATTCCCCCCAAAATTCGGGCTAACACAAAAAAAGTAAAATCAGTAGCCAGTGCGGTACCAATGGCAGAGAGCGTAAACAGCAAAGCCGTGACAATCAGTACCCGTTTCCTTCCGAACAAATCGCTGACAAAGCCCGCAGAGAATGCTCCTATAATACAACCAACAATTACACTGGATACGGCCCAACCCAGCGCTAGTTCGTCAAGATTGAAATACTTTTGAATGAAAGGGTTGGCACCGGAGATAACGGCTGTATCAAAACCAAATAAAAAGCCCCCAAGGGCTGCGATAAAGGTAATAGTGTAGACGTAGGTTTGGCGTTTCATAAAATGCAATTAAGCGAATAAATATCAGCTTAAATTGCAAATATTGCCTTAGTTTACCTAATATGCTGTTAAAAACTTGGTCTAGTTGTCAGCTCAACTGCTACATACTCAGTGAGGTGCCGTCGCTATAGCGAATTTGAGTAGGCTCCCAATCCACAATTAAATCTGAAAGCTCAGTTTCTACTAATTTCTTAGCTCGATTACTCGTAGGGGATATTTGCTGCGTCACATGATAGATTGCCTTCTCATTTTTGCCCAATGCACGATCGTAAATTAAAGGTAACACCTCCAATATTTCTCCTGAACTATTTGAAAAGACTACCTCACCTCTTAAAGATGTAAGATCCCGCTCCGAGCGATTGTGAAAAACAAATTTATAAGTTAGCTCATCTTTGCTTATCGGATCAGAAAAAAACTTTTCCATGACAGCTACAATCACGGTACTTTTCATCTCATCAACATCAGAACTTGAAGTAGATTGATTAGTCTGTCTATCCAAATTCGCTATAGGCATTTCGGAAATTTGAGAGGAGAATAACTTCAATTCTTCTTCGTCAACAAACACATTTCCGAACATTCCAAATCCGATAATTTCCGAATCGGAAGGTAAGCTTAGTTTGGTTAGAGAAAAGAGAAAGAAGTTAGCCCGTTCAATACTTGATGTTACATTTAGCTCGGTTTGTATTCCACCTGAAGTAGAAACATTTTGAATATTATTTTCAGAATTACTACCGTATGTAAAAGAGCTGTTGATTACAGATTGCACTTGTCTTTGTACTACCAATCGGTGTTTTTCTAAACTAGGATTAGTTATCAATGCTGCAACTAGAAATATAAACACACAGACAAGTCCTACAATTGGTAAAATATTTTTTTCTTTCGGTTTTGGTTGGTAATAATGCGAGAAGTTTACTGTTTCGTGGCCAGAGAAATCAGACTGCTGAGGAAGGGCAGAATCAATAAAGTTAGCACTAAACCTCTGTGTCTTTACCGGTTCGTCTTTTAAACGACCAGTATCCTCTGGTAGTCTTAAATCTTCTTGCCAACCGTTCTTAAACTCATTATTAGTTTCCGGTAGCCGGATATTTGTTATTTTCTGGGTCTTGTTTTTTGGCTTGCCATAAGAAATTACTAACGAATTCAATAAAACTGTTAGCTCTTCGGCCGTTTGGAAGTAGTGCTTCACAGCATTTTTCAATGCTTTGTCCACCTTTGGGGTTGAACTTTTGACTAGAATTATCTCATGATTGGCTAAGGACTCATCTTCCCTGGAGTACAGATAAACATCTCGTTGTTTGGTGTGGCGCCAAAGAATGCATGGAATCTCACCTTCAATACTGTCGATTTCCTCAAAATAATTTCTGATTAATCGAATACGCTCTGCTTTAGTCATAGCCAATAAGTTAGGGTAGTAGAATACTAAGGTAGAAACAATATTTCTAACGAAAAACCTTTACCAATCAGTATGCGCTGAGGCGGAGAATGTAATCTTATACTTTTCAAAATTTACTTCGTAGTTCATTTAATAGATCGGGCGGGTACCCCAGCGTATACACCGGGTTTACTGATACTCTGATGAACGTAAGTATGCGCTCCGATAACACTACCTTTGGCAATGCTTACGCCCTGCTTTATGGTAGCATGACTGCCAATCAGTACTCCCTCACCAATGAATACATCACCATTTATGATGGCACCGGTAGCTATATGACAATGATCGCCTACTGTTGCATCGTGCTCTACTAACGCTCGGGTGTTGATAATTACATTGCGTCCAACGGTAGCTCCAGCGTTTACTATTGCCTGATGCATAACCACCGTACCCGGTCCTACCTGCGCATGAGCAGAAACATGCGCTAACGGAGAAATAATGGTAGCTAATTTCCCTCCAAAACCTGTAATGCGCTTATACAACTGTACTCTTAATTGGGCTGAGGTAAGTTGCCCAACCGTCAGCAGAAAATACTGATCTTCCCGATTCAAAGACTCGAGTTCAGAATCGGCAGCGACGATTGGATAATTTAGTACCGTACTATTTACCTTCTCCGGCCGATCTACGATTCCATTAATCTGGTATTGGGCTTGGGTCTCAATTACATCAATCACTGACTTGGCGTGTCCACCACCGCCTACTAAAATCAGTTTATGCATGAGGAATGATACTAGAGGGTAAGTTGGCTAAACAATCTTCAGCCCACTCACTAATAGGAAGTGGACCTCGGCAACAATCCCTAAATCGAGGGTGACGATGCAAGGAACACCAAGCGGCCCGGGTCTCAATTTGAGCCGCGTTAGTCTGTCGAACAAAATCATCTCGTTGTTCCCGGGTTGGAAAAAGTGCGGTCTGCAGCCAGTAATTGGAGTAGACGTCTGGTTTTTCAGTGAAAATAGTTACTTCCGAGTTAGAAAATAATTCTTGATACCAATTGGTAAGTGCTCTCTTTTGCTGAATATTATGGTCTAAATGCTTCCACTGCGCTAAACCCAAAGCAGCATTAAGTGCGGGCATGCGATAATTGTAGCCTACCTGGGTAGAGATCGCATTGATCTGATTTTTAGACTGAGTTGCAATAGCCCTAGCTTGAGTAAACCTTTGTTCATCGTTCTTCACCAACATCCCACCACCACCTCACGTAACAATTTTATTGCCGTTAAAACTGATTACCCCAAAATCTCCCAATGAGCCATCCGATTCATTATTCAGCCTACTTCCTAATCCTTCGGCGGCATCTTCCACAACCTTAATGTTGTATTGTTGACAAATATCTATAATTTCAAGCATCCGGCCCGGATGGCCGAAAGTATGTACCGGCATACAGGCTGAGATTCGCTTCCCACTCTGTCGGTGAAAGCAGAAACTCTGAACCATCCTGGTTTCAGTATCCAAAAACCTACTAAGGGCATCCGGGCACAACCCGAGGGTAGATCGGTCTATGTCTACAAAAGCTGGCTGGGCTCCGGCGTGTTGTATCGCGTTGGCCGTAGCGATAAATGTAAATGGTTGGGTGATTACTAAGTCATCCATACGTACACCGCAAACCATGAGGCTCAGATGCAAAGCAGCAGTACCACTGCTGGTAGCTACCGCATATTTAACTCTCAACCGTTTAGCCACACTTTTTTCCAGTTGAGATACTTCCTCCCCAATGGTAGAAACTTTAGCTGTTTGCAAACAGCGGTTGATATACTGCTGCTCATTGCCGAACATTGCAGTCTCAATAAGGTAAATGTTACCTTCTAAACGTTGGAAACGCCGACGTACTTCCCGGATAAACTGGTTAACCATTTTTTTAAATTGCCAACGCCTAAAAATAGCAAAAAGAAACTGATTATCATTCTGTGCCCTTACCCTCAGGGAGGAGCTCCTAGCCAGCGCTTTCGCTACGAACAGTATTTATCAGCTTTAGAAAATAAAGGCTACGACTATAACACTTATTCTTTCCTTGACGAAAAGACTAACCGAATTCTCTATCAGCCAGGGTATATTCTTCAAAAAATATGGGGTATTCTTACCGGTTATTTCCGAAGAGTATACCACGTTTTTCGGTCTTACCGAGCAGATGCAGTACTCATTCACCGAGAAGCTACCCCTTTAGGGCCGCCGTGGGTGGAATGGCTTATCGGAAAGGTGCTTAACGGGAAGATTATCTATGATTTCGATGACGCGATCTGGCTGGCCGACCAATCAGGGGTGAATAGTTGGGTATCGAAATTAAAATGGCACAGCAAAGTAAAATCAGTATGCCAATGGAGCTATCGGGTAAGTATTGGTAATAATTACCTTGCCGACTTCGCCCGAAAGTACAACCCTGATACCATTATAAACCCCACTACCATCGACACTGAGAACCACCACAATATTTTAACTAATCATCAATATCGGCCAGTAACCATTGGTTGGACCGGATCACACTCCACTCTCAAGTATTTGTCATCAATAGAAAAGGTATTAATTCGGCTATCAGAATCCTATGATTTTAAGTTCTTGGTAATTGCTGATCGATCTCCAACCCTCAATATCAAAAATCTGGAATTCATCCAATGGAATCAGACTACCGAGATTCAGGATTTAGCGCAGATTCAAATCGGAATTATGCCGCTTACCGATACTCCCTGGTCTAGGGGTAAATGCGGTTTTAAAGCTTTGCAGTATTTATCCCTGGGAATTCCGGCTGTAGTATCACCCGTAGGGGTAAACGCTGAGATAGTTGAAGCGAATAAACAAGGGTTTCACGCGACCACTGAATTAGAATGGTACGTTAGTTTAGAAAAATTACTAACTGATACCACGCTACGAGAAAAAATGGGAATAGCCGGTCGTCAACGGGTAATTGATCACTATTCAGTAAAGTCAAATACATCAAATTTTCTTCAGTTACTCCCCTAACGTTAGTAGTCGTGCCGAATACGTTCAATATTCACCCGTAAGCTCAACGACAAAAAATTGGTTTTCTGTTCCAAATCTAGTTCAGCCGCAGTTTGCAATCGGTGAAGATAACTGACATCGACAAATACATTATGCCAGACTTGATAACTAGCAACAGCTTCTAACGAGGTTAGATCAGTGGCTATACCCTGCCCTAGTTCGTTACCGTACTCTTGCTCTCGAGTTCGATTGTCCAAAAGAATATCGCTTCCCCAGTTAGAGTTGAGAGTATCTGCACCAAACCGGGCTAATATTCCCCTTCCCCGAAGTGTTAGTCGGCCAAAAGGTTGGTACTGAGCCAGGAACACAGTTTCGCTCAAGTTAGCCCCCAGCGGATGTGCTAGTGGCTGCCGGTAATGCGTGTAAGCTCGGTATAAATCTTCGTGAGCGTAAGTGTAAGGACGTACTCGATTATGTTCTATCTGTAAATCCAGATTTCGGATGGAGAAAGCATCAATATACTTTCCACCAACTTGAAGAGCATATTTGTTTCCCCACCAGCCCTGATTATTCCGCAATTCACTTACAATAAGTTCATCTAACACAAACTGAGCATAGGCATTCCAATGTTTGCCAATAATCCAGTCTGCATCTACTCCCAACAACGCATTTCCATTGCTCCCATTTTGTTGCTCAATAACACGATAAAAAGCAAACGGATTCAGGTAGCGAGCATCGAACCGCTCCGACTCATCGCCGTAAACGATGGCCTCAAACAAGCCAATATTGAGTTTTTTGGTAACATCTATACCGACCCGGTGCATAGCCATTTGCTTGATTGGAAATGGAGTTGTACCAAACAGCCCAGTTTCATTACCAAAAATATCAGCAGTTAGTTGCCCCAATAAGTACGTAAAATGAATGCGCCATACGTCTACATCTCCTCGAAAGTAAGCATAATTGTTACTAAAGTCGGAGAGTACCAGTGACCGGAAACCGTTTCCAATGAAGTGCTTTCCGTAGCCTAGCTCAAGCTGAATATGCTGGGTAGCCGAAAAGTTCAAGTGAGCCCGTGTATTCAAAAAGTCAATACCTCTACTGCCGTAACCCTTCCAAAATCCCTGGTAGGGTACCGTTAACGTTTGCTGAGTGTAATCCCATGAATAACCTGGGAGCGCCATTTGGTTTTCGCTGATGAAAGCATATAGGCCTACCTTCTTATCAATCACTCCATCTATTTGAACACCTCTTGTGTTAACGTAGGGAATACCCTCCCTATCGTCGGCTCCTACCCCAAAGTATAATACGGGATTAACTCGCAAAAGAAGTCCTTTCGTTTGTACGTGCCAGAAATCACTAGGGCGACGATAAAAATAACGAAGAAAAGCAGTATTGGTCTCTTTCTGAAGGCTATCAACAAATGGCCAGTTGTCGTTCAATAGGTACTGCAAGTTAAACTTATCAACTACCGTACGATTTAGCGACAGACTATCTAGAAAAGTTCTAACCTTGGTACGCTGATAGGTTTTAACATTGGAATCAAACTCACTTGCCTGTTGACCTTGTAGTATCTCGTAACGGGATAGTAAATGGTAGTAGTCGGGATCGAGAAAAACTCGGCTACCTTGTCCATGCCCATTAATACAAAGAAATAACAATAGCAGGCTAACTAGATATCGTAGAATGATTACTTCGGGTTTGTTGATAAATGACTTTTTCACGTTCATTGGCGTGGAACCAAAGTATGAATAGTCCGGATAAATAAAATGGAAACATGGGAATTTTGTACCGGACTAAACTCCCAAAGTTATACGTAGATATTCCTACCGCAAAGCTAAACGCAATTGCAAATAAAAGGCAGAAAAGAATAATTGGATTACCAAGAACTAACCGAAAGGCTCGAACAATTCCCGCTCGATAAATTACATATAGTGTCAGAAGCAAAGTTCCAAAGCTTTCCAACGCCGAAAGCAGCATTACCGGATTGTAAGCTTCCCACAGATAGGGTCTGAACAATGTAACATTAACCGCTAGAGGAAACTTACGTAGCATTCCAGTAGGGCTAAAGTCAAAATCACCGAGCGTATACACTGAACCACCCTGGCTCTCTCCCATATAGGCTAGGTAGCGAGCGGTAATCTCAGCAGTTTCGGACACTTTATCCAAAGAGTATTGAGAATTATCTTCCCCCACCTTTACGATAGCGTAATAACCCACAACCGCAGTTACCGCAAGTACAAAGGGGGTTATCATCCACCGGATGGCAGGTGAAGAAATCTGAGAGGAAAAACTAAAAAACACCCACAAAAGAGCTGGGGGCAGAAAGCATAGTACTATATATATCTTTATAGAGTAGATGGTATACAAGGCAAACAGCAAGATAAATCCGCTAGCAAGCAAACTTTTTCTTTCAAAAAAAACTCTTACAATAGCCCAGGTTGCCCAACCCAATGCCCCCAAAGTAATCGTATCCTTCAGAATGCCTGAACCCCAAAATACCACCGACGGCACAAAGAGTATAGCAATAGCTAACTGCAAATGCAGCTTGGGGTAAAACTTATAGAAAGTTCTATACATCGCCCAGACTCCAGAAAAACTCAGAGCAGCAAACAAAATAGCTATGGCAGTGTAGGAGTGAAAAGTTAATAGACCTAGCACCGCGATTATTCGGATGATAAAATACTCGGTTGGTGACCGAAACCAGTACATGCGAGTAGCATAGATAAATATTTCGGGTGTGTATTCACCTCGTGCCAGTAGTAGTTGGAGGCCTACTGCCGGATCATCGCCAAAGGCTTTATAAATAATGCCCGCATTCTGATGATAATTAAAAGTATCACCACTAGGTTGGCCACCACCGTAGTAAAACTGATAGATAAACCCTACTGCCAATGCACCACCAATCTTGGCCAATAAAGCCCAGATAAAATAAGGCCTGATGGTAGGGTCGGTAAACCAGGGACGCAGGTAATAGCCTAGTCCGATTACCAAACCCATCAGCAGGGGAGCCATCAGTAGATCAAGCATCCCCATATTTTAGAAACTTAGTGGTTTTCCCTGGTAAAAATCCATCACTTTAAGACTGAGTAGATAATTATACTTAGCCTGAAGAACATCAGCTTCAGCAGCAGTGAGATTATTCTGGGCTTGATTATAGGCGTAGATGTCTACTGCCTGTGCCTGATACCGACGTTCGGTATCTTCAAATGCCCGCAATAACTGAGCTACTCGGCGTTCAGCAGCCTGGTATTGTTTTGCATTTGATCTCACATCTAAAAAAACCTGCTCAATGGTCTGACGAAGTAGATTTCTCTGATTCAATTCATTTAGACGAGCATTTTCTAGCCCAATCTGAGCGTTAGCAACATTGGTTCGAGTTCGCCAATTATTGAAGATGGGAATATTCAAACTAATTTGAGCAAATCGTCGGTAGTTAAAATCCAGTTGGTTTACATAGGTGTTGTTCGTTAGCTCCGAAGGAAACTCAATCTCGGTGAAAACCGGCACTCTGCTGCCTACTGGCAAGCCTGGTAACCCATCGGGTACCAACAGGAAATCACCCGTAGGCAATACCCGTAATACATTGTCGGTACCGGATCGGGGAATGGAATCGGGAGCAATGCTGGAGTACTGGGAAAAGATACCAGCACTCGCAGTAATCCTCGGAAAGAAATCTGCTTTGGCAATTGAAATATCGTAGCGGCGAGCGGCAATATCTTCGGTAGCCTGATTTATTTGGGGGAGAGTAGATACGGCCTGATTATAAATATCGTCAGCCGATTCTGGGAGTGACACTAGTTCTGGTACTTCACCGTCCAGGTTAGCAATCTCTATCGGTTCACTTTCGGGTATTTGTAAGATTTGCTTCAGATTGAGCAGAGCTAACTCCAGATTATTCTCCGCATTAATGATGGTTAACTCATCAGTAGCTTGCTGGGCTTCTAATTGTAGCACATTAGCTATGGGCAAACTCCCCGCATCTACCAGCCGCTGGGTACGCTCTAATTGAGACTGGGTAGTACGGTTGGTAAACTCAGCATTGCGCAGCAGTTCCTGATTGAGTAGAATCTGAGTGTAGGCTTGTAGCACATCCAGGGTAATATCATTTTTCTGGGCGGCTAATCCGTACTCACTACTCGCCAGATCGCGGCGATTTCGTTTTATGGTGTTTAGCTTCCGAAAGCTGTTAAATAGTACCACATCGGCCGTAATGCTCATATTTTGCTGCCGTACCGGTTGGTTCACGTATTCATTCGTGAACTGATTTATCGTTCGGCCCACATTGTAACTAAAATTGGTATTACCGTTGACTGAAGGCAGCAAATCTGCTTTGGATTGTTCTAAAGCAACCTGATTTTGACGGACACTCAGCTCCGATTGTCGAACGGAGATGTTATTGGCAATGGCGATGTCAATACACTCCGGAAGAGTTAGTCTTCGTACATCGGTGGAAGATTGGGAGAGGGCAGGAACCGACCAGATCAGTAAAACCACGGTCATTCCTTTGATGAAAAAATTCATAAGGGTTACGTTAGGTGCGCCCCAATTTAGCCATAAACTGCTCGCGATACATATCTCCTAGCGGAATATCTTTTTTTGATACAATGACATTGCGGCGCCCGACCGACTCTAAAAACCGGAAATTGATAATATAACTACGGTGTACCCGAAAAAAAGAGGCCGGAAGCGATTCTTCCAGGGACTTCATACTGAGTAGGGCAATTACGGTTTTACCCTCAGTATGAATCTTAACGTAGTCCTTCAGCCCCTCAATAAACTGGATGTCATCATAGTTCACCTTCACCATATCATAGCCCGACTTTACGAACATGTAGTTTTCGGTCAGGTTAGAAGATGTTCCGGTTTGGAAAAGTTGACGGGCCTTGTTAGCAGCCTTAAGAAAACGCTCAAAAGTAAAAGGTTTTAGTAAGTAATCTACAGCATCTACATTGAAGCCTTCAACCGCATGTTGGGCGTAAGCCGTGGTAAAAATCACCTTGGGAGGATGTTCCAGGCTCTTGATAAACTGCATACCGCTGATATCCGGCATCTGAATATCTAGAAAAAGGAGATCAACCTGCTGGTCATTCAATAAGTCCAGGGCATCCAGACCACTATTGTAGGTAGCCACCAAATTCAGGAAAGGCACTTTACTGGCAAAATCTTCTACCAAGTCGAGAGCCAGAGGTTCGTCATCAATGGCAATACAGTTAATCATGCATACTGAGTTCAATAGATAGTTCTACCTGATAGTACTCTTCGGTTTGTTTCACCTGGATAGCATGCCGGAATGGATATACCAGGTTCAGACGCTTTTGAATATTGGCTAGCCCAATGCCGGAATACGAATCTTTCTGAACTGATTTCTGATCTATGGTATTACGCACCGTAAATCTTAGATCATCATCCTCAACGACTAAATCCAGTAGTATTTCGGCATTGGGTTGATGAATATTGCCGTGCTTAAAGGCATTTTCTACAAAGGGTTCTAATAGCATAGGGGCAATTGTTTTGGTCTGCCAATCACCACTCTTTTCAAATTGAATTTTAGCTTCCCGGTGCATCCTCAGTTTTTGCAAGTCCAGATAATTTTGCAAATGGTCAATTTCCTGCTCCAGACTAATCTGGCTTACGCTAGAGTCGTACAAAATATACCGCATCATTTCCGAAAGCTTCACGATCGCCTTGGGGGCATCTTCTGATTTTTTTACTGCTAGGGAATAAATACTATTTAGATTATTAAAGAGGGAGTGAGGATTAATTTGCGACTTCAGCAAGGCTAGCTCGGAGGTCATCTTTTCTTTTTCCATCTGATTTTTCTGACGTTCGGTTCTAAACCACTCCTTCGTCATTTTTAAACCACCACTAACCGCCAGTACTAATAAGCTAAGAAGCGTGGCACGCTGAATAATGGCTCCTGTGTACCAATCGTTATTGTGATAAAACTCGGTATTCAGGGTGCGTTGAATCCATAAATCCCAGGAGATGACTACGAAGATACAGGCTAGCACAGCAGCAATGTATAGGGCAATCTTTTTACTAGCCAGCAATTTGGGAATTAGCAGCAAGGTATTGGTATAGTAGAATCCGATGAGGGCCAGCATAACCAGGGTGATGCGCAATACCGGAAATGGGTTCGGATAAGGCCACGCAAAGACCGCTACTAGCAGACCAAAAAAAACCAGCCAACCCAATAGATGAAAAAATAATTCTTTACGAAATGGATTACTCAATCCAGCCACAAGGTTGCTCATAGTTTAATGTACGTAGCTTTGAGGTTAGTCACTAAGAAATAAGACCAAACGCTGAAAATTTTAGACCAGCAATTTCATTGGGTCGGCAAAAGATTTCCCGAGGTAGTATCCGCCGATACCGAGTGTAATCCATGTTAAACGTAGACATTGGAAATATGATGAACAGATGTACATTTATTATTTAAAGCGATTGCATTTTTTGCACTATCTATTTGGTTTTGTTCAAAAAAGTAGTAAAATTCAGCACTAGTACACAACAACCTAATAGCTACTATATTGGCTGTGAGACAATTCATCTACTGTCCAGTTCCAGGCTGGTTCCCTCTATTCCACTTCAGGATTGGACTCTTATTACTGCGTCTGTACCCACAATTGGCTATTAATCCACCCTTATCCGTCACGGCAGTTCCTAATCACACTCTTGAATCACACTATTCAAATACATTAATTGTTACTTTCCATTCACCCAATTAAATCCGAAACCTAAATCAAAGCCTATGAGATATCACACAAACCGCAGTTAGACAAAAACAACTACTCAATTTCTTTTTATTATTCACTTCTAATACTACAACATGTTTACACATTCACAACGACTTAGCCGGTACTGGTCTTGGGCGGCCGGTATTGCGCTTCTACTAATTCCCCCCAATGGATTAGCTTTACTTTCTCCATCTTCCTCTATTTATCATTTCTCAACCTAAACTATTTAACAATGCGAAAAATTTTACCTCATCTCATGAGAGCTCTGGGGGTATGGCTACTGTGCCTGTATAGCACTGCCACCCTCTTTGCCCAAAGCGAAATATCGGGAACAGTAACCGATGGCGAGAACAGTGAAGCTTTACCAGGGGTTAACATCCTTGTCAAGGGTTCTTCAACGGGTACTATTACCGATGTAGACGGCAACTATCGTTTAACTGTACCGTCCGATGCAGAAGCCCTTATCTTCTCTTCTATAGGATATACACCGGAAGAAATAGCGATCAATGGCCGCACCACCATTGATTTAAGTATGATGCCGGATATCCAATCCTTACAGGAAGTAGTGGTAGTTGGGTACGGTACCCAAGAAAAAGTAAACCTTACCGGTGCCGTAGGGGTAACCGACGGCGAAGTTCTGGAAAACCGCCCTATCGCTAACGCGGGTGAAGGTCTGCAAGGCGTTGTCCCTAACCTGAACGTAAACCTACGCAACGGTGACCCTTCTCAGCCCGCCGATTTCAACATTCGGGGTTTTGAGTCCATTAACGGTGGTTCTCCCCTCATTCTGGTGGACAACGTACCAATGGACATTAACCGTATCAACCCCAACGATATTGAGAGTGTTACTGTACTAAAGGATGCTTCCTCGGCAGCAGTATACGGAGCCAGAGCAGCATTCGGGGTAATTCTGGTAACTACCAAAAAAGGACGAGGCGACAAAATTAATGTGAACTTCGGAGCAGAGTTGGCAATGGCCACGCCTATTTTCTTTATTGATCCGGTTACGGACCCCCATCAACATGTATTAGCCCGCAATTTGGCTACCATCCGTACTAATGGACAACCTCAGTATGACCAAGACTACATAGACGGAACCCTTCGCTACAGCCAGAACCCTACTCCAGAAAATGAGTGGGGTGTATTTAATGGACAGTTACGTTTTTACGGAAACAATAATTACGCTGAGCGGCTGATTGCTGATTTCGCTCCCCAGCGCAAATATGATATCAGTGTTTCCGGTTCATCAGAGAAAGCTTCCTATTATGCTTCATTTGGATACTTTAGCCGAGATGGCTATCTGAAAAATGATGAAAAGAATGAGAAGTTCAAGCGTTACAATGCCTTACTTAAAGGTACTTTTAACGTGAACGATTGGTTAACACTCGATAGCCGAGCGTTGGTTACCACCGAAACCAGTGACAAACCTCACTTCTACAATTGGGACGTTAACATTAATACTTCAGCTCGACAGGATCCGCTAGATCCTATTCAGTTTCCTGATCTTCCTTTTTACCTGGAACCCGGCGACCGAGGAGAATTTGAGCAGTACATTGGTATGTATTTTGGAGGTACTAACTTCTTCCCCTATCTGGAAAACGGTGGGCGTGACACCTGGACTCGTAATGATATTATTATGACCCAGGGAGCTAATTTAAGTCCGATTAAAGGACTAAATATCCGTGGTGAATTCTCGGCTAACTTCACTTACCGAACTGATCAAGATGTTCAAAGCAAAATTGATGTGATTGCTAACCGAGATTTAGCGGGAGGCTTAATCATCGACAATGGGTTTAGCGGTAATGATTGGATTTTAAACGAATCTACTTTTGACCAATACTACGTGATTAATACTTACGCAGATTATACTATTGATAAGGGAAAGCATTTCTTCAAACCAATGATAGGTTTTAACCAGGAATGGGGGCGTTTTGAAGATTTTGCTACCCGTGCTTACCAGTTAATCACTCCAGCTATTACCGATATTAACGCTACTACCGGAAATCAGGAGGCTTTTGGTCAGAAAGAACATACCGCGCTTCGTGGGGTATTTTACCGGGTTAACTACATCTACGATGACCGCTACTTATTTGAAGCTAATGGCCGCTACGACGGTTCTTCCCGTTTCCCTGAAGACAACCGCTTTGGTTTCTTCCCTTCATTTTCGGCCGCTTGGAGAATTTCTGAAGAAGGCTTTATGAACGGAACGTCTTCCTGGTTAGACAATTTAAAGATACGGGCGTCTTACGGTCAACTTGGTAACCAGCTAATATTTGCTAATGCAGCAGGTACGATACCCGTTTACTATCCATACATTGCAACACTAGGGTCGTTTAATTCACCTTTTATGCTAACGGGGGGAGCTCGAACTCCTGCTGTTTCTGCCCCTGGCTTAGTTAGCCCCACTTTAACTTGGGAGACTGTTATTACCCAAAATTTAGGGTTAGACTTTACCATGTTTGGCAACCGCTTGGATGTTTCCTTTGATGTATACACTCGGGATACTAAGGATATGCTTACCCGAGAAGAGCTTCCCGCTATCTTAGGAGCGCCCGAACCCAGACAAAATGCTGCTGACTTACGTACCGAAGGTTGGGAGCTCTCGGTAACCTGGCAGAACCGCATCAACAGCAATTGGCGATACGATGTTAATTTAGCACTATCCGATAACGTTTCTCGAATTACCAAGTACAACAACCCGACTGGTTCATTGAATGAATACTACGAAGGGCAAGTAGTCTTTGACGAAGGCCGAGGAGAGCGTTGGGGATTTGAAACCGTTGGTATTTTTCAAACTGAAGATGAGGTGGCCAATGCCCCCAATCAATCAGCGCTTGGAGCCAACTGGCGTCCGGGTGATATCCAATACGCTGATCTAAACGGTGATGGCGTAATCAACCGTGGGGAAAATACTTTGGACGATCCAGGTGATCAGCGAATCATCGCCTACGAAAACCCTCGTTACAACTTTGGAGTAATGGGTAACTTAGGTTGGAAGAACTTTACCCTGAATGTATTCTTCCAAGGCGTTATGAGGTACCAATACTGGCCGCCTAATAATAACTGGGTAGCCTTCTATCCGTTCAACGCGGGCCATGTAGAGCAATACTATCTAACCGATACTTGGAGTGAAACGAATCCGGATGCCTATTTCCCTCACCCCCATATCTCAACGAATACTAAGCAAAATGTACAGCCTCAGACCCGCTACGTACAAGATGGGGCTTATGTTCGTTTGAAAAACTTAACTCTTGGCTACAATCTTCCGGAGACAATTGCGAGTAAAATTGGTATGACCAATGCTAGAGTCTACGTCGCTGGTCAGAATATATGGGAGTTTACCCGAATGCGACGCCCACTAGATCCGGAAGTACGACCCACGCTAACGCAAGAGTACTACAAGCAACGTGTGTACTCAGTAGGTATTAATGTATCCTTTTAATCACCTCACAAGAGAATAAAATGAAAAAGCATATTTATAAAGTATCACTTGTGTTAATAGTCTCTTTATTAGGCTGCAACGATGAGTTTTTGGATCGGCAACCGCTCGATTCAATAAGTAATGATGTTTTCTGGAATACAGAAAATGATATGCGCGTATATAACAACAGCTTGTATAGTCTGGCTATAGATGACAACAACGTTCCCATCATGATGGGGCACCATAATGGTTTTAGCAGCCAGCGTTGGAGTATCTGGCACGTGTCCGGTTTCTCCGATAACACTGCCCCCCGTCACCCCCGTCACAATTTCTTTCAACTAGTACGTGCCGGGGGTCATCCTGTACCGGATGACCCCCAATGGTTTGGTTACCGAGGATGGGATTTCGTACGAGCCATTAATTTTGGCCTAGAGAATTACGGTAACGCAGACGTTTCTGAAGAAGTGCGTAATCAGTACATCGGCGAGGCTCGTTTGTTCCGAGGTTGGTTCTACGCTGAAAAAGCCCATAAATATGGTGATGTTCAGTGGGTGGAACAGACTGTTAGTGTTGATGATCTAGACATACTAGAAGGTGAACGAGATGACCGTAACTTTGTCATGGATAAGGTGCTGGAGGATTTGCAATTTGCAGCGCAAAATATGCCTGATGACTGGGGTGATGGAAATGCTCCCGGACGTATGAACCGATGGGCAGCACTATTGGTGCTATCCCGAGTCGCTCTGTATGAAGGAACTTGGAGAAAATATCACAATCTAGGTGATTCTCAATCTTGGTTCCAGATAGCCGCTGATGCTGCCGCTGAGTTGATAAATAACGGTCCCTACTCACTCTATACTACTGGTGACCCTACCACGGATTACAATGCCATCCATAGAATGACTGATCTTTCGGGTAATCCTGAAGTGGTGTACTGGAGAAGATACGAACTCGGTATTTATACCAACCATGTTCAATCTTACCACAAAAGTTATATTGGAGGTGCCACTAAAGATATGGTAGAAGATTATCTGTGTACCGATGGTTTGCCAATATCACTTTCTCCTTTATACCAAGGGGATGAAGTTTTCGAGAATATTTTTGAAAATCGTGATCCTCGTTTACGTCAAACAATTCTTCACCCCGATGATCAGGAATTTTACCAATTTGGTAATATTGACCCAGCCGTAGCCGATTACCCTAAAATTCAGGGTCAAACTAAACCTGGCTTAGCATCTACCACTGGTTATCACATCATCAAAGTATATGAAGTAAATGCAGCTCATGCTACGTATAATACGTCTTCTACTCCGGCTATCACGCTACGTTTTGGTGAGGCTTTGCTTAACTATGCGGAAGCGAAAGCAGAACTCGGAACAATCACTCAAGGTGATCTGGACATGAGTATTAACCTCCTACGGGCTAGGGTAGCTATGCCACCAATGACCATGAACCCAGTTGAAGACCCTCGCTATGCCAATCTGGGTATTTCACCTCTATTGGCTGAAATTCGCCGTGAGCGTCGGATCGAGCTATTTATGGAAGGCTTTCGCTACGACGATATCCGCCGTTGGAGAATGGGACAATTGTTAGAAGACAAGGATTTGGGTATGCGTTGGGATGAGGCTAACAGTTCGCGTTTTGACCCAGGTGGGGAAGCTACCATAGGAGTCATTGAAGTAGACGGAGTTCCATATCTCGATGTTTACGCTGGAACTGACTACGAGGAACCGATATTTGACGAAAGCAGGCACTATCTGTGGCCTATTCCGATTAACGCTATTTCGCAGAATCCTAACTTAGGGCAGAACCCAGGTTGGGGTGCTAGTGAGTAAAATTTAATTAGATTTTTTTTTAAAGCCATCTCTTGACGGGGATGGCTTTTTTAATACTCTTCGTAGAGCTTTTTCAAGATCGTTTCCATCTCTACCTTCAGTACTGATGAGGAAGTAATATAATTATTGTGCATAAAGCTGAATATTAGCTTTTTGCCGGATTTAGTGAAGAGGTACCCACTCAGAGCGTGTTTATTGCTGAGTGTTCCGGTTTTGGCAAATACGTAGGGTTCTCAGTATGGATTAGCGTACGATTTTTTAATTGTTCCGGAAACTCCTCCCGCCGGAAATACCGCCTTTATTCGTTCATCACTCAGTTCTTCGTCTACTTTCCTTAAAAGTGCCACCAACGCTCGAGGAGTTTGTAAGTTATAGCGCGACAAGCCGGACCCATCTACCCAAACTGGCTTGTCGGGTAAGTCGGCTAGATATTCTTTAGTCACTAAGCTGATCACTGTATCAGAGCTTAAGGTATCCTGAAATGTAGATGAACAGACCAATAGTAATTGTTCGGCAATGAAATTATCACTGCGTTGCATCATACGTTGGTAGACGCTATCCACTGGCAAACTATAGACAGTTTTTGTAAGAGTTCCGGAGTATGCTGGCTGATGACTAACTCGCCGTTTCAATGTGTCTTGCAGTAAATCCACCAGCAAGGGAGCAGACTGAATGAACGGCACATCGCGGGTAAAAGCTAATGAATCAGGCTTCATTCCATAACTAAAGCTATTTTGGTGCTGATCTCGTAAGAGATATGGCCGCTGAGTAGAATCCGGAAATCCCTGAACAAAGCTATTAAAGTAAGCAGGGTAGGTCAATGGCTTTTTCTGGTTTTCCTGAAATTGAAAGCGCACCACATTGGCGTAGATGGGGAAAGTTGACTTCTCAGAGGAGTAATAATAGTTATAATCTCCCCACGCCCACCCCGGACCAAAGTAATCGTCGGTAGTAGGACGTTCGGAATAGATCAATGTACTACTGTTTTCTTGGAGGAAATTATAGACCCGATTTTCGTAGGTAGTATCAATACTAGATAAGTCCGGATGAAGAAACGTGGGGTCGCCCGTACCGGTAAAAACGAGTGTGTCATTTTTTATCTGATAGTTGAGAGCAGGAATGGAATCACCCAGTAGTTTAAGACCCGCATACAGGGTAAAAACCTTCGTGTTGGATGCTGGAGTAAAATATTTATCCGATTGATACTCGTAGACCATCTCATCAATGTCAGTATCGTACAGAGCAAACCCGGTAAAACTTCGCTGAAACACCGGAGAATCGACTACCAGGTCTTGTAACTCTTCACTGCGAACGCCTGGGCGCGTGGCACATGAAGCCAGCAAGTAGCCCAAATACAGATGAATAAATAAGCGACACGAATACTTCATGGCCCGAAAATAGCAATTTTCAGCATAAGGGCTCAGCCTCCTCTTCTTCAGTAAGTGTGTGACATAGAATTGCTCTGTTGAGATTTAAAGAGCTTTTCAGGTAAATATGAGTTAATAAATCCACACTCATTAAGCGGTGATGTATAAAGAGAGTATCTTGCTTAAAAAATGTGCTCAAATTTTAAAATGGCGAATCTGATAGGTGAACGTTAGCATAAAGTACTGTTGCAGTACTTGGGTTTGAATATCTTCCAGGTAGGCCTCCGTCACGTTTCGCTGAATACTTTGATTTTGTTTTAGCAAATCAAACACCGATAGTTCTAGCTCGCCTCGGCGGTCTTTGAGAAATTTCTTCCCTAGACTCATGTTCCACAACACAAAATTTTGATTAAATCCTTCGGAGAGACCAGAGTAAAGCTGGTGATTGATCTGGCTCCGAAAAACTAACCCTTTCCAAAATATCCAGGTTAGTTCCGCCGCAGAATTCTGATTAAAGTACTGATCATTTAACTCCGTTCGGATAGAGTTATTCACCCAGTTGAAACTTGAGTTGGATGAAAGCGTAAAGTCTACATTTTCGCTAATGTTGCTGCTCAACACCAGCCCTACCCCTAGACTACTATTGATGGCATCGTTTCGTTGATCGTTAATCAAGCCCGGGGTCTGCGTTAAGTTTCCCGATAAATTGATATTCAGATTGCTCTTCAGAAATGAAACTGGTTTACCGTAGGTAATGAACGACCGGACGCTCCGTTGCTGACCAACATTCACAGATTGTACTAGTTGTGCACCTTCTGCTAGCAGAATATCTCCCCCAATTAGGGTGTCTTGTTGGGCAATGTAGGTTGCATTGCCTACATAATCCTCTGTGACCGTCCCACCTAAAAACGCAAAGAAGGTGTTTGATTTTTCAGGATTGGCGGAAGAGTAGCGAATAAACAAACTATGGCGATACTGCTGATCAAGTTCGGCATTACCCACCGTTAGTTGAAGTGGGTTGCTATTATCTACTACTTCCTGCAACTGAGTAACTGAAGGCGCCTGAGTATTAGTCCGATAAAACAGTCGTAAGTTCTTCGAGTCGCTGATTTTATACCGCAGCATAGCTGATGGTAACACATTGGCAAAGTCACGTTGGAGGGTAAACTCTTGCGGAAAAACCTGATCGCTACTCAGCCCAGCCCATTGATACTTCACTCCGGCCATGAGCATAAGGTCACCCGAGCGAACCCGGTAACCAGTCCCTAGTGATTGCGTACTGTACAGACTAGAGAACTCGTTGGTGAGCAACGTATCCAGAATAGAGTAGCTTTGTTCAGTTTCGTCAAAGTTAAAGGTTTTCTTATCGGAGAACTCTCGTTGGAAGTTGGCTCCGTACGTGAACTGCATCATTCCGGGGCCCAACGGCTCAGTATAAACTAAATTGCTACCTAGGTTCCAGCCATTTCTAATGAAGTCTGCTTCCTGATCAATCGTATCACTAAAGGCAGTACTTTGCCCAAACGAACGGTTTTCTGCCAGCAGCGACCGCAGTCCATCTTGCTGATTAACTGTGGTGTTTATTCTTGCTGAAAACGTACGGCCTCGCTTCTCAAACCGATGACGAAATAACAGGTTAGTGGCGAAATTATAGCCACTAATATCCGAAGTAATATTATTTTGAGTAGCGTTCAGTAAGCGGTCACCCTCGGTAGTCTCCGCATTTTGCAATGAGGTAGTCCGATTACTCTGAAAACTCACCCGAGGCTGAATAATTAGTGAATTATGAGAATTAATCTGGTTGACTAAGCGTAGATTCAGTCGGTGGTTAAAGTTATCGTTATTGCTTTGACTCTCCTCCTGATACTGCTGAGGAATTCCTTGTTCACGGTAGATAATGCGGTTGGCTAACTCCAAAGCATTATTCACGCTATTGTTGAAGAAATAGCTGCCGTTTATGTCCCATTGTTCGCCCCAGCTATCCGTATAATTCAAACCGAACGCATTGGTAGTGGAAATTCCGCCTTGTTGTCCCACCAGAAAATCATTCACACTGCTTCCCCCCAAGTTTCGTCCTCCTCTACCACCGGCTGCTGCGCCACCTCCTCCGGGTCTTCCCCCTCGGAAGCCACCCCGGTTTCGGTTACCGTTACTATTCACCCCACCCAACAGGTCATCCGTGGCAAAGTTCTGTTGATTTATGTTGTTAGCCTGGCCGATGACGGATATTCGCCGGTCTTCATCAAATACGTTAACGTTCCCTCCAAGTCGGTACCTATCATCGTAGCCGTATCCACCATACACTTTACCAAACTGCCCGTTTCGCTTCTCCGGGCAAGTAATAATATTAATGGCTTTGGTAGTTTCACCATCGTCAAAGCCGGTGAACTGCGCCTGATCACTCTGCCGATCGTATACCTGAATTTTCTGAATGACTTCGGCCGGTAAGGTTCTTAGCGCCAGCGTAGGATCATTACCAAAAAACTCTTTACCATCAACAAAAACCTGCTTCACATCTTCCCCCTGAGCTTGCACTTGTCCGTTCTGAATAACCACTCCAGGCATCTTCTTTAACAGATCGGCCGCGTCAGCATCAGGATTGGTTTTGTAAGCATTAGCATTATACTCGGTGGTATCTCCGTTCTGTACGGTAGGAACTGCTTGTCCCTTTATCTCAACATTTTCCAGCGTCGATACGGAAGAGGCTAAAATCAAATTTCCCAAATCTCGATCTGCATTCCGAAGCATTACCCATTTACTCCACGGTTTGTAGCCTACGTATGATAGGGAGATTTTATAGCCCCCGGCCAAAAGTTGGTCGATTTGGAAAGCACCTTCGCTGTTAGTGGTTGTCGCCTTAGTTTGGACGCCATCGGCCGTAGATAAAACAACTGTGGCGCCAGGTAAACTTTGTTGACTGGCACTATCAAGCACGATTCCACTAATTGAATAGGTCTGCCCAAACGCGAAGTTTGCTGCCAGGCCAAGTGTAAGAGCTAAAAAATATTTCATGAATAAGGATTGAGTCTTCCAGCCTTAGACCCAATATTACTGCAATGGTTTAGTCGTTAGAATATATTATTTCTTATAAGCTATCAGTTGAATAATTACTTTATAAAAAGTATTATAAAAAACTTGTTTTCAATGAATTACATTCATTTCATTAAGTGTAGATGTACAATAGAATCTCCATCTCAAAATTAACTTTGTTAGTCTTCGTACGTTCTACATGAATTCTACTCTTGCGTAAAAAAAAGAAGTTTGGCCCTAGCCTGGGTACTTTAGTATCTTTGGGACGGAAATAAGGCAATTGTATGGAAAATAATCCTGAACTAAACGGCAAATACTTAGGATCAATTTCTAAAGATTTTGTCGTAGTAACTGATACCCTAAAGGAAGCATCCTACCAAGTACGCTCCCGAGGTTTCTCTAATTTTCCTATTTTTCCCATCTCTAAGGTAGAGATTCCTATTGGAAATTTACTGATTGAGCGAGGAGAAATGGCTACCAACTGGCACTACTACATCACCTACCTGGATGAATTTGTGCAACGCAAGCTAGTAGAAAACGAGGATGACTTCAAGAAAGCCTACAAAGACCCCGATGAGTT
>CAKZYJ010000005.1 GCA_937884755.1 uncultured Flammeovirgaceae bacterium
TGAATTATCAAACGCCAGTAGAATATGCATTGGCAAATACGGGATAAAACTCTACTTTTAGATGGGCCACTTTTACGGGAAGCTTACAGTTACACTGGACTTTTTACACAACTCAATTCTGCTAGCTTCTTTTTATCTTTGAGGAAATAGAAGACACGATGTTGATTGGCTAAAAATGAAACTACTTTTCGGGTGCCGACTGAAGATCACTCAGTACAAATTCCAAAAATCGCACACTGCAAAGTTACAAGGTGTATCCAAGAAGGTTAGCTGGGTGACGCTGCTGCATATTACTACATAAAAGTAAAGTGATAGAAGCTAAAAATGTAGCAACCTTGGAATGGTCGCCATGAAATAGACCATTCAACAGAGGCTAGCAGTTTTTTATGCTCTCAAAGTTAGAAAATCGCTTTATCAAAGGGGTTCAAAGATGAGTGAATTAGGCTTTAGCGATTTGCCCACTCAAAAAACAACTTTGACTTATTAGTACTCACAACAATCTCTCCCCCTTTATAGGCAGGATCTAATGAGACTCTATATCTTGTTTTAAAATGATTTTGGACTTCTTTGATAGCATCGAAGTATGCAATAACCTGCCTATTGAGCCTAAAAAATAGATACGGATCTAATTGGTCTTCAAGTTCCTCGAGTGTCTGGTTAATTAGGAACTCATCTCCTGTAGAAATAACTGCAAACGCAAATCGATCTATCGCATGAAAATACTTGATATCCTTTATATTTAGCGCAATGAGCTTCTCTCCCTTAGAAACTAAGAACTTTGATCGATACTGGTTGCCGAGAAAGCTCGATTGAACGGCATCGAAATTCCTGTAGCTCTGCCTAACATACTCTTGCTTGATGGCTGACAACTTATCAAAACATTCTTTAAGATCGTTTTTACGAATAGGCTTCAATAGATAAGCGATGCTATTGACCCTAAAGGCATCCAATGCATACTCGTTATAAGCTGTGGTAAAAATGATCGGGGATTTGATTTTCTGTTTTTCAAAGATTTTAAATGAGTTTCCATCTGAGAGTTCTATATCCAGGAACACTAAATCACACGTTTTTCTTTTAAACCATTTAACGGCCTTCTGTACAGAGTTGAGTACGGCAATAACTTTATCCTCAGGCCTGATTTCTTCAATCGTTCGTATTAATAAGCTAGCTGATCTCTCCTCATCTTCAATAATGACTATTTTCATATTTTTCTATGCTTAACAGTGGGATTTCAACTTTAAATATCTCGTTCGTTTCTGACACCAATATTTGGTCGCTTGAGAATAGTGCGTAGCGCTTTTTTAGGTTGTTCAGTCCGTATCCGCCACGTAGAACATGCATATCTCTCTTTTTTATATTATTTTGGATAATAAGATAATTATTCTCATTGTATATCTCAATTTTAAGCGGTGAGTCTTCGGTAATGACATTATGTTTCACACAGTTCTCAATCAGAAGCTGCATGGTGGACCATGGAAGGAACCGATGAAGCGCATCATTACTTACATCTACTTTTATTTTAATGCCTTCCTTAAATCTCATCTTAAGTATATGTACGTAAGAGTCTACAAAACCTAGCTCGTCACGTAACCTCGTGAGTTCTTTATCTTCCCGGTTTAGATTATATCTAAATATTCCCGAAAATTCATCAATAAAGGTTTTGCTAGCATCACTACTTTCATCTATCAACCCTTTAAGTATACTGAGACTATTAAATAGAAAATGAGGACTGATATTGGATTTGAGTGTTTGAAGCTGAGCAGAAACCTTTTCCATGTTGGCTATCTCAAGCTTTTTCTTGTAAAGTTTCCATTCTTCAAAAAAGAAATATGCATTCCAAAGGGCACTGAAAATGAGCGTAAGTAAGAATCCGGATATTAAGAAGTAAACAAAGGTTGATGCTGAGAAATTTTGAGCATAGTAAAAAATAACATAGACATAGTAGGTAGCTCCCACTATCAAAGCATTATATAAGATCGAGAAAGTAAGTTGCACAGTCACTCGTAGCTTTGTCTTTACGAGCCATGATATTTTTTCTTGCATTTTTAAGCTGAACCTTCTCACCCCTTCAGCGAGTAAAAAAATGGACAAAAATGACACAAAGAAGTCAGGCAAGTAATAACTTAGAGGAAATGAGTAGAAACCGGAAGAGATTCCGGTTACGATTGGAGCGAATGCACCAAATATTATAGAAAGAGCTGAGTTTGTTTTGATTTTTTGTATCAAAGATATCAATTGTATAAAAATTCTAAACCTTTTTAAGTTCATCAATTGTCCCATTCATAATCTTAAGCCTGTCAATAGAAGTTGTATTTGTCCCCTTTTAAAAAATGGTTAGCACATCTAAATATTATCCTATCATTAGATCATGATTAGGTTGTTGCTTCTCGTCGTACTTTCTCAATATCCTGGTCAGGAACTAGATCGTGCCTTGCAAGCTTATTATAATTCCATAAATAGGGTAAAATATCCCAAGGTTGAATCACTCAAAGTTGATGTCGATGTTACGGATCCAAAGCAAACATTTGAAGTCACGATTTACAGAAAGAGACCAACATTCTTTCGCCAGTCAATTCGTACCAAATCGGCAACAATAGTCCAAATTTATGATGGTGTTAAAGCATGGGGTTTGGATTATGCAGGCCGAAAGCGGGAATTAGGGGATAGACAATTACGTTACTTGAAATCATTGGCTCCCATAGATCCCTTGTTATTATCGGTCTCAAAGTCAAGGATGGAACTCAAAAATCCATCTTCCAGATCGGGTTATTGGCAAATTATCATTGAGGAAGATGACGAACAGAATATCTTTTGGGTAAATAAAAAGACGGGATTGGTTGATTTTACCAGGAGGGAAGACAAAACGTTAAAAAGAACCATAGACAGTGAAATTATGTCGTATAAAACATTCGATGGATTTGTTTACCCGATTTTGATTCATCAGAAAGTAAAAGAGGGCACGAAAGTGACGGCATTTACTTATAAGGTGAAAGAGGTCGAGATCAATCCTGAATTACCGGCCGATTTTTTTTAAGCTCTCATTCCTAAGTACAGGATTCAAGAGTTAAAACATAGACCGGTATATTAAGTCTCAATCCACGCGTAAGAAATAAGTTTCAGTCCTTGAATTGGAATTCCTTCACGTACCAATCTCATTTTGATCCACCCAAGTATTTTTCGGTCATTTCCGCGCTCTATTTTAAAAGGAACATAAAACCCTTGATCTATATATGGAATCGTTTGGGCAGCATTTTCCTTACCCTGAAACAGTAAGTGTACTTGGAACTGCCAAAACTCCTGTTCATTGGATATAGTATCTGCTTCGGCCAAGGTTTTCAAGAAGTACCGCTCAAAACCGTCTGGTTCGGTTCGAAGAAACTTAATGGGCTCATTGTTTGCGAGGGCTATTATCATCTGGCTATAGATATCCGACTCTTCATTGTCTGCAATCGTAACCAGATCTAGTGTATAATAGCTATCGGCAATCTCAAGTTCAATAGGAATAGTATCACTTTCAACACGATTGATTGAGTAAAAAGTATTTGACGCAATAAACCTAGCTGAGTCGTATACCTGCCCCACCAAGATAAAATCTGGCACTTCTTTTACGGGCTTTGGAGAATCTGATTCACTGCAACCGCTAAAGAGAACTAGAAAAACGCAGCCTACAGCCATACTTTTCATAATGTTTCTGGTTTTCATTAAAGAATAGATGATTTAAACAATTCTCAAAAACTATTTGATTCACCCTACAATGATTACTTATAAGCTAAGGGATTAATACTGAGAGTGGATCAGATTAAACTGTTCAGTGATAATATTCGGACTAGAAAAGCTTTGCCAACCACCTCAGCGTCATTAAGTATAGTGCAGCATTGTCGGCTTCTTTGTCATGAATGGTGACTTTAGCCATCTCTTGTCCTTCAGGGAATATATTGAGGCTTCTGAATATCCCTTGATCGGTACAAATAATAACTCTACCTAATCCATATTCAAAACCAATCATACCCGCATAGGCGGAAGATACTTCTTTGGATTTTTGTCCTGATGGCGAATATGAAAAGTTTATGGAACTCTCAGGAAACTTCAGTATTACATCAGAATCTTCTCTAAATACTCCAGATCCACAAAGAAATTTGAAGCCGTCCCAATTAATATTATAGTTGCTTTTGAAAATTGGGTGGCTGCTGTTCACAAGTCTGTTATTTACATTCATGTAATAATGTCCGCACGTTTTGTCTTCGTTTCCTACAGCTCCATGACGGTAATTTATGCCGAGAGCATCTAGTAAGTTGTTGGCTCCTCCACCATTGGGGTGATGGGATACAAAAAGGTATAAACTGCCACCCTGAAAAATCCAAGAACTTAGTTCTGTTATCTCTGTATTTGAAAAAGGACTTATCCATACGTTTGCCCGAATGGAGTCTTTTTCCAGATTATTTCGTGTCTGAACAGGTCCATGAATGATCAGAATATTCGTTTCAAGGCTATCGAGCCGGTTTCTAGAAATTCCACTTCGTAATCGATTAAGCCTAAAACCATCTTCTTTGGTTATTCTTAGCATTTCGCGAACGGTAGCTTCTCCGATCGGTTCGGAGAAAATCGTGTTATGAACGAAATCTAAAGTCACTACTTTTTCATGTGTCCCTTTGAGACTGTTGAACTCGTAGTAAAAGCTAGAATCAATTTCAGCCTCAACAGTTTGAGCTGATGCCCAAAAAATGGTAAAGGAGAGATTGAATGACAGAAGTAGTCGCATTCGCGATGATTAAGAATATGTTAAAAATTTTATCCTTCCCACCAAGGGATCAGGAAAAAACCTGATCTCACCTCTGATATACCCGGCGATACAACCTTCATGAGCCCCGTCAATGGATATGAATTGAATACTTGTACTATTTCATACTACTGTTTGTAGTTGCAGGCAAACTAATGAAAGTTATTTTTAAATGAATAAGAAAAAAAGTGAAGCAGTCTCAGACTTGGATGAATTGGGGAGACTAAAGGTTCTAAATCTGTGATAGCATCTTCACAAACAGAGTCCGATTGACACATGCATAAGCCACCTTCACTTATTGGCCACATCGGGTTATTAGGCACCTTCCTTTTTCACAGCCTTCTTTGTAGTTTCAGTTTATAATGAAAAAAATAGTTTTATTGGTGCTCACTCTTTTTTTGGGAACTTACAGCTCAAAGATCAGCTAAAAAGTTGACGAGATGAACGAGAAGATTGAATTATCTAATTAGATGGCGTTTCTAATTATCATATTTAGTATACTCAAGACCGTTGAGGAGCCTGTAGACATTTCCGTTTATCCAGCTAATCCTATCGTCTATTTAGCTGAGAATCGATGGTGCCTAAACTTTGATTTCTGGATAAAGAATAACCTGGATGTGAATCTAGAACTGACTTATTTAGAATTGAAGATTTACAACAAGAATGGACAATTAACTCAGAAACGTTATTTGAGTAACAATGGCCTTCCAGGATCTCTCTCGACAATTGAGACAAAACTTGAAAGTGGTGATGATTTATATGTTTTCAACCCTTTTCATTCTTTACGAGAAAGTACTGAGCCAAGTCGACTTATCTACACTTTCTACTTTGGAACTCACCAGTATGGAGTAGAGGTCTTTCCTTTTATACATAATCCTTTAACACACCTTGAACTACCCGTCCAGGGGCAAATCTTTATTGATGATGGAAACGACTACTACTCTCATCACCGAAGAGTATCGCTGAATAGTCAACCCGCACGTGATCTAGGTATGAATAGTTTGGCACAGCGTTTTGCGTTAGACTTTACAAAGATTAATAAACAAGGTAACAGGCGAAACAACCAATTGACCTCCAATGCAGACTGGTATGCTTGGGCTATGGGTGTGTTCGCACCTGGTGATGGAGTTATTATTAGCTTAAGAAATGATGTTCCTGATAATCGATATGAAAATGGGTCACTGGTCTATTCAGAAACTTTCGAAAGTTCAAGTGCTGATGATACTTCAACAGGTAACTATCTTTTGATAGATCATCAAAATGGTGAATACAGCCTGCTTTGCCATTTTTTAGAGAGATCCATTGTTCCTAGTATCGGTGATCGAGTACAACAAGGGGATTTTATTGGAAAGATAGGCATGTCCGGAGATACCTACTATCCGCACTTACATTACCAGCTACAGAATTCTCCGGATATTCTTCATTCAGAAGGTTTACCAATATTGTTTCGAAACTATCAAGATGCAGAGAAAAAAAAGATGAAGAAAGGTTATTTAAATTCTGGAGACATCGTTCACAACTAATGGAAAAAGCCTAGTGCTTTTTGACCACCCTTTTAATATTCACATTTGTAGTTTATCGACAAGGACATTCGTCCTGACTTGTTAGAAAAGTATGTAAAGCACAGAACTACCGATCCAGTCTTCACCAGATTGTCTTTATGAAGTATCATGCGACTCATATTGACACAACATATTGTCCGTCTCACTCAAAAAAATGACATTACTATCTTGATAATTACGATGTTTCGGAAAATTCCAACCACTTAATACTTATGACATCGTTTCGTCCAGGATTAGCAATTTTTTGTATCCTACTGTTTACTTCTCAAAGTGTTGCACAGATCCAACATTTCGGTAATCTCCCCTTCCGCGAAACTCCTTATGCGGATTTTGTCGGGATCCACCCCATCACTAAACTGCAAGCAACTGGTATTAAACACTACGAGATCACCTATGATGAACAGGGGCGACCTGTAAAAGTAGCTCAAAAAGTGGGCGAAGAAGTTATTCCTTTCTTTAAAGATTTGAACATCCACTACCTCAAAGCACCGGTTACCTTGTTTCATTATGAAAGTGATAAAGAAATAAGACATTTCACTGATGATAAGGGAGACACTATCTCAGTAGATGAAGGTACTACTTACCGTGAGGTTTTTATTAACAACAAAATGGGGCAAAAGGAGGAATTGAGGTTTGAAAATAAAATAGGTGATCTGGTGAATAATAGTTGGGGTATTGCCCGATACGCATGGAAAGTGCTGAGAGATGGGACTGTAGTAGAGAAAAGATTTGACAAAGATGGCAAGATGGTGCAAATGCGCCCAGGATTAGATTTTTATGTGGTACATTTCAAGTATCGGCCAGATGGTTTTGTAGATGAGATGCTCCATATGGGCAAGGACGGTAAAAGACTTACCAATAATTCAACCAATGTGGCAAGAGATAATATAGAATATACCAAAGACGGTGATTTTAAATCATGGGCTACTTTTAATGCGGATGGCAAGCCGGTGAATGGGAACTCACCCCTAATTCACAAAGGAATAAACTATCATGACACTTACGGTAACGTAATTAAGTTCGAGCACTTTGATCCAGATGGTAACCTGATGATGAGTGCGTACGGGTTTGCAGCTACAGATATCATCCTGGATAAATACAATTTTATCAGTTGCTACAAATTCTATGATCAAAACCGTGAAATGATTGAGAATAGAGGAGTCGCCTATGTCATCAATAGGCACGATAGGCTTGGTAACGAAATCGAGAGTAGGGTTTACTCGAAAGATAATGAACTTACATTGTTACCAGGGCAGGGTTTCGCCGTAGTGAAAAACACCTTTGACAAAAATCATCAACTCATTTCGAGTGAATTCTTTGATACCAATGTCCTACCAACCAATCGGAAAGATACAGGAGCGGCCATGGTGGTCTATAAATATCAGGGAGAGGAGCGAAGCGAATTAAAATATGATACGGATAGAACACTGATTAATCAGTAAGGTAAGCAGTCTGACTAGGAGAATATAAAAAAACGTGGTCGCTGGGATGCGGGTCGCCACGAAATGAAGGCAAGATGATGTTAATAATTGCCATGTATAACTATTAGCTCCAGATTCATTCATTAACTTGTCATAGACTTTCCATGTAGCCTAAAGTGCTTGATCCACACAGGTACCCCATGGTTGTTTATACTCTCCCATTTTGACGGAGTGATTTTTGAGCAGGGTTGATGAATAGTTGAACCTTTTATGATCAATCTAGTGTGTAAAGATAGATAACTCATATTGCCCACTTGAAGGAATATTTTTTGGATGTGTGATAATCATTAACTTGCTTATAGTAAGTCAAGAATTTAAAAATGGGCAATATCATATCAAGAAGTTTGAAATACTATGTTATAATTTCTGTATTTACAGCTTGCAAAAATTCTCACTCTGAAAAGCAACTACTAGATATTCCCGAATCTCCTTCCACAGAGGCAAACCAGAACTACGAACTTGTTGGAAATGGAGATAGCACCTTAGTATTCATTCACGGATGGAACATTGACGAGTCTTATTGGGATTCTCAAATGGATTATTTTTCAAAAAAATACCGTACCCTAGCGGTGAACCTTATTACACCAGAGAATTCAAAGGATAGTCTCAGAAATTGAACCATTGATGAATTTGCTAGTAATATTATCGTCTTGATTGAGAAGGAAAAAATAGACAAATTGGTGCTCATTGGTCATTCAATGAACGGGGAAATATGTCTCAATATCAATCAACGCATTCCTGATAAGGTTTTAGGTATCATAGGTGTTGATAATTTTAAAGAAGTTGGATTCGACCTCTCCAAATATGATAGAAAAGAAATAAACCACTTCGTCAATGGTGTTCGTAACAATTATCAAGAAGAAATAAGAATAATGGCTGAGAGCTTGTTCCCAAAGCAAGAACGAAACGAGGATGCTTTTAAGAGAGTGTTGAAAGATTTCCAAACTCAAGATTCTGTAATTGCCACCACCATTTTTCAAAATATGTATGAAGTGTGGGACAACACAAAAAATGTTCTATCCAAATTAAATCATCCGCTCTATTTAGT
>CAKZYJ010000006.1 GCA_937884755.1 uncultured Flammeovirgaceae bacterium
CTGCTAATAAATCAAAGCCACTCATCTCGGGCATTTCTACATCTAAGAATACCAAATGAATCTCGGGGTGAGTTTGAAGGTAATCAAAGGCTTGCATACCATCAGAAACAGACGAAGAGAACTGTAGCCCGTCAGTCCGGCTGATGTACTGACTCACAACCCGGCAAGAGGAGGGCTGGTCGTCAACCACCAGACACTGAAGAAGGGGAAAAAGGTTAGGGGACATGTGTTATTATTCGTTATAGGTACTGGCAAAAGAGAAGAATCAACGTGCTCCGTTGTTGAGCATTTACACTCCACTAGAGTCATTGCATCCATTTGTACTTTTCTGATGGTTAAAGATCGGCAGTACAGGACAAGCCAACAAACGGGAAGTGCAGAAAATTCATGAACCACCGGTTTTACTTCACGAACGACCAGTTTCCCTGCATCAACCATCGTTATTTATTCATAACCGCGAAGTTTCAATAGAATGCGTATCAATATTTCGTCTATCTTTGTACAAGTAGAAGCAGCGAATAACAAAAATTTAAAATTATACAACTTTATTTTTAAGTAAAATAAATAGAATTATTATATAACCTATAATCAAAAATAGTATATGAATACTTTGCTAAAAATAAGCTACAATGAACGCAAGCGACACTTTTTGGTGTGGGTGTTGGTCTGGATATTTATGGTCAGTGGCGGATTGGAAGTTGGATGGCCACTGTTGTTCAGCATCTGGACCCAAACCCCGTATGTTTTACTAATAGGTTTTATCTTCTATACTTCCTATTATAAAGTTTGTCCTTGGCTTCATAAAAATAAGACAAAACTAATAACGAGTCATTTGTTGATAGGTATATTATTCATTGCAACCTACATCATCTTGAACCGAGTACTACCTGAATTCAAGACCTTCGAGCGATCCATTCCTGATTATCCGATCAGCACGGATGTGATAGATGCTATACCACTATTAGTGCTCATTTGGGTAGCGGCCTACGGATTATACTACAGCAAATATGGTATCTCTTTAGTTAGAACAAACAGTCAGAAGGAAGTACGACTCGCCGAGAAGCAAGAGCAACTCGTCCGTCAGGAACTACAATTTTACAAGAGCCAGTTTAATGCGCACCTGACGTTCAATACCCTGTCGCATATCTACGATAAAGTCATCGATCAGAAAGAAGCCGCCCAGTCGGTATTACTCCTCTCCGATATCCTTCGCTATAACACCGCCGCAAGAGTTGATATGCCCGTAAATCTGGATCAGGAAATTACCTACCTGCAAAACTTTATCCGGGTGCATCAAATCATATATCCTCAACTTCATATTCGTTTTACTTCGGAAGGAGATACCCAAAACTTTGAGATTCTACCCCGAATTTTGGTCAACTTCGTAGAAAATGCGATCAAGCATGGAACCGGGAACGATCCTGATTTTCCCATTTCTATTATACTCCGAGTACACGAAACGATGGAGTTTACGGTGATCAACCGCATGAAGGCCACTAAAACGGTAAAAAGCACGCAGGTAGGGCTGGAAATCACCCAGCAAACCCTGAATACCTTTTACGGAGCCAACCATACCCTGAACATTGAGCAAAAGGATGATCTATATCAGGTGCATTTAACCATCATCCCGGAAAAAGAGCACGAATGGGCACTGGCCTCTTAATGGGGTAAGAGATGCCTATAACACGAAATGAATGACTAGAATTAGAAGTTGTCACCATTTCCTGCACCATGAGCACTCTTAAAAACGTCGGACAAGAAACTCAAGGTAGACAGCCTTACGGTGGTGATGACCGTTGAGTAAATCTACAAAACCCCAAAGTATGTTAAACACTAATGCTATCGATGATAACCCTGCTGTGTTAAGCACCATTGATAAGTATTCCACCAAGGTACCCTGGGTAAATCTTAGGGCTACCTTTACGTCCGCCTTAGCCGCCTTGGACTACCTAGGTAGTAACACCCTAGATGTGGTGCTGATTGACGTAGAAATGCAGGACATAAGTGGCCTGGAATTTATTTCTATCGTCAAGCGAAAAGCGACTCAGGCGCTACCGGCCTTCATCATCATTTCTGCCTTTGATCAGTACGCGATTCATGGCTATGATCTTAATATTTGTGATTACCTGTTAAAACCCGTAAGCTTCGACCGTTTTCTAACGGCTTTAGAGAAGGTTCGAGCCATTAGCCAAACCGAAGTGGCCCCTGCCTCCCATCATCCTGGCTTGTTTGTACGGCAGAACAGTAAGCACCTTCAGATCAATCCTGCCACTATCCTTTGGGTAGAATCCAAGGGGCATACCGTCCAATTTCACAGCTTTCAGGATACTCCTTTACTGGTGACGGAAACCATGACCCACATGGAAACCTTGTTACGACCCTATGGCTTCTATCGGGTACACAAGCGGTACTTAATAAACCGGACGTTTATTAAAGAAATTGACCCTCCCGTCATTAAGCTGGAACACGGTACTCAACCCATTCCTATCGGCAAGACCTACCGCTCGGTCATCCGACATTTGAGTAGCAATAATATGTAGTTTCAAGGTGCTGGTCTATCTT
Organism: uncultured Flammeovirgaceae bacterium; assembly: GCA_937884755.1. Lineage (GTDB taxonomy): Bacteria > Bacteroidota > Bacteroidia > Cytophagales > Cyclobacteriaceae > Tunicatimonas. Next base: position 2,563 of record CAKZYJ010000006.1, read on the forward strand.
ACTTAAAAAAAAAACTGCTAGAGACTATTAAATTTTGCTGTTTGATGTAGTTCTCAGATTATTGCTGATTTTGAGAATACCAACCATTAATAGATTGGAAAAATTGTCGGGAAATGTGAATGGTTAGTACTGCATCAGCATCTATGTCAAGTGGAGAATTCCCTTTTGATAGGACAATGGACAAGCATCAGCGGTAGAAATAATTGATTACCATTTAAAAATATGGAGCATTTATCAAACATGCATCCAGGAGCAGCACTATAGGAAGAATTCTTAATTCCTGTTGATATCTCGGCTTAAGGGTCATCCAAAGATATAAGAATTACTCAAACCAGAATCAGCGAAATTATTAAATGGCGAACGAGAAGTACGGCTTACACCGCTTTAAGGTTAAGCTACTATTATGGAACGAGTGTTAAGTTCTGGTTAGGGTTACAAGATAATTATGATCTTGAAGCGGAAGTAGAGGTGAAGAATTCAAAATTAGAATGTATCAAGAAATATGAAAAAGACGCGGCATAACAATACATATGCGCCATGCTGCAGCGAAGCCTTTGCAAGCCGTTGGTTTTCATGTAAATGAAGTAAAACGGATAATAACTATTAAATTTGAGTCATGGGAACATCTGATTTAAATACAAAAATTATTAATGGCTATTTAGGGCTTTTGAAGAATTTGAGTCCCTCTAGTAAACTTGATCTGATTTCCAAATTGACGCAATCGGTAAAGTCTGATATAAGAACTCAGAAAAAAAATTTAGTAAAAGCCTTTGGTGCCTGGGATCAGGAGGAAAGTGCAGATGAATTGGTAAATACCGTCAGAGACAGCAGATTGTTCAGTAGACAAATAGAAGAATTGTGATGCAATAATTGATAGATACAAACATCTGTATCTACTATACGAAGAGGCTATATGATCTGAATAAGAAATATGAGAAATTAAGATATGAAAATTGCCGCGGTGGACCGCTTTCATTTTCCGGATCAGACTGGAGAAGATTGGTACTTGAGAGAGGTACAGTTAATTGATGAAGAAACAAACGAAGTCTTTCGATAAATTAATTGACATTCATCTACTTAGAAATGCTTAAATTCAGGAAAGGAGAGGTTAAATTGGTTATCCAGTTTGACAAATGCCGACGCGGCATGGAAAGTGTGTGCTAAAGAACTTGCATGATTTGCAGTAAAGGTCCGTTAAACTACAGGAAAAGGTATTTAAAAAGTTGTTTTAAGAGGCAATAGTTCGTGTTAAATCAGGCAGCAATAAGCCCTACAGTTTCTAGCTGTCTGAGTTTAGAGTTATTAATCTGCATTTCTGGTGTAATTTCTAAGATGCTAAAAAACCTTTCAAGCATTAACTTATTGATGGGTAAGGTTTTAACATTAGCCATATAATATAGCTTGCCAACTTCTTGATATACCCACTTAGCTAGTGATATACTACTTAGCGAGGCGTTCAGGTGGAACGAAAGCTTATTCTTACTCCGCGTCTGACAATGCATTAAGCCCGTAAATTGTTTGGCGTCTCGGAATAGAAATTCTTGCTGAAAGCGCTCTTGATAAGATTAGCTGTCCCAACAACGCAAAGTCAGTACTAATGAAGCATTGTTTGTTTTTTACATGGCCCGTTAGGCTATCTAAGGATTCCACAAAAGCAACTTTAACAGTCCGTTTAAACCCCTTAGCGTATACCAAAGCTGAATAAATGCGTTTATCAGGTTCATCTACTTCTAAGGTGAAATAAGCCGTATTAATCTGTTTGAGATTGATCTTCCCATTATAGACTTTGGGTCTACCGCGGCGTCCCGTCTTTTCGCCTCGGTACAGATAGTACAAATTAGCATCACTACTATTAAAAGCCTAAGAACTATTGCGATAAAGGGAAGAATTTTTAACCATACTGGATGACTTTTCACAGAAATCGTAAAGAAGTTTCAATTTACTTACGGTAGTATTTTTTTGACTTAATGTACAATACGCTATATATTTAAGTGAATATACGTACAGTGGTAAGTTAAATTTCATCTGGCTCCAATAGTTAGGTTGCCTGAATGATATCTTTTACTTATCCAGAGTACTTGGATTAAATCGAAATAATTTTTTGGATGAACATAATTTTTCAATAAACCTCGACTGGATTAATCTTATAAATGTTGTTGCTCACATAACGAAAACCTACTAAAGTCCGCATGTCATGTCTGTTCGCGTATTTATCGGTAGTACCAGTGAAGACCTCAAAGATTACAGGCAAGCTGCTATTAATATATGTAATAAGTTAGAGTTCGTGCCTATTGCGATGGAGTTTTTCAGCGCAATGGGAAAAGGAGCCAACGTAGGCAGCAAGCAGAAGGTGGATAAATCGGACCTATACGTTGGTATCTTCGCTCATCGGTATGGTTATATTGAGAATGGGTATGATAAATCAGTTACCGAAAACGAGTTCGATTATGCGGGCGAGCGTGGGTTAGAACGCTTGTGCTTCTTGGTAAATCCAGAGTTCTCTTGGTCTATAGCTCATGTTGACTTCAAAAATCAAGAAGCTCTTGAGAAATTTAAAGTGAAAATCAACGATGCACTTATTCGTAGTGAGTTTACTACTGTAGACGACTTTAAAGAGAAGCTAATGAGCGCATTGGTTGATTGGCGAGAGCGGAATCCTGATAAACCTAAGCCGTCTGGCAATAACCGGGTACCTGCTAATGTGCCAATCGCAAAGGATATAGAACACCAGCAGACGGAACGCTTATTAACAGCACTTTTAGAATCACCCGAAACATTCCGAAAGGAGGATGGCTATAGATTACTGAAGGTTGCTAAATCAAGTTCAGCAAAATCTTTTTCCAAAGATGATTCTATTAGCGCACAGGATTTGAAAAAATTACTACTGCGTATCTTCAATCAAAACGACAATTTTCGATTTGATAACGCTCATACTGGTTATCTGAATCTGCTGAATAACCTCAGCCAAGGACGGAGGAATCGGATGTTTTATAAAAGGATTCGGGCTAATACCAAGGTGAAACGTATTGTAGCGGAGGGAGATTCCTGGTTTGAGCACCCAATAATTTACGACGTCATAGACTGGCTGAACGAACTGGGAAAAGAAAAGTTTGCGATATATAGCATGGCCCGTGGGGGCGATTTTCTGACTAACATTCTTGAGGAACGGGAATATTTTACTGAACTAGCATTACAGCATCCTGATGTGTTTCTCCTTAGTGCTGGAGGGGTTGAACTGGTCAATGGCCGCCGGGTTGCCCTAATGTTGGATAAGAAGGGTAGTTATATTACTGAAGACTTTAAGAGAAAACATGCTTTAATCCGGGATGCATTGATGGGTGAAAGACTAAACCCCACTCATCAAGAAAAGCTGGAACGAGGCATGTCGTTTTTATCCAAGGAGTATTTTTCGTTACTATCTGTATTAGATCTCAGTTATAAATACCGGATCAAACAACTACGGAAGCAATTCACCGAACTGAAGATCATTACCCACGGGTACGACTATCCTGTGCCTTCATATCAATTAGGTCCCGGAATTGTAAAGTACTTGGTCAACCTGATTGGTGGAAATGGATACCGGTTCAAAGAGCCAATGTTAATGCGGGACATCACAGACGAATACGACCAACGCGCTATCTGCTTTGCTATGGTCCACTTATTCAATGAGATGATGATCAACCTTATCCATGACCCAGTATTTGGATCAGGAGTATACTACGTTGATTGCCGGGGATATGCACAGGATTTAGACTGGCATGATGAAATACACCTGAGACCCCGCAGTCTAAAGCAAGTAGCAAAAACATTTATGAAAGCTATTGAGAACGAGGATTCTGAGAAGAAAGTGTTTCTGGTGCGCCAGACTGCAGCAGAAGAAGGGGAATAGTTATCTATACCAAAGTCCGCTTTTCGTTTCAGTTATCCTAGTCTTGAGATAGTAGAAGGCTTTGTATTTTTGGTAATCTACCTGTGAAGTAAATTTCCTTTTTAATACTATGTAAGTAAATGGAAAAAATTAAGTCACGGACGATTTCTCAGAAACTATATCCATTGGAGTCTTATTGTTCAGCGAGTTATGAGGGCGGTGTCAGTTGTAGTGGCACTGCCATCCTTCAAGATATGAGCGGCCAGGCATCAACGAGAATACTTCCTGTTCAGTTTGGCTTTCAGGCCCTTTTTGAACGTAGCGGATAGATCCGTTTGTTTGCTACCTTCTAATCCAAACAGATCTGATCCAAGTTCATAGGGGGTACCTGAAGAAAAAGCTTGCTGCAAATAAAGCTGTAAGGCTTCTTCTACCACCTCTGTCTTAGTCTTGTTATTCTGTTTACAGTACTCTTGAAGTTCTTTCTCGGTTTGTACGGATAAGTGAACAGTCAACATAGGGAAATTATTTGTAATACATAGGTAGTACGTAAATGATTGACCTTAGGACGACTTTACAAATTCCTGGCCTTTTACCAGGAATTTCTTCGCTTCCGTCTACCATCTTCATCTTTTTGCCTAGCTGATAGTCGTGCTTCCAATTGATCCATATCGTTACTGAGCTTTTGCTCTACGACTTTCGCATAGACTTGAGTGGTTCGTAGACTAGTATGCCCCAGCATTTTGCTTACACTTTCAATCGGCACCCCGTTGGAAAGCGTCACGGTGGTGGCAAAGGTATGCCGGGCCAAATGAAATGTCAGGTTTTTCCTTACTTCACATAAGAAAGCAATCTCCTTGAGATAGGCATTCGTTTTTTGGTTAGTAAATACGGGTAGTACCTTCCCATTAGCCTGGGCTAAAGGATGATTCCGGTATTTTTCCACAATAACTTTGGCCTTAGGCAGTAACGGCACTTTAAAGAATTCTTTGGATTTTTTCCGCTGGCCGTGAATCCACAGTTTACCGTCTAATCCGGTAACAATGTGATCAGGAATGAGATCGTAGACTTCAGCGTACGATAGACCCGTATAGCAACTAAAGATGAAAATATCGCGAGTCTGATCGAGCCGCTCAATACGAAATTCCTTTTCCTCGATGCGCTGTAGTTCTTTAGGGGTCAAAAAGCCCCGTTCTTTTTTCTCAAATTTGCGCTTGAATTTGACGAAGGGATCTTTCTCGAGCCATTCTTCTTTAATAGCTAGGTTGACCATTTTCCGCAGACGCTCGGCGTGTTTCATCGCCCCGTTCTGGGTACAAGGCCTTTGGTGTCCGTCGGGCTGGCGCTTGAGGATATATTTCACAAAGTCTTTGATGAACTTGTAATTCAATTCATCCAGATAGATATCCGAGGTCTTACGTTTCTTTTGTAAAAACTCGTAGACATAGCGCTGCGTGGTGAAGTAATTTTTCTGCGTGCCCCAGGCTAGCTCATCTTTCATTTCTTCGTTATGATATTCCACTAACTCCTTGAGGGTCTTCCCTCGCTCATCCTGCCCCAGGTAACGGCTCTTAATAGCTTCGGCCGTAATCAGTTTACGCTCCCGCTCTAATTGCTGATGGCACTCATAGAGATGATTGCGTACCTGTTCCAGGTAGGCGTTCAGCATTTTAATATCCTGGCGGTTGCCTTTAACCGTACCCCGGTTCTCGTCCCAACGCTCAAATTCTACTTTTCGCTTGATGGATAAGTCTACTCGTTTTCCGTTAACGGTAATGCGGGCGTAAATAGGGCTTTTACCGTCCGTAGAGCGGTATTTCTTGATAAAAAAGCTGATACCGAAGGTGATGTTTGATCGCATAAATCCTACATTTTAAAGGGTTTTACATCGTTTTAGCTGTGGCCATCCTGAAATGGGCACAAAATGGGCACCAAAACAGGGCAAAATGAACCAACTTTTATGGATATAAGCAGTTGAATATCATTTACTTACATCTATTTCTGTGCCCAAAATGTAAGAAAAAAAAATGGACCACGAATTGGGCACATTTTTCTTGCGATTTCACGTATATTTTAAGGGGTAGAAAAATAAAAAACCCCTCAAATCATACGATTTAAGGGGTTTTACCGACTTTTGTATATTCTTAAGTCGGGGCGGCAGGATTCGAACCTGCGACCCCCTGCTCCCAAAGCAGGTACGCTAACCGGACTGCGCTACGCCCCGAACAATTAGTTATTAAATCTCTACCAATGTTTCGCGCTTTTAGCGAAGTTGTAGAGCGGAGAGAGGGGGATTCGAACCCCCGGTACCCGTTTCCAGGTACGACAGTTTAGCAAACTGCTGGTTTCAGCCACTCACCCACCTCTCCGTACGATATTTGGACCCAATGGGTAATAAAGGCTGCAAATATAAAATAAGTTTCTTTACTAATCCAATTGAGTGAAGAAAAAACCTTTAGGCATAGAGAGTTTTTCTTGATTCCCTCTGTCGGTATTTAGGAGATTCGCACTTACTACTTATTTTTGCCGTTACAATAGTAATAAAGCAATATCAGCGTGGAGTGGTATCATTCATTTAGCACTACCGAAGTAGTTTTTTTAGTCGTCTTTATCACCGGTTACATCCTGTATATCACCCGAGTTATTCGCATTAATCGGGTGATCTCCGTGGGCTTTCGACCGGTTTTTTTTAAAATTTTGCTCCGTTCTCTGTACTTTTTACTTTTTGTAGTGGCTCTGTTGGGACCCCTCATGGGAAAGGCAACTAAGGAAATCCAGGCCGTGGGTAAGGACATCTTTATTTTAGTAGACCTGTCACAGTCAATGAACGCTAACGATGTGCAACCTAGCCGGTTGGAGAAGGTGAAATACGAGCTAAAAGATATAGTGAAATCGTTTAGCTCCGATCGTATCGGCCTGATCATCTTTTCATCGGAGGCCTTTATCCAAAGTCCTCTCACCTACGATCAAAGCGCATTGAATATGTTTATCGATGCGCTCAACACTAGCCTGGTACCTAATTCTGGAACCGACTTTACTCCTCCGCTTCGGTTGGCTCTAGAGAAATTTGAAGACGATGAAGAGAATCCTTCTCAGCAGAAATCTAAAGTGCTTTTATTAATTAGCGATGGAGAAGATTTTGGAGAAAATACAACCGATATTTCTCAAAAAATCCAGCAAATAGGCATCCGCTTGTTCACCTTAGGCGTAGGTACTGAGCAAGGTAGTCAGCTAGTGGTACGAGGAGTTCCTAAAACCGACCGTTCGGGTAATGTGGTTGTAAGTACTTTAGATCCGGAGGCCCTTCAGCAGTTAGCTAGCCAAACTGGAGGACAATACTTTGAAATTAGCGACCGGCAGGACGATACCGAACGACTGATTTCTTCCATCAGTCAGATTGAAGGAGAACTGCGGGATTCTCGTCAGATTGATGCTTCGGCTAATAAATATTTCTATTTCTTACTAGTAGGAGTAGTGCTGTTCCTGTTGGATCACTTACTGAAATTTAAAACTGTGCGCATATGAAATTAGCTTGGTGGATATTTGGATTGTTGTTAGTCATAGGCGGGATCGATGATATTGCTACGATCAACCGTTTGAAGAAGCAGGCCGAAGAAGCCTATCAGAGTGGGGATTACGCTCAAGCGGTTCAGTACTATCAGACTTTAGTAGACTCCCTACAGGTAGATGATGAAAAGGTGAGATTGAACCTAGCACATGCCCAATTGCAGGTTGGAGACACAGCTTCGGCTCAAAGGCGGTACGGTCAATAAATGAACGCCGGAGATGCTAGTAATTAATCGGTAGCTTATCAGCAACTGGGAAATATTACTACGCAACAGCAGCAATACCAGGATGCACTGGCCATGTATAAAGAATCGCTCAAAGCCAATCCGGCGAACGAGGATTCTCGCTACAACTACGAATTGGTCAAAAAGCTGCAACAGGAACAAGAACAACAGCAGCAATCACAGTCGGATAATAATCAGGAACAGTCTGAAGAGCAGAAAGACCAGCAGAACCAGGATCAACAAAATCAGGAGCAATCTGAACAGCAGCAAGACCAACAAGGCGAGTCTACTGATGAATCCAATTCGGAAGAGCAGCAGAATGAGTCTGAGCAGCAGCAAGGCGAACAAGAACCTACTGATGCTGAGGAACAGAATACCGAACAAGGAGAACAGCAAAATGAGGGAGAAAAGAGTGAAGAAGAGATGGAAAGCTCTCCTTTATCTGAGCGGTTACAGGAAATGAATATTAGCGAAGAAAAAGCCCGGATGATTCTGGAGGCGATGCGAAATAACGAGATGCAGTACATTCAGCAGAACCGGCGAAAGGCAACCAAACCGCGCGACCGTACCAAACCGGACTGGTAATTTTAGGGGTGGGAAGTTAGAGGATGTACACTGCTCCCCGATGGGATCGAAGTTATTGACAAATGACAAGTGACTATGGACTAAATAGCTGTGGACTGTTGATTAAAGACTAATAACACTCTAACACATAACAATCAACTATTAACCCAATAACTATGAATGAAGTATATATTATATCTGCTGTGCGTACTCCTATTGGCTCGTTTGGTGGAAGCTTAGCGAACATAAGCGCCACCCAATTAGGTACTACTACCATTAAAGGTGCCCTGAAAGCAGCTCAGGTACCTGAAGACCAGGTAGAGGAAGTCTTTATGGGCAATGTGGTTTCAGCTAATTTAGGTCAGGCCCCAGCCCGTCAAGCGGCTTTAGGAGCCGGGATTCCGAATACTGTTCCCTGTACTACTGTTAATAAAGTCTGTGCTTCGGGTATGAAGGCAGCTATGTTTGGAGCTCAAGCTATCATGTTGGGGCAACTAGATGTTGTGGTAGCTGGAGGGATGGAAAGTATGTCTAACATTCCTTACTATCTCCCGAAAGCCCGCTTTGGGTATAAATACGGTGGTGGTGAACTAATCGACGGTCTGGAGAAAGACGGACTGTTTGAAGTCTACAATGGCTTCGCCATGGGTAACTGCGCCGATAATACCGCTAAGGAAATGAATATCTCACGTGAGGCTCAGGATCAGTATGCGATAGAGTCGTATAAGCGAGTAGCAAAAGCCACCGAATCTGGTTGGACTCAGGCCGAGATTGTACCGATTGAAGTCCCTCAGCGCAAAGGCGATCCGCTAGTGCTCACCGAAGATGAAGAATACAAACGGGTGAACTTCGATAAAATTCCTAATCTAAAACCAGTTTTTAATCGCGATGGAACGGTAACAGCAGCTAATGCCTCCACGATCAACGACGGAGCATCAGCAATGGAATTAGCGAGCGCGAAAAAAGTGCAGGAGTTAGGCCTGAAGCCTGTAGCAAAAATTTTAGGTTTCGCTGATGCCGCCCAAGACCCGCTATGGTTCACTACTTCGCCCGCTTTGGCCATTCCTAAAGCCATGCAACATGCGGGCGTTAGCTCACAAGACGTTGATTACTACGAGATCAATGAAGCCTTTTCCGTAGTAGCTATTGCTAACAATCAGAAACTGGAACTAGACCCTGAACAAGTTAACGTTTTTGGTGGGGCGGTAGCTCTAGGTCATCCGCTAGGGTGTTCTGGAGCCCGAATTCTAACTACGCTCAATAATGTGCTTCATCAGAAGGATGCCAGCATCGGAGTAGCGGGCATCTGCAACGGTGGGGGTGGAGCTTCTGCTATGGTTATTGAACGCGTATAATCATTCAAAATAGTACATTGTAAGGGCACTGGTTTTGTTAGATGCTTATTGTTGCAGATGTTGTCTAGATTCGTGTTCTAATCAAAATAGTTAGCGAGTCTATGAATGTAATCAATTTCATGCAAAATTTGGCGGAAGAACTAGATGGGCGTTTTTCCGAATACGATGAAAATACTTCGGTAATTATCATCCCCCTTAAAGATGGCCGGTTCCAGACCGTTCAGGGGCGAGTCAACAGCTTTGAGGATCAAGATACCAAAACTCTTGCCTTTACCTCTAAAGTATGTCCTTACTATCATCAGATGGATCTGGTTGATTTTATGGAGGAAAATAAGAGAATGGTCTTTTCTAAATTTACAGTAGACGATAATTTCGTAAAAATCGAAGCGTCCGTATTTTTAGAGTTTGTTAGTGAGGCAAACAAAGACTTTTTGAAAGAGGCCATCCAAGAAGTGGCTGAAATAGCTGACAAATGGGAGCATAAGCTTACCGGGCTAGACGTTTTCTAAAAAAAGTCGTACAATTGTTACATTAATAGCAAGCCGTCTTGCCGCATAGTACCTATCAGTACTATGAGGAAAGTCCGGGCAGCGTAGAGTGCCGTACTTCCTAACGGGAAGGGTCCGTTATTGGCTTTCAGCTTGAGGCGGATACAGAGAGTGCCACAGAAAACAAACCGCTCGCCTACGGCGGGTAAGGGTGAAAAGGTGCGGTAAGAGCGCACCGCTCCGAGGGTGACCAAGGAGGCAGGGTAAACCTTACGGGCTGAAAGGTCAAATAAGTGCTGCAATCTTAGTACTGCTAAGATATATAGTTACTCGCTCTATCCTTCTTTGAAGGTGCAGTATGGGTAGACCGTTAGAGGCGTTCGGTAACGTACGTCCTAGATAAATGGCAAGAACCTGTGTGTTGTACACTCAGGGACAGAACCCGGCTTATAGGCTTGCTTTTTACCTAAATATTGTATGGCAAAAATTCTCATCATAGACGACGAAAAAGCAATCCGGGGTTCTCTCCGGGAAATTCTAGAGTACGAGAAGTATAAGGTCGATGAAGCCGAAGATGGTGAAGAGGGACTAAAATTACTAGCCAGTAGTAACTACGACCTCGCGCTCTGCGATATCAAAATGCCCAAAATGGATGGCATTGAAGTGCTGGAAAAGGCTATGCAACAAGGGGTAAGTACCCAGTTTATCATGGTTTCGGCCCACGGCACTATTGAGACTGCGGTGGAAGCTACCAAAATGGGCGCTTACGATTTTGTCCAGAAGCCACCAGATCTTAATCGTCTATTGCTTACCATCAAAAATGCCCTTGACAAATCTGATCTAGTAGAAGAGACCAAAAAGCTTCGCAAGAAAATCTCAGGAGTCACCGAAATCATTGGAGAATCCGAGGCCATCAGTGAGGTAAAGTCTACTATAGATAGAGTAGCGCCAACCGAAGCCCGGGTGCTAATTACCGGACCTAATGGTACAGGTAAAGAACTGGTAGCTAAGTGGCTACACGCTCAGAGTAACCGCTCGGGAGCACCACTAATAGAACTTAACTGCGCGGCTATTCCCTCCGAGTTGATTGAGAGTGAACTGTTTGGTCATGAAAAAGGCTCTTTTACTTCGGCTATTAAGCAGAAAAAAGGAAAGTTTGAGCAGGCTAACGGAGGGACACTTTTTTTAGATGAGATTGGTGACATGAGCCTTTCAGCCCAAGCCAAAGTGCTACGGGCACTACAGGAACACACCATTACCCGGGTAGGGGGTGATAAAGCAATCAAGGTGGATGTGCGGGTAATTGCTGCAACCAACAAAAACCTAAAGGAAGAAATTGAAGAGAACCGATTTCGCGAAGACCTTTATCACCGCTTAAGTGTAATTCTCATTCATGTTCCTCCGCTGAAAGATCGTAAAGACGATATTCCGCTATTAGTGGAAAAGTTTCTGGCGGATATTGCGCAGGAGTATAGTGCCCCCGTCAAGAAAATTACTCCCGATGCTATCGCTGAGCTCCAGACATTTGAATGGACCGGGAATATTCGCGAATTGCGTAACGTAGTGGAGCGACTGGTCATTATGTGCGATGCCGAAGTCACCTCATCCGAGGTGAAGCGGTTTACCTAGTGCTAGTTTACGTTAATCGGGTAGCATCTTTACCATAATGTTTTTGTAGTAGACTTTACTTTTCGGGTCATGGCCCTGTAGGGCGAAAGTACCTTGGTCTATGTATCGTTGGGAGCTTCCAGCATCTTCTTTTACATCTTTGGGCTCAACGTACTCAGTAATTACCTTACCGTCTACTTTAATTGTAATGAGACTATCCTGAACGGTAATATGTTGGGTGAACCACTCATCATCATTGGCGGGGGCGTTCCGCACGTCGTCTACTCCGTATAAACTGGCCGTACGGCGCCAGTCGGTGTGGGAGTTGTTTACCTGTACTTCATAGCCTTTATTTGGCCATCCATCTTCTTGGTACTCCGTATGAAAGTACATACCGGAGTTAGAACCGGGGGTGGTTTTTACATCTGCCTTGAATTCAAAGTTCTTGAAGGTATGGCCATTAACGTCGCCAACGTAAAATAAGTGAGCCCGGGGTCCGTCTACTACAATCATGCCGTCTTGCACGGTGAAGGTATCGGGATTTTCACTGGCCTTCCAACCATCAAGGCTCTTCCCATCAAACAGGCTAACCCAATCGCTTTGGGCTAAATGGCTGTGAGAAGATATTAGGAGAACGATTGTAGCGAAAAGTACTGAAAGAATTTGCATTGTTTTGTCAGGTTATTAGTATTGAAATTTATGATACTGGTTCGATTAGCTTTTCGTCGTCATTTTGCGCATTATTTACTCGTTTAGAAACAGGATAAGCCTGAAGTTGATCATCTGCTAGCGGGCGCAGTACATCCTGCAACCCTTCTGTGTCTTCTGTATCGCTTAACCAAAAATCCCAGGCGGCCGAATCAAGAATAACCGGCATCCGGTCATGAATATCTCGAATGGAGGGCGGTGCCTGGGTAGTGATGATACTGTATTCCGGTACATCACTTTCCGGAAACTCATTAGGGTCTTGCCAAATGCCGGCGAATACAAAAGGAGATTCGTCAGCGAGTACAATCCGGTAGGGTTCTTTTCCTTGCTTGGTTTTACGCCATTCGTAGTAGCCATCGGCTAGCACTAAGCAGCGTTGTTTACGAAATGCTCGTTTAAAAGTACTTTTCTCATGCACAGTTTCGGCTCGAGCATTAATTAGTCGCTGTCCGCTGGCGCTTTTAGCCCAAAAGGGAATCATGCCCCACTGGTACATTTTTACCTGGTTGGGTTGAAGATTACTAACCACGGGTAGCTGCTGAGAAGGAGCCGCATTATAGTGGGGAGCAAAATCAGGGGGAAGAGCTGTATTCAGCTTCTCTACCAGCGATTCAATATCGGGTCCAATACTGTATCGGCCGCACATAGGTTGAGAGTTTGCGTGATAGACTTAAAAATTCGGTACAGACAAACTAATTTAGTAAAGTTAGGGTTAAAAGTAGTCAAAACTAATAAAAAGAGGGTAGCGGTAGACTTTGCTGACAAATAAAAAAAGTCTAAATTTGCAGTCCTTTAATGAAACACGTATGGAATTCAAGAAAAATTACGAGACAGTATTCATTTTAACTCCCGTTTTGTCTGATGATCAGATGAAGGATACTGCTGCTAAGTTTTCTGCTTTTTTGAAAGAACATGGCGCCGACGTCATTAACGAAGAAAGCTGGGGGCTGAAAAAGCTGGCTTATCCTATCAACCACAAAACTACCGGGGTTTATCATCTGGCGGAATTTGTGGCTGAACCATCCCTGATCGATGCTTTGGAAACTGAGTATCGTCGCGACGAACGGGTAATGCGCTTCTTAACCGTTGCGCTAGACAAGCACGCCGTTGAGTACAACGAGCGTCGTCGCCGAGGAGATTTTAAAAAGGATAAAAAGAAAAAGGCTAAGGAGGAAGCCGCCGCATGAGTTTACAAAACGAACCTATCAACAGCGATCGTAAAGAGCGCCGCGAAAAATACTGCCGCTTTAAGAAAGCCGGTATTAACTACATCGATTACAAAGATCCCGATTTCTTGCTGAAGTTTGTGAATGAGCAGGGCAAAATTCTACCCCGCCGTATCACCGGTACCAGCCAGAAGTTTCAGCGAAAGGTAACGCAAGCGGTAAAACGAGCGCGCCATTTGGCTTTGTTACCCTACGTAGCTGATTCATTAAAATAAAATTTACAAAAGTTCTAAGTGTTTTAGTGTTATTGTGTTATGGTTCTTCTAAATATCATTAGCACAATCGCACTACAATACTATAACACTTCAGAAATATGGAAATTATACTACGAGAAGATATTAAGGGATTAGGCTACAAAGACGATATCGTTACCGTGAAAGGTGGGTACGGTCGTAATTACCTGATTCCTCAGGGACTAGCGATCATCGCCAGCCCATCGAATAAAAAAATGATTGAGGAAAATATCCGGCAAGCTTCACACAAAGCTGAGAAAGTGAAGAAGGATGCTGAAGATATTGCCGCTAAATTAGAAGGTGTGGTGCTGGAAATTCCGGCCAAAGCGGGCGAAAGCGGAAAGATATTTGGGGCAGTTACTACTCTTCAACTGGCTGACGCCCTAAAAGAGAAGGGATTTGATATTGACCGTCGCCGCATTTCATTAAACCAGGATGTGAAACAACTGGGGGAATACACCGCTGAGATTGATCTGCACAAGGAGGTAAAACAAGACGTATCCGTGCAGGTGGTTGAAGGATAAGATTCATCTTTTTTCATTAGTAAAGCCCTAATCATTTTAGGGCTTTTTTCGTTAGTAGAGGGCAAGCCTACTTTTTTATGTTTCGTACTGAAGTTACAATACCTCCACTAAACAAATCTATCGCTTTAGGCGATCCAGTTTGTCTGATTGGCTCCTGTTTTGCCCAGACTATGGGAGAGCACTTTCAGCAAAATAAATTTACTACCTATCCCAACCCCTTCGGAACGCTGTACAATCCGGCGTCAATTTTTCGCCTGCTTCACGATGCGATCAACCAATCGATGCCAGGTGAGCATACCTATTTAGTACACCAGGGGATTCATTTGAAATACCTGTTTCACTCTGATTTTAGCAGTAGCTCGGAAGACGACTTACGAGCGCAGATTGAACAAGCGCTCATCAGCACCCGGTCTTTTTTAAAAGACTGTCGATGGTTGGTCATCACTTTGGGGTCAGCCTACTGCTACGAATTGCAGGAAAATAGCCAGATTATTAGCAACTGCCATAAAATGCCATCTCATTTGTTCCAACGCCGCTTGCTAGATCCTGATGAGATAGTGATGCGGTTTGAGCAGCTCTACGGAGCATTAGCAGCATTGAACCCCGACATGAAATATATTTTTACGGTGAGTCCAGTTCGCCACTTGCGGGATACACTGGTGCAAAACTCCGTCAGCAAAGCCGTACTTCGAGTGGCAGTAAACTCCATTCAGGAAACTCATTCAAACACAGTGCATTATTTTCCTAGCTACGAGTTGATGATGGATGATTTGCGCGATTACCGTTTTTACAGGGCTGATATGCTGCATCCCACCGAAGTGGCGGAAGACTACATCTGGCAGAAGCTAGCCGAAAGCTACTTTAGCCAGGAGGCACAGGACTTTATTAAAACCTGGGCACCATTGCAGAAAGCGTTACAACACCGCGCATTTCATCCGAAATCGGAAGCACACCAACAGTTTTTGCGTAAAACAATCGCTCAACTCAAACAGCTTACTAATAGGGTAGATGTAAACCCTGAAATTAAAGAATTAGAACAGCAGCTTATATGACCAGCTCACAACCTTCCAATCACTTAATTCAAGAAAGTAGTCCGTATTTACTGCAACACGCTCATAACCCCGTTGACTGGTATCCCTGGTCGGAAGAATCGCTGGCGAAAGCTAGGCAGGAGAACAGACCAATTATCGTCAGTATTGGCTACTCGGCTTGCCACTGGTGCCACGTGATGGAGCGCGAATCTTTCGAGGATGAAGAAGTGGCGGGCATCATGAACGAGCACTTCATTAATATTAAAGTAGATCGGGAGGAGAGACCTGATGTAGATCAGATCTACATGGAAGCGGTACAAACGATGGGCTTGCAGGGTGGTTGGCCGCTGAACGTTTTTCTTACCCCCGACCAAAAACCTTTCTACGGGGGTACCTACTTTCCTAAGCAGAATTGGACCCAAATTCTCCGAAACGTAGCCTTAGCTTTTAAAAAGCAGCAGGATCAGGTGGTGGAAGCGGCTGATAAGTTTGCCGAGAGCCTGCAAGCCAGCGAAATACTAAGATACGGTATTCAGCCCACCGACAGTGAATTACAAATTGCTACTACCCGCCGGGAGCTGGTGGAAATATTCTCCAAGCTCGCGGAGCGGTTTGATTCAGACCGAGGCGGGATGAACAAAGCACCCAAGTTTCCCATGCCTAGTCAGTGGTTGTTCTGTCTCCGTCATCATTTTCTCTCGGACGAGCAATCGGCGTTGGATCAGGCACTATTGACGTTGAACCGTATGGCTGAAGGTGGTATTTATGATCAGATTGGAGGTGGGTTCGCTCGCTATTCGGTAGATGCCCAGTGGTTTGCTCCCCACTTTGAGAAGATGCTGTACGACAATGGTCAATTGTTAAGTCTGTACTCCGAAGCTTTCTCAATCACAAAGAATGATATTTACCGACAAGTACTAGAAGATACCGTACGTTTCGTAGGCCGAGAGATGACTAGTCCGGAAGGTGGCTTTTTCAGTGCGTTAGATGCCGATAGTGAAGGGGAGGAAGGCAAATTCTATGTTTGGCAGTACGACGAGCTTAAAGATGTGTTAGGTGATTCCGCCGATATGGTTACCGATTATTTCAATGCTACTGCGGAGGGTAATTGGGAAAAGGGTAATAACATTCTGTATCGAACTCTTTCCGAAGATGAGTTTGCCCGCAAATATGAATTGGAACTACCCGAGTTTAGTCTCTTGATTGCTCAGGTCAAACAGCGCTTGATGAATGAGCGGGCTAAACGGGAGCGTCCCGGGCTAGACGATAAAATTATTGCTGGCTGGAATGGGATCATGCTCCGTGGGCTAGTAGATGCCTACGCTGCACTGGGAGAAGAACCTATTCTTCATCTGGCACAGCAAAATGCTTGGTTTCTGAATGAAAAAATGATTCGGGAAGTAAACGGAGAAACTGCGTTGCTTCATACCTACAAGGCTGGCGAAGATTCTGATCGAAACCAGATTGAAGGCTTTCTGGATGACTACGCCTTTGTGGCTAATGGCTTTCTGGCCCTTTACCAAATCACGTTTGAAGAACAGTGGTTGCATCGGGCCGATCAGTTAGTAGCTTATGCTATCCGCCATTTCTACGATCAGAAAGAGAAATTCTTCTTCTACACCGCGGCCTCATCGGAGCTTATCGCCCGTAAGAAAGAGCTGTTCGATAACGTGATTCCTTCCTCCAATTCGGCTATGGCCCGTAGCCTGCATAAACTTGGAATCATGCTGGATAAACCTGAGTACACGGAAATGGCTGAAAGTATGCTAAGCCGAATGCTGCCATTATTGAAGAAATATCCTTCCGACACCGCTAACTGGGCCGTCTTGGCTACCGAGATGGCTTCTTCCATGGCTGAAGTAGCTATTGTCGGGCCTGATTATCAGGAAATGGCTGGGGAGCTGGTGCAGCATTATCATCCAAACAAAGTAGTACTAGGTACTTCAGAGCGCAGTGATCTTCCCCTTCTACAGGAGCGGCATACCGAGGATGATCAAACTACTATCTACGTGTGCTATAATAAAACCTGCCAACTACCTGTCCAACAAGTATCCGAAGCCCTAGAGCAGCTTCAACGAGATCTTAGCTGATTTTTCACTAATTATTGGTAAATTATGGTTGACCAAAGTGCAAAACCTATGGAAACGATAACGAAAGAGAGATTATACGATGTTCAGGAATATCTGGAAGCAGAAGAGAAAGCAATAAGTAAAAACGAATTTCATAACGGAACCTTAATACCAGTGTCAGGAGCATCATTTATTCACAATATTATAGCTTCTAAGTTAATACATTTGCTTATTGCTGCCCTTTCTTCTAAAGAGAGTAAATACTTTGTCAGCAATAGCGACACTAAAATTCATATTCCAGCATTAAATAGTTTTGTCTATCCCGATGCTGTGGTTGTTTCCGGACCACCAGCTTTCTATCAGCAGCGTACTGATACCATTACCAATCCGCTACTAATTGTCGAGGTGCTTTCACCAGGTACCGAAGGGTACGATAGAGATCTTAAGTTTGAAGGATACCTTTCTATCCCTTCCTTTCAGCAATATGTGCTGGTAAGACAGGAAAGGCCCTACATAAGTACTTTCTATCGGAAAGATGAAGAACTATGGCGGCGAACCAACGTACAAGGAAACGATCAGCAAATACACCTTACTTCTCTGGATGTGACATTAGCGTTATCGGACATCTACGAAGGGATAGATACGTTGCGGAGTTGATCGTATTGGCTGGGTGCTTATCGGAATTATCTTTCTGAAAAACTTACTTACTAACTTTCATCGAGCGGACTGAGTCCAAGATAGATACCGCCCATCGTGGCGCGACCGACAATAGCAGAACCTTTTCTCAAACTCACCAGAATTTTTACCTTTGCGGAGTGCCACCCAGAACTATGTCCGAATCTCAGTCTGTTGCCCTGAATGTAGAAGCTCCCGATGAACGCCTGACCTGGTTTGCCGACATTATTTTGCCGGTACCAATCCCGAAAATGTTCACCTATCGCATCCCGCGCATCATGGAGGAGATGGTGCAGATTGGTAGTCGGGTAATCGTACAATTTGGTAGCAAACGGGTACTGACAGGGGTGATTGGTAAATTGCACAATAATCCTCCCAAAAAATACAACGCCCGCTACATCCTGGAGGTGTTGGACGAAACTCCGATCGTAGAGCCAGTACAGCTCAAGCTGTTTGAGTGGATTGCCGATTACTACGTTTGTACGGTAGGGGAGGTGCTGAACATTGCCCTGCCCTCCGGACTGAAACTTAGCAGTGAGTCTAAAGCCCAGCTTAACCCGGACTTCTTCTCAGAAGACAATCAGGCTGATTTAGCCCGGATTGAGTTCTCCGAAAAGGAGATGATGGTGCTGGAAGCTTTGAAGGAGAAATCAAGCCTGACCTACAACGAAATTGGCGAATTACTCCAGGAAAAGAGTTTTTACAATACCATCAAGTCGCTAATTGCCAAGGAAGCTATTCTGATCTACGAGGAAGTAAAGGAGAAGTATAAACCTAAGATCATTAAAAAGCTTCGGCTTTCACCTGACTATGCCCGAAATCCCGATCAACTTGAGATACTTTTTGAGTTGTTAGAGAAGCGACCCAAGCAGATGGATGTGCTACTGGCTTACCTACACGCCGTGCCGCAGTACCAGAGCACTTCCGAAAACCAGCGAGGTATCCCTAAGAGTCAACTGATGGACCGTAATCTCTCTGCCTCATCGGTGAATACCTTAGTGAAGAATGGCGTACTGGAAGAGTTTGAAGAGGTAGTATCCCGCTTTCAAACCACGGCACCTACCCAGGAAAGAGTGTTTCTTACCGATCAGCAATTACGGGCTAAGCAGGAAATTCTGGAGCAATTTCAAACGAGAGATACGGTGCTACTGCACGGTATTACCGGTAGTGGCAAAACCGAAATTTATATTGATCTGATTCAGGAAGTGCTGAACTCTGGGGGGCAAGTGCTTTACTTACTACCGGAGATTGCCTTAACTACCCAAATCGTACTTCGGCTCAAAAAAATCTTTGGCGATCGTATGGGCATTTACCACTCCCGTTTTTCGGATAACGAGCGAGTGGAAGTTTGGCAAGGTATTTTGGCCGGCGATTATCCGCTGGTGGTAGGAGTGCGTTCAGCGGTTCTGTTGCCGTTTGATAATCTGAGTCTAATCATTGTGGATGAAGAGCACGAAACTTCCTACAAACAATTTGATCCTGCCCCTCGCTACCATGCCCGCGATGTATCTTTGATGCTCGCCCGCCTGCACCACTCCAAAACCCTGCTGGGTTCGGCTACGCCTTCTATTGAATCTTACTACCACGCCTGCCACGCCAAATACGGTTTAGTAACTCTCAATCAGCGCTACGGTAATGCCCAATTGCCTAAAATTGAGCTGGTGGATATCAAAGCCGAACGTAAGCAGCGAACGATGCGAGAAGACTTTTCGTCTGTGCTGCTGGATGCCATGCAGGAGGCACTTAATAATCAGGAACAGGCCATTATCTTTCAAAATAGACGCGGATATGCCCCTTTTCTACACTGCGAAGATTGTGCTCACATTCCCAAGTGCCAAAACTGCGACGTGAGCCTTACCTATCACCAATACGCTCGTGAACTTCGTTGCCACTACTGCGGCCACCACGAGGTAGTCCCTCAGGAGTGTGAAGCCTGCGGTTCTACGAAAGTGACATCGGTAGGTTTTGGTACGGAGAAGCTAGAAGAAGAAATTCAGACATTATTGCCTAACTCTCGCGTACAACGGATGGATTTAGACACAACCCGTAAGAAGAACAGCTACGAAATGATCATTGAGAGCTTTGCAAACCACGAAATGGATTTTTTGGTAGGTACCCAGATGGTGAGCAAGGGGTTAGATTTTGACGGGGTGAGCCTAGTGGGAATTCTGGATGTAGACCGCATGATTCACTTTCCGGATTTCCGCTCTCTTGAGCGGACGTTCCAGTTGATTACTCAGGTAAGCGGCCGTTCGGGGCGACGCGATAAGGTGGGGAGAGTAATTATTCAAACTACCAACCTGAAGCAGCCTATTCTGCACAAAATTGTGGAAAATGATTATCTGGGAGTGTTTGAAGAGGAGATTCACGAGCGAGAAGTTTACCATTACCCACCTTTTGTCCGTATTATTCGCCTGACGGTAAAAAACCCCGATAAGCGAATTAGCGATCTGGCGGCAGCTCATCTCGGTCATATTCTGAAAGACCGTATCGGTAGCTCCCGCGTACTTGGCCCCGAAGAGCCACTGATCAGCCGCTTACGTAACCAGTATCTCATGCAGTTGATTATCAAACTAGAAAAAAACCTTAACCTCCGAGCCATTAAAACTGCCCTACGTGACGAGTCAGTTAAACTTACCAAAGAAAAGGCTTTTAAGAAAACGCAGGTGGTGATAGATGTTGATCCGTATTAGCAATGAGTTTTTATGTTGCGGCTATCTTCCATATAGACGCAACTGGTGCTATCTTTATGTTGTTGGCAACCAGAAAAAGATGAGCGAATACAAACCAAATTTAGATGATGAAATAGATTGGAAGATTATTGAGCAATTGCATTCGGCAACTTCAAGGTTTAGTTCAGCAAGTATCGAGTTGAAGAAAATGTATCTCATACTTATGGGAATACTAATTCCGTCAATAATTAAACTTTCTGGAAACTCGTTGGATTTCTCTTTATTTGGTAATGGGTCAAAGTAGTTTTTATAGTTATCTTTGTCAGAAACGTATGAT
>CAKZYJ010000007.1 GCA_937884755.1 uncultured Flammeovirgaceae bacterium
GTAGGCCAGGCAATTGGCGCCGAACGAACCAGTATCCGACTATCTCCTTACGGAGTGTTTAATAATACTGGCCCGTTTGAGGGGGTGGAAGAGGCTTATGAGTATCTAGCTCGTGAGCTAGGTAAACTGCACCTGGCCTACATTCACATTGTAGATCATTCGGCCATGGGTGCCCCCGAGGTGTCACGTTCGGTAAAGGAAAAAATTCGGAATGCCTTCGGCAGAACGATCATTATTAGCGGTGGTTACGATAAGGAGCGAGCCGAGCAGGACTTGGCCGATGGGTTGGGGCATTTGGTAGCCTTTGGCCGTCCGTTTATTGCCAACCCCGATCTGGTTCACCGGCTGCAAGCAGGGGCCGAAATTCAACAACCGGATTTTGATACCTTCTACACTCCCGGAGAGAAAGGGTATACTGACTACCCAACCTTAGAAGAAGCCGAAGCGGCAGAATAAAACCTCGTGTAGGAACATGATTAATCATGTTCCTACTGATACACCATAATAACATTTTCTTGCCCAATTGTGTAGGGAGTAGCCAAAACCTTCATCTTTTTCGTTCCGGGATGCCAGTATACTCCGGCTCCCCACAAAAAGCTGGTTTGTTGCTGTTGAGGGAAAGTTTGAGTGGCTATTTTCGTAAGCTGTAAAGTAGGCTCGAGGCTAACTGCGAACAAGTCTGCCACATTTTCTTTCTGATTGTTTATTCCCAAACCAATCAGATATAGTGCCCCTTCAAAGTGAAAGAGGTTGATATTCTGATACGGCCACCAAGTGTCGTCTATCCAGCCATCTCGAAAGTGTTCTTCCAGTGCAATTGATTCAACCAAAGTAAACTCAGTAGTCGGGTCAGAGATACGATCAGTGGGAATCTGATAAAGGTCTAAGTGGCGGGTATCCCAGTCACCTACCAAAAGTAGAAACTGCTTCTGCTGTCTGGCAATTGCCACACAGCCTGCAGTAGCCCGTTTAGCTTGGCCCGTACGCTTAATTACCTGTAGAGGTACACCCAAAGGTTTCGTTGGATCATAAAACTCGTAGATTAGTACCTGCGAGGAATTCTTAGCTTCATTATCTTCCACTCCCACTGCCAGCAACCCATGATTTACTTGAAAACCTCCAGCATGTTTGTAGGGGAATTGTAGCAACGTATCTACTTTAACTACCTGCCCGTTCTTCACGCTGGCGTAGTACGACACCGTGCTGGAACTACCCGACAGCAGTAAAAAGTCCGGTGCTATCCACTGCACTCCCTGAATATGCCCACCCTCACGGTTCACTGCTAGTGAATTTTGAAAAGACAGAGTGTAAGTGGAATCGCCTAACTGCCGGAATGCCTGTACTAGCGAAGACTGAGCCCAGACTAGCTGACCAGTAAGCCAGATTAATCCGGTAAGGAGAAAAGTAATTGACAAGCTATGCACAACCTAAATGTAACACAATTAATGATGCACCGCTTGCTGTTTTTTACATCGCTTAATTAGCTTATACGCCCAGTCGTAGTGGCTAGAAGTAGCTGAAATTAGATAGGTACCCAATGAAGTACTACCCGTCCACTTATACCGCTTCTTCTCAAAAAGCTCTTCGTTCGAGTGCTGCTCAATGGTTTTTTGCGTATCGGCGTGCGACTGACTGAGTTTCTGCTGTACTTCGTCTAGAGCTAGATCTTTGGACTTTTCCCGGACTTGTCTATTGAGCTCGGGTACCGTTTTCCAGGTATAGCCTTTGGCGGGTATGTCTGGTTTTTCCCCCCGCATTCCTACTCGGTACCAATCTAGCAGCATTAGGTGCCAATGGTGCAAGTGCGCCAACACATCCCTAATATTCCGGTTCAGTGTCCCCTCAGGAAACTCAGCCTCTCTTTCTTCGGGTGAAAAAGTATCTACGTAATGATTAAGCTTATCAAAGTTCTGTTGACTTTGTTCTAGAAGTTCGGGTTTTGATTTAGGTCTCGGCATATTTTAAGTGATATTTCTTGTGAAGGTCTTTCAGATGTCGTTTTATATGAGCCGCCACAATTTCCAGATGCTCCTGTCTATTGTAGTCCCGCGAGCCTTTCTTATAGGGAATAAGCTGCACCTCCGTGTTGAAGATGTGCTTGTCAATCACTTGCTGAGCAGCAG
The DNA here is from genome assembly GCA_937884755.1 of uncultured Flammeovirgaceae bacterium. GTDB lineage: Bacteria > Bacteroidota > Bacteroidia > Cytophagales > Cyclobacteriaceae > Tunicatimonas. The sequence continues at coordinate 2,124 of CAKZYJ010000007.1, forward strand.
TTAGTCGGTTAATGAGTCTGTCGATAGAAACCGAATGGGTAGCGTCTACACCCATCTGGTTTACTTCCGATAGTTTGCCTTTTAACGGGTTAGGCTTTTGGTTTTGAGCTATATCCCGAAGGTTGCGGGCAAAGCTTTCGTGCCAGAACACTAGGTGCCCCAAAATATCTTTAGCCGACCAGTGGGCGTATACCATTAAGGAAAAGTCTAAATCTTGCCGGTAGAACGTAATGATTTGAGTCACTCTGGTGTGCAAAGCTTGCAGGCTTCTGGCAATAGCCAGTTCGCTATCTGATGTTGAGTTGGAGGACACTGATCTGTAAGGTTGCTCCTATCAATAGAAACAAAATATGACTAGGATGAGATTCGCCTTTAGTCTACATTCTTCTGAAAAATTACTTGTCGAGATTTAAGCTCCAGAGCGCAGAGGTGGTTCATATCATCACGGGAATACACACAGCCGCAATCAATATCTACAATGGGATTTTGATCCATTTGGTCTACGTTCTGCTGTACCAGTTTTACGGGACGAGGGGTGTGTCCGTGTACTACCTTGCGTCCGTTAAGCCAGGCATGGTTGATATTCTGGGCTCCGCGTATCCATAGCATTGCATCCAGGTCTAGCAGCGGATCAGGAACCGCAAAGTTGAGTCCGGCATGGGTTAGAATATACGGACCTACCTCAAAGTAGTAACGCATATTTTCAATAAAATGAATGTAAGCAGGATCAATCTCGTGCGGCTTTACCACGCTAAAGCTTTGAAGCGTTTCTGCTCCGCCTACGTATTTTTTCCAGTGGCGGGCTTCTTTGCTACCCGGATTGTACACAGCTTGGAGCATCATTATCTCATGGTTACCTAACAGGCAATGAATCTCGTGTTTGGATTGGGCAAGTTGCATGATCAGATCCAGTACCCCTTTGCTGTCGGGGCCACGATCTACGTAGTCGCCTAGCAGGTACAGCGCATCACTACGGGTAAAGCCAATGCGGTGCAGCAATGCTTCAAACGTTTTTGCACAACCATGTATGTCGGTAATCACCCAGGATCTCATGCTACGCCTCCCTAAACGATAATTGATCTTTCAAAGTTAAGGGTTTTTCCTTTCTGCATTGTTGAAGCAGGCAATTTACTCCCATTTACAGCTACACTTGCGCGATTCTATCGCGTAGCTTAGTACTACGGAGTACAGCTAAATTTATGGCGACAGCCCCCGTGTTTCGGCTGGAATAGTAGATAGATAAATATAAGGATTACGCGATACAATCGCGCAGAAGTGTAAGAAGAGAGTAGTGATCTACTAAGGCACTTCAATACTAACTGGCTGACTTTTAGCAGATTCCAGTCCGGCCCAATTTACCAGGCTGATCTCATAGCGGTAGTTTTTTCCGGGTTGTACGTTTGCATCGGTATATTTCATCTTGGACAGAGGCGGGAAAGGGGTATCGCTGTAGTTGGGTTTGCGGAAAAACTCGGTTAGCTCTCCTTCGGTATGCGCCGGAGTAGTATAAGGCGGGAGCAATTCGCCGTTTCGGTAAACCCGAAAGGTTTGTATACCGCTCTCCCAATCAGGCGTAGCATCCCACGTTAAAGTAATTCCAGCATCCGAAGTGGTTGTTTTCAGATCTTTTGGAGCTTGCTCCGGGGGCGTAAAATCAGGCACATTGCCTAACGCAGCGAATGCCTCTCCTTTAGCCGCTACAACCTGATCAGGAAACCAGTTGCCCTGTTCACTACGCTCACACTCCCGCGTGACTCCCTGTGAATCTTTCCCTTCAAGCACTGCCGTAATCCAGGGAATGGTTAGGTAGCGGGTATTGCCCGTTCCGTGGCCGGAGGCAGGATCAATCACTAGGGTCACCGGCGTATTCTGCTTGCGCATGAGTGCAAAGGCGGCAATGCCGTCTTCGTACAAGGCATTAAACCGTTCGTGGCCTTTCTCCTCAATGCCAACATGAATGAGCATCGGGACATTAGTAGGATACGGTACGCTTTGCATGGGAGTATCCCGGTTTTCCCGCAGTCGAAAACCAGCTGATTGCAATATGGCCGCATCAAATCGCTCGGGATGTTTAGCTAGCATGGATTGGGCCCAGTAACCTCCGCCCGAATGTCCCCAAATTGCCCAGTTAACGGTGGCTACTTCCGGATGATTACTCTGCCGGGCTAACTCATCTAGTGCCTGCAGAAATGCCCGTTCAGTACCGTTCTTAGGATCGCACCAATCGGCACATTCGCCCTGCGGCCACAGGCTGGAGCCTAGCAGGGCCGATTGGGTTTTCTCCGCTAGTAGTCGCCAATGAAGATCATCAGTAGCAGTTTGTCCAGCAGTTTGCGCGGCATCACCGCAGCCGTGCTAGTGCAAGATAATATGTTGTACCCGATCCAACCCTTCCGGTATCCAAAGGGTGTATTCAGCCCGGGAAAAAGCTTCCCCTTCCTTCGGTTCTATTGTGACTTGATAGGTAGCGTGACTATGGAAGCTGATAAAAAAGCTAGCAAGGATTAGAATTAGATACTGTGCTTGCATACAGGTAGTTGTTAGAGGCGTATTGCTAACGAAAAATTGTAGATTATTTTGATGAGATACAAGTTTTGAGATGATCAACTCCCTTCTATCGCCATTCCAGACAAAGCAGAGCGAAGATCAGCCACTGTAGAATGAGAATCTCGTGAACCAGTGCCACCCGTACCATTACCCCCCTACTCCATTGCATAATCATACCCCAACTTTAATAATCGCATTACCTCGTCATTCACTTCAAATTCATTCTTGATGCGGATATGATGGGCAAACTTTTTACCAAACGAGGTAACTTTCTTTAGCTCATCATTCTCTAACCGTTCTGGGTAGTAAAACTTTACATCTAGCTCTTTGGTCATTGGTTTGATAATCAACCAAGCTTTTTTGTTGGTAAATACCACCGCATGTTTGGCTGCTCCTACGCTATTAGGCTGCCACTCCATTACCCGATTCATAACCTCATCAAACGCTAGCACTAGCTCATCTGATTTATCCAGAAAGAGCTCGCCAATATCTTTCTTTTCACAAGAATGTGATTGATTTCGGGTCTTAAACTTTCGCTTACAACGAGGGCAAGTCCACATGATTTAAGTAATTAATGATACGAAGGTAGCAGATTTCCCCTAATAAGGAGGACGGAGAATGGTCTTGGTATTTTCCGTTCTCCATCCTACTTTCTTCCGTTGACCATTTGATGAAAGTTATACGCATTTTCCATTATCCACTGTCAATTGTCCATTAGTAATCCGTATATTCACCATTTGAAAATTACCTAACCTATGAGGAAATTATATACTCTTCTTACAATTACCTTTTTGCTCATTAGCGGCTGGCTAACTCCTTCCAAAGCTCAGGAGCCGGATATGGAAAAGATCAGTCAAGCGCTGAAGCCCCGCAGCATTGGCCCAGCGGGTATGAGCGGGCGCGTGACCGCCATTGAAGCAGTGGAAAGCAATCCAAATATTATCTACGCCGGAACTGCATCTGGCGGCTTGTGGAAGTCTGAAGGCGGCGGTGTAGCCTGGGAACCCATTTTTGACGATCAGTCGGTGCTATCTATCGGCGATATTGCCATTTATCAGAAAAATCCCAACATCATTTATGTGGGTACGGGCGAAGGTAACCCTCGTAATAGCCAGTCGGCAGGGAATGGTTTGTACAAAACGATTGACGGAGGTAAGAGTTGGCAACACCTAGGCTTGGAAGCTACCCGCAACATTCACCGAGTAATTGTACACCCCGAAAATCCTGACATTGTGTACGTAGGAGCACAAGGTTCGGCCTGGCAGGATACTCCCGACCGAGGCGTATACAAAAGTACCGATGGCGGACAAACCTTCGAGAAGATTCTCTACGTCAACGAACGCACCGGCATTGCCGACATGATTATTGACCCTAGCAACCCTGATAAGCTGATTGCTGCCATGTGGGAGTTTCGCCGTTGGCCCTGGTTCTTCAAATCGGGTGGTGAAGGCTCTGGTTTGCACATAACGTTCGATGGTGGAAAAACCTGGCAGAAACGCACAAGTGATAATGGATTACCTGAGGGTGAACTCGGAAAAATTGGGCTGGGCATTGCCCATAACAATCCGCAGGTGATGTATGCCTACGTAGAATCTAAGGATAACGCTTTTTACCGTTCCGACGATGGCGGGTTTAGCTGGAAGCAGACCGCTACTGAAAATATTGGCGGTCGCCCGTTTTACTATGCCGACGTAGCGGTTGACCCAGAAAATGAAAACCGAGTGTACATTGTAGAGTCTAGCATCCACCGCAGCGTAGACGGCGGTAAAAATTTTGAAGTGCTACTGGGCTTTGATAAAGTACACGTGGATCATCACGCCTGGTGGATTCACCCCGAAGATGGCAGTCTCATCATGGATGGTAACGACGGCGGTATGACCATCAGCCGCGACCGAGGTAAGAGCTGGCGGTTTGTGGAGAACCTGCCACTGGCGCAATTCTACCATATTAACTACGATATGGAGCAACCCTACCACGTGATGGGTGGTATGCAGGATAATGGCTCGTGGCGCGGTCCGGCTTACGTCTGGCGAGCGGGCGGTATTCGTAACGCCTACTGGGAAGAAGTAGCCTTTGGTGATGGCTTCGATGTAGTGCCCGACTCCAGCGATAGCCGTTATCTCTACGCTATGTGGCAGGGTGGTAATTTGCAACGGGTAGATTTAGAGACGGGCAGCAACGCCTACATCAAACCCCAGCATCCCGAGGGTGAATTTCTGCGCTTCAACTGGAATGCGGCTATCGCCCACGATCCATTTGACGACCAAACGATCTACTACGGCAGCCAATTCGTACACAAAAGTACCGACCGGGGCGAAACCTGGGAAATTATCTCCCCCGATCTTACGACCGATGATCCTGAGAAGCAAAAGCAACTAGAAAGCGGCGGGTTGACTTACGATGCCACTCAAGCCGAAAACTTTACCACCATCGTGTCCATCACGCCCAGTCCGCACGAAGAGGGAGTGCTCTGGGTAGGTACCGACGATGGTAATATTCAAGTCACCCGCGACGGGGGACAGAACTGGGAAAATGTAGCTGATCGGCTAAAGGGCGTACCCGAAGGAACCTGGGTACCGCAAGTGCACGTATCGCCTCACAATCCTGAAGAGATATTTGTGGTACTGGATAACCACCGTCGCAACGATTGGAACCCATACCTGTACCATTCTACCAACGGAGGTAAATCGTGGGAGAATATGGTGCAGTCCGAAGACTCTATTTCTAGCTTTGCACTCTCTTTTGTGCAAGATATTGAAGAGCCTAACCTCATGTTTTTAGGCACTGAAACCGGACTATACGTCAGCCTGAATGGAGGCGAAAACTGGGACAAGTGGGGCAAGAATTATCCATCGGTCTCTACCGTTGACCTGAAAATTCATCCACGGGAGCATGATCTAATTATTGGTACGTTCGGGCGAGCTGCCTTCGTGCTAGATGATATTCGTCCGTTGCGGGAACTTGCCAAGGAACCTTCTATTGTGGATGAGCCACTGCATGTATTCGATGCCCCCGATGCTTTCCTAGCGGGCTATAAGCAAGCTGCTGGAACCCGCTTCCAGGGCGATGCAATCTACGATGGTGAAAACCGTCCAGCGGGTGCTATGCTGACATTCTCTATTAAAGAAATTCTGCCAAAAGAGGGTAGCAGCGCTCAAGCTAAAGCCGATACACTACTGGTAGAAGTACTAAACCAGAGCCAGGTAATTCGTACCCTAAAAACGGAAGCTAAACCCGGCTTGAATCGTTTCAACTGGGATTTATCGCGAAAGGGGCAACGCGGTCCTAACACCGCCAAGCCGAAGAAGAAAGATGCACCCGAACCCGCTGGATTTCCGGTACTACCGGGTACCTACACCGTTCGCCTCACCTACGGCGATTATCAAGACTCTACCGAAGTAGATGTTCACCTCGACCCGCGTATCAAACTACCTGAAGCAGAGATTGCCGCTCGTAATACGATGGCTGAACAGTATATAACGTACGTCTCATTAGCTACTCAAGCAGTAGACCAACTAAATGAAGCTACTAATACTATTGGGGTGATTATGGGTCAACTTAGTGATCGGGAAGATGCTGCTGCTCAAGCACTGAAAGAGCAGGGTAAAGCACTGAAAGACTCTATCAAAGTGCATAAAGAACTGATTGCGCAAAAAGAAGTGCAAGGTATTTTGCGCGACCCCCACATTGTGAGTGGTAAATTAGGTTCGGCAGCATCCTACCTCTGGTCATTCTATCATTCGGCTAACGAAACGCAGCAAATTGTGCTAGAGCAAGCAAAAGCCAGTTTAGAACAACCTTTAGAAACAATCAACCAGTTCTTCACTACTGACTGGATACAGTTTCGCCAAGCTGTGGAGCAAGCCAACGTTTCTTTCTTCGAAGATTATGAAATCGTTGGAATTGACAATGATGAAAAAACCGAAGCTGGAGGCAGGGAGTAAAAATTAAGTATTATGGTGCGTAGTGTTATGGTGTTTAGGTCTAAAATACCAAACATCATAACACTATAACACTTGAACACCACATCTATGAACGAAAACCTATACTTTCTCATTAGCTGTCTGTTTATATCAGTAGCAACTGTAGCTCAATCTTCAGATTCCTCCGACCTAAAGGAAGACCCGCCGCCGTCAGTTACTCAACATAGCGTGCGAGTGGGTGGACAGACCATTGACTACACAGCTACTACGGGTTATTTAGTGCTACGAAAAGAAAACGGTGATGCTCGAGCCAAGATGTTTTTTATCGCTTACACCCGAAACGGAGTAGACGATTTGTCAAAGCGACCCATTACCTTCACTTTCAACGGGGGCCCCGGTTCTTCTTCGGTGTGGCTGCACATGGGTGGGCTAGGTCCACGTCGTATCAAAATGACTGAAAAAGGAGAGTCACTACCCCCACCTTACGAGTTGGTAGATAATGAGTATACCTGGTTGGATAAAACGGACTTGGTATTTATTGACCCGGTGGAAACTGGACTTAGTCGTCCAGCCGAAGGAGTGGAAAAAAGTGAATTTACGGGCTATGAGGAAGATATTTCTAGCGTGGGTGATTTTATTCGACTGTACACTACCCGTAATGGTCGGTGGAGTTCGCCCAAGTTTCTGGCGGGAGAAAGCTACGGTACTACCCGCGCGGCTGGGCTATCGGGCTACTTGCAAGACCGCCATGGGATGTACCTCAACGGATTGATGCTGATTTCATCTATCCTCAATTTTCAAACTGCTCGTTTTACGAAGGGTAATGACCTGCCCTACATTCTATTTTTACCTACCTACGCAGCTATCGCCTGGTATCATCAGCAGTTACCTAACCAACCCGAAGCACTGGAACCTTTTCTACAAGAAGTAGAAAGGTTTGCTATTGGCGAATATGCCTCGGCTCTCATGCTGGGCGATGAGCTACCGGAAGATCGTAAGAATCAGATAATCAGTAGACTGCATCAGTACACTGGCTTATCAGAAGAGTATCTGGAACGTACCCACTACCGTATCCATATTTCCCGCTTTGTGAAGGAGCTTCGGCGCGACGAAGGTGTTACGGTGGGTCGTCTCGATGGGCGGATGACCGGGGTAGACTACGACGATGCCGGAGAGTTCTATGAGTTTGATCCTAGCTACAGTGCTACCATCTACGGCCCCTATACTACCGCTATCAATGCTTATCTAAAAGCCGATCTAGAGTATGAGAATGATTTACCTTACGAGATTTTGACCGGGCGAGTACGTCCCTGGAACTACAGTAATGTGCAAAACGAGTTTCTGAATGTGGCCGAAACTTTGCGTAGTGCCATGTCAGTGAATCCTTTTCTGAAAGTACACGTCTTCAACGGTTACTACGATCTAGCTACTCCTTACTTTGCAACTGATTACACCTTCAACCATATGTTCCTAAACGAAGAATTAGAGGATAACATCAGTATGTCGTTCTACGAATCGGGCCATATGATGTATATCCATCAACCTTCGCTGGTGAAGATGAAGCAAGAGGTAGATCAGTTTATTGAACAAACGCTGGAGCAGCAATAAAATAGCTTGGATCCGGGATAGCCAATTAAGGAGTATCTCCGTTTTGCTGCTTATTCTATAAGTGAAAGGAACTATAGATAGGTCCACTGATCGAAGACGGCAGCTTGGCCGTGGTACTTCCCCTCTTTGTCAATCAAGTTCCAAACGATAGCTTGCTGAATCAGAAACCGTTTGCCCGTAGACGAAATCCTAACTCCGCTATAGTCATCAATGTATCCCTGCTGAGTAACCTGGTTAAGTAGACGTTGACGTTCTTCTCGATTAACAGGCTCAGCTGACTTTCGGGAAGGTAAGGCAATAAACTGTTCCCAGCTTAGCTCGAATAGCTTGAGTGCGGTATTATTACCGTAATTGAAAACAGGATCTTCTTGAGTACCATGTGAAACTAGTGCGAATGGAGCATAGAAAAGCAGATTTACTAACTTTTCTTTTTGAGGTTCAGTAGCTATGAGTGGTTTAGCAGTACATTGCTCGAAACTTTGGCAAAGTAGTTTCGCGTGTTTCTCGTAAGCTTCACTTTCCCAGGGGTAAACAGCCATCTTGGATGCAAAGAAAAGAATTTTCAGAAATGCAGTGTAGTCTTCTCCGCATTTGTTCGGCTAAAGAAAAAGATTGTGAAAAAACTGATCGATTAATGGCCAAAGGTGCCTAACTCTTCAACCGTATACCCATCAGGGTAAGTAGGCCGTTTGCGCTGGCTTCCCAACACGGGCTTATCTGGTTCGGGCCAATAGCGCATGACCTTGGACCGTAACTTCAGCCCTCCAGTGGTAATCTTTCGCAGCAGTGGCGAGGGATGAGGAAAGCCGAAAGCATCCAACAATGGCTTATCCATCATCGCGTACAGTAAGGGGCGACCTAACGGCCATAATGGCTTCGGAAGATAAAAGCTGAGAAAAAGATCGCAGGTCGCATCGCCTACCGCTCGGTTGGATGGAGCGTAGCGAAAATGTTGACGTTCGTATTCAATGTTGAATTGCTCTAGTTCGTGGTAATCATCAGGAATATCTTTGATGTTCATGCGGCGGCCTACTTCCCGATAAAAATAAAAAGTAGCTAGCTTTTCATTCTCAGCTGAGGTACGCCAACCGTAGCGTTCAATCCAGCGGGTAGGTTCGTAGATGAACGTAGTCAGCACATACAACATTTGATCGTTGGGGATCGAGAATCGTCCGTGCATCTGGTTCATCCGCCGCAGGGCTTTTCGGCCCAGTTCGCTATCGTAGCCATGCTCTGCCAGCGTGTACATAATAATTTCAGTATCATCGTAGCGTTTCTGAGACCGTTTGGTCAGTTCTCCCGTTCGGGCGAGCAACCCCGAGATAGAAGGTACCGCGTAGGTACGAAACAGCGCAAATTCCAGTGCCCGCTCAATATCCCAGGGATAGACGTGACAGGTAAGCAGATACACAATTTCCTGATGATCGTGCCAAGCATCCAGTTGAGCAATTCGCTGGCTAATATGTTTTCTACGGCTACTCATTACAACTATATAAGCTTCAAACTTTTGTCAGTCAGGCTAATCGTGGTTTATCTCTTCAATCTCAAAATCATCGGAGATACCGTACTTCACCAAATCGTGTAGTTCGTAAATATCTAAAGAAGTTAAGTCTTTCACCCGGTAGTTTTCGTCACTCAGCGCTTCCAATACTTCAAAGCGTGATTCTTCACCGTAGTTACACAGATAATATTTTTTTCCTACCCGGATATTGTCAAAAGACATGGTCATAAAGATTGTACTTATTTATTATGGGCTCGCTTGCCCGATGGTTCTATTGTTAAATGTTATTAGTCCTTTGTCAGTAGTCCACAGCTTCTAACTCCGGTCTTCCAGCTTCAAGATCAGACCTCTAGTCTCTTGCTTTAAACTGACGGAAAATTTTGGCATTGGTTGGGCTATCGGAAATGATTTCTAGCAATTTAGCACTCTTACTATCTTTGGTGAAGAACCCAGGAAGTAAGCTTTCAAGTTCTTCGGGCGCATCATTCAGAGTCATGTCTATTCGAAAATAGTCCATACCGAAATCTCGGGCCGTATTTTCGGCTTCTAGCTGTTGCTTCGTTTCAAAGTATTCTTCCAATTCGGGCTGCCGACTAGGGCCATTAATCATCCGAAAGATTCCCCCGCCGTGGTTATTCAGCAGAATAATCCGCAGGTTAGGAACAGAGTAAGTATGCCAGAATGCATTGCGGTCGTAGAAAAAGGCCAAATCACCGGTGATTAGCACGTGTAATCTTTCTAATGAAACCAGGGAGGCTCCTACTGCCGTACTATTGCTGCCATCAATACCACTAGTACCCCGGTTAGCGATTACTTCAACATCTGATAAACCTTTAGGCAGACCAATCAGATTAGCGTAACGTACGGCCATACTGTTGGCCAAATGCAGGCTACTCGACTGCGGTAAATTACGTAAAACGGCCGATACCGCGTAAAATTCTCCCGACCGATTCTCAGGAAGGTTTACGAAACTATCAATTTCTTTAATGGTCTGTTCTTCCTGGTTCTGCCAGGTTTGGTAATAATTTGAGGGTTGTTTGTCCCAATCATTAGCCGCTTGAAAAAAACCCTCGAGAGTGGTCCTTAGTACTCGAGAAAGTGACTGGAATGTATCAGCCGCAACCCCTCTTGGTTGAATATGCCAGTGAGCTTTAGGCTGATGTTTTCGCAAAAAGAGTTTTAGATTTTTAGAAATGACCGACAACCCGAAAGTAATCAGTAAATCAGGCTGTAATTGCTCCGGAGCCGATACTCTGCTTAAAAAAGCATCCGCGTGTTTTACGGCAGAATCAACCGGATGAAAGTTTGAAATCACATCGGCTACCAACGGTATCTGCTGGTTCTGACTGAAATCTTTAGTTAGCTGGCATAAGTCTGAACTTAGGTTACTCTGTCCGGCTACAATTAATTTTCGCGGGTACTGCTGCCATTCAGTTCGCAACTGGGTTAGCAACTCAGCAGGTAGTACTACCTCACCTTCGGTATACCGGATAACTTTCACCGACTGGTCAAATGTAATTTCTTCCCCTTCTTCAGGATAAAAAGGCTCCCGAATAGGCACGTTGATATGCACCGGCCCAGGTGGATTAGCATTTGCCTCATTGATAGCTTCCGATACTATCCGACCTGCATACCATTGATCAGATTCCGTTTGGCCCACCGGCAGTTCGTAACTGGCCTTTACGTGCCTTCCGTAAATTTCTCGCTGACGAATCGTTTGTCCGTCTAGTTGATCGATCCATTCGGGAGGGCGATCAGCCGTAAGGATAAGTAACGGAATCCGCTGAAAGTAGGCTTCGGCTACGGTGGGCGTATAGTTATAAGCTGCACTACCTGAAGTGCAGATCAGGGCTACCGGTCTTCGTTCTTGCCGAGCCATACCCAATCCGATAAAGGCCGCTGAACGCTCGTCACTTACGGTGTAAGTCTGAATTTTGGGATGGCGTACAAAGGCTATTGTTAGCGGGGCATTCCGGGAGCCGGGTGAAATAATTGCTCGTTGGATACCTAGTTCGGCACAGATCTGAGCCGTATTGATGATAGAAGGAAGAATCAAACTTTTTTAAAACAAACCTAGCTGTTTCGGTAAAGTTTTGAAATACACCCACAGTCTACTCAATAAAAAGCCCTTACTACAGAAAAGATAAGTACATTATACCAAGATTATCTGTCTTACGTAACATACTCATCCCGCAGTGTCCGACGCATTAGTTTATTAGAGGCCGTTCTTGGTAGATGATCTTTCAGGACAATATCTTTAATCCGAAATAACGGGTTTAGTCGTTGGGAGAGTAATTGCTGAAGCTCTTTTTTAAGGCCTTCAGTTTCAACTCCCTTATTAGAAAGGTAGAATACCACCAGCTGTTCTGGCCCACCCTCGGGTGGGGAGATGGCTACAGCCGCACTCTCCACTATTGCCTCATGCTGATTCAGCACTTTCTCAATTTCAACGGCACTTACCTTAATGCCTCCCAGGTTCATTACATCATCAGCCCGCCCCTGACTACGGTAGAAAACAGTTTCGTTCAATTCGCCTACTATCCGGTAGTTATCACCGTGTTTTCGGAGCAAACGCCCGTCCTCAAGTGTCGGGGTTCCTTCGTAGTAAGCTGCGTGGTGATCGCGGTTCAAAAGCTTCTGGGACAGTCCGATAGAAGGGGGGACAATGAATACTTCTCCGTCCTGTGAGGGGCTAAGTTGCCCCTCAGAATTTTTAAATCGTAATTCTAGCCCAAGGGCCGGGGTTGTGAAGGTAGCTGGAATGGCGGGTTGTAGCAATGTACCCGTCATGTAACCTCCTCCAATTTCGGTACCGCCGCAGTATTCTACTATGGGGGCTTTGAAGCCATTAAGCCACATCAGGTAGAGATAGTCTTCGGCATTGGAGGGCTCGCCAGTAGAACTAAATACTCTGACATTCCACTGGTATTGCTCCATAGTCTGTTGGGCTCGCCATACCTTCACCAGCGAAGGAATAGTGCCGAGCACGCTGATTTGAGTGTTTTGGACAAACTGACCAAAAGCAGGTACGGCCGCTGAGCCGGTAAAAATCGCGATAGTAGCTTGATTCATTAGTGTAGTGTAGATCAGCCAAGGTCCCATCATCCACCCCATACCGGTGGTCCAGGTCACCACATCCTCCGAATGGATATCATGGTGGAAATGACCATCCATTGCGCACTTAATCGGAGTGAGTTGGTTCCAGGGAATGGCTTTGGGTTCCTGGGTAGTACCCGAAGAGAAAAGTATGCTAATGGTATCATCCGGTCCCCGTACAAAAACATCGGCTTCGGTTTTACCCAAGAAATCCTCCCAAATAGCATCTTTTTCTCGTAAAACAGTTTCGGTTTGATTTCTAACGACAATTGCAGGAGGAGCATCAGCCTCCGTTACGCGGGGATATACTTTCAGCATTTTACCATTGTAGGAGTAAGCATCCACAGTGATAATGGCTTTGGTTTGCGCAATGGTTAGTCGACTTTTTAGTTCCTGGGCTGAAAAACTATCAGCAATGAGTACCGCAACCATACCTGCCTTGATGATTCCCAGATAGGCCGCAATAGCCTCTTTACAGAGTGGCAAGTAAAGCGCGACAGTATCGCCAGGAGTCAATCTCCGCTTTTGTAATCCATCGGCCACCCGATTTACTAGTGCTTCCAACTGTTCGTAAGATAATATTTCGGTGGTTCCCGATTCATCACCCACAACTAATGCTGGCTTATTACGATCTGCTTGAAAGCAGCTTTCTACGATATTTAGCTTGGCTCCAGGCAGCCAGTTTACTTGTTCATTGCCATCACTATCATCTAAAATGGTATTATACAAAGTGTGTAGTTTGATATTTAACTGCTGAATTACTTGTTGCCAGAAGTCAGGTTTATTCTCCAATGACCATTGATAAAGTTCAGTATAAGTATCAACTCCTACTTCCTGCATCAGAGCGGAGAGATTCGCCCGCTGAATAGTTGTTTCATCAGGCTGCCAGGCAATTTTTAGCGGTTCGTTTTGGTAGAGGGTTTGATAAAGTTGCCAGGTCTGCTCAAACGTAAATAAGTCGCGGGCCGAAACGGCCAGCGTTTGCCAGAGTTGAGCTTTTTGGGTTAGGTTGTCGGTATTTGATTTCATGCTTATCAATCTTTTCGTTTAATTAGAACGAACTTGCAAAGTTTACCATTTTCACACGAATTAGCTAACCCCCTACTATGCTTATTACCAAACTCACCCTATTATCTGCCCTGTTCTTGATTGCTGGTTTCTGGGCTTGTCAACCGCAGAAAAAAAGAGTTGTCTTTTTTGGCGATTCTATTACTCAAGCCGGTAACGAACCGGGTGGTTACATTGACCTGCTACGCCAGCAAATTGATACCTCCCGCTACGAACTCATCGGGGCTGGCATTAGCGGTAATAAGGTGCCCGATCTTCAGCAAAGGCTGCAAAAAGACGTGCTAAGCAAGAATCCTGATGTGGTAGTGATTTATATCGGCATCAACGATGTGTGGCATTTTTATAAGTTTGAAGGGACTACGGGCACCGAAAAAGAAGTATACGAAGCTGGGTTGAGAGCGCTTATCCAGGATATTACCGCTACAAATAGCGAAGTGATTTTGGCCACTCCTACCGTAATTGGGGAAGACCCCGATAGCCAGGAAGAAGTCAATCAGCAGCTACAGGGGTATGCTGAAGTAGTACGACAGATTGCGGTGGATACGGGGGTTCCGCTCTGCGACCTTCGGGCCAACATCAGCGAGTATCTAAGGGAAAATAATACCGCTAAGCAGTACGAAGGAATTCTTACTACCGACGGAGTGCACATGAACCCACTAGGCAATCAGTTTCTGGCTGATCAGTTCCAGTCTTGTATTCAATAATTTGCATCTTCGTTCCGAACAATCCCGATTACTGTCAGTCTCTACCGAAGACAGCGCATTTTTTACATCTTATCTAATTTTTTCAGCTATGCGACGCCAATGTTGTAGTTATTACCGGTACTTCTAGCGGGATTGGGCGCGCTACCACGCTGGAGCTTGCCAAACAGGGCACCTTTCTGTTTTTGGTAGCCCGCCGCAAAGAAGCTTTGGGTCATTTAGCCCAGGATTGTTTTGCGCTGGCTGCCACTAGCCCGACTCCTAGCCTCCAGCCTGTTTGATAAAAGTCCCGGGAAAGTATTGCCGACCAACTGGCTTATTGGCACCGGAGTAGTAGTTGTAGTGGGGCTAATAATCAGGCTTATCCGAAGAAGTTGACTTAAACGTTTTACTCCTAGCAGCAATCAGAAAAATAAGGCAGACTTTCACCTGCCCATCTATCTTAAGTTTACGAGTTATAAATCGCGTTCTCGGCAGTTTGTCGGTGTGTCTCCAGATCAGCGCGTACGCTGTCCAGTTTCATGCCAATGGTCATCAGGGCGGTTTTGCCTAGCGGCAAGCGCAGCGAAGGATTCTCTGAGTTTACTAATGCGATAATCGCTTCGGCGGCTTTCTTTGGGTCACCCTCTTGTTTTCCGTCTACCCCTTTTAGTTTGGTACGGAAAGCTCCGGCAGTTTCGGAATAATCGGCAATTTCCCGATTCGCTGTACCTAACCGGTTTCCGGCAAAGCTGGTCCGGAAGGGGCCCGGTTCAACGATCGATACCTTAATGCCCAACGGAGCAACTTCCTGAGCCAATGCTTCACTAAAACCTTCCAGGGCAAACTTACTGGCATTGTAAATTCCGAAGCCAGCAAAGGCCTTAATACCCCCGTGAGACGAAATCTGTACGATATACCCCTTTCTATTTGCCCGCATATGCGGCAATACTGCCTGGGTAAGATGAAGCGTGCCAAAGAAATTAGCCTCCATCACGGCCCTCACTTCTTCAGTGGATGCTTCTTCAATAGCTCCCACAAAGCCCACTCCAGCGTTGTTGACCAACACATCTATTCGCCCGTATTTTGCCATTATTTCTTCCACTGCTGACCGAAGTTGCGCTTCATCTGTGACGTCTAGCACTACTGAGTAGCCATTTTCAGGATTAGCTCGGTTAAATGTAGCCGCTTGGTCCTCATCCCGAAAAGTACCGATTACCAAGTCTCCAGCCTCCATTACGGAATGGGCCAATGCTTGACCCATTCCGCAGGAAATGCCGGTAATAAACCAAATTTTACGTTCCATTTTCATCGGGTTGATTAGCTCAGTGCATTAAGAACATCCGCAACCTCTACCCGATTACGATAGTCGCCTCCGGCAGTTTGGGCCAATAGAACTGTTCCATCCTGCTCAATCACGAATACCGCCGGTACGGGCAATTCCTGGGAATCATCGGAATAATGACCGTTAAAGTCAATTCCCAAAGATGTCATCGCTGCAACGGGGGCTTGGCCGTTAACAAAAATGGTGGTGTACTGGCGGGCAACCATATTCCCATTATCGCTTAGCACTTCAAATTGCAGTTCATTTTTCTCCTTCATGCTCAGTGATTCATCCGGAGTTTGAGGGGATATAGCCACCAGTCCTGCTCCCAGAGCTTTGATTTCCGGAAGCGCCCGCTGGTACTGTTGAAGTTGAAGATTGCAGTAAGGGCACCAGGTTCCCCGGTAGAAGGTGAGCACCACTTTATTTTTCTGTAACAAATCAGAGAGCTTGACTATTTCACCTACAGCATTTGTAAGAGAGAAATCAGGAGCAGCATCTCCTCTGTTTAATTTTAAGATAGAAATGTAGTTGGCTTGTAGTGCCTGGGCATCCTGGTCAAATACTTCCAAAGCTTCGGCAGGTAGCATTTTCTGTAAGTTGCCCTGCAATTCTTGTAGTTCTTCGGTGTAAGAAGGGACTTCTTTAGTAATACTCATTTTGCTTTGTATTGATGTTACGTCAAAATCGACAATACAAAGTTGAGCTTAACGGGAGCCAATAAAAATGAACTGGTTTAGGAAAAACGATTGAACTAGTTCAAGATTTTGAAACCAGCCGCTTACGAATTTTGCTCATGAATTCGGGGGAAAAACCCAGATAGGAGGCGATTATTTTCTGGGGTACTCGGTTCACGATATTCGGATAACGATCCAGTAACTCCAGATACCGCTCTTCGGCGGTTTTGCTTAGGTTAGATAAAGTCCTTTTCCGGGAGAAGGCAAAGGCTCTTTCGGTGGTAATTCGAAAATATTCGCTCAATTTGTGCATTTGGGAGCACAACCCCTCTATGTCATCGTACTCCATTTGTAGGATTACCGAGTCTTCCAACGCCTCTACAAACAGCGTAGCGGGAGTTTGGGTGATGTAGCTGTAGAAATCGCTAACGAACCAATCTTCCACCGCAATCTGTACGGTATGCTCTTTGCCTTCGCTATCTACCAAAAATGAACGAAACGCTCCCTTAGCCACGTAGTTGCGGTAGGAGGAGACGTAACCTGGTTGATCAATAAACTGTCTTCTTCTGATTCGGGTAGTGCGAATTATAGATGTTAGCCTTTTTTCTTCCTCCTGATCAAGCGTAACGTACCGATTAATATTTGCTAAAAGTTGATGATATTCTTTCATTTAGTCGGGGGCTAAGCTAAGGATGAAGATAGTAAATAATTAAAAAAGCGTACCGTAGGAATACAGTACGCTTTGCGCTTTAAGTAGCTTAGAACCTATATCTAAGCATACATCTTATCCTGATTATCTTGCTCCACATACTCACCAGAAGACTTACTGGCTCCCATGGCTGTAGCGTACACTACTAAACCGAAACCAATCTTATTCACGGCATCACCAACGTTATAGATCAAATCCATATTTGACGTATCAAGACCAGTGAAAGCGAGTAAATTACCAGGCAACAGCATGTAACCAATGGGATAGATACCCCAGCCGATAAGAGCGAATAATGATAAGTTCCTAAATCCTTTCTTCACTACAGCACTTTCAGACTTGTTTGCCAATGCCTTGGCCGAACCGAAGAAGACTTCATAGATAATAACTGCCCAACCTACCGTAGAGATGATACCCCACAGTATATTCATAGGACCGTTAGTACGATAGAAACCTTCGCCGATGTATCCAGCTACCAGCATAAGCACTGCGGCCGCAATAAATCGCCACATCAAGCCAATCTTAGCTCCTGCCGGACGAAGCAATAAATAAAACTCAACGCACATCAGTGGAACGGTCAACGTCCAGTCAATGTAACGAAGAACAGTAGGATTTTCCCCGGTAACAGTATAGTAATCCCGCATATAGTAGTAGTGTACTGCGGCGATTCCAGTGATCAATCCGGAAATTAGTAGAGATAGCTTCCATTTGCCATCTACCCGACCTCTCTCGAAGAAGAAAAAGATAGAAGCAGCAAACATAGCCATGTAACCCGTAAAAAAGGTAAAAGCCACTGGATCGTCAACGGGAATCTCGACGATGTCGGCTAGGAGTAAGGTTTCCATAAATGTTTAATGTTTTGGTTTGTGTATTAAACATATAGAATAAGAATTGTTTTAGTAAAAGTTGATTTTTTTGAACTAAAATTTTAAACAATGGAAAAAAATACCCTCAGTGGTCGAATTTCTTATCAAATCAAGAGTAAAAAATTGTTATTATTATATTTTTTCTTATTTATAGAATAACGAAGAACCACGATTGTAAATCGCCTGTATAACTAATCCGAACAAAACTCCAAACACAATAATGATAATGTTAATCAGTCCTTCGGCACTAAACGAAAGGCGGATGAGTACCGTAGAGAGAATGAATCCAGTATTACGAATTAACTGATTGTAATCTTTAATGTGCTTAAAGGAAACGGTTAGCACCAATACGTCAATCAGGATAAGAAGAATGAAAAACTCGTGGTAAAATATCCAATTGACATTAGTAACCTCGCTAATCTGCTGGGTGAGGTACCAGTAGGTTTCTAGTACCCATTTTACAAAACTGAATATGGTAAGCCCAATAAAGGCGATAAACAACAATACGCTAACCCGCCGTTTGAACCGAAGAAAAGGAGCAATACCCTCAGACAGACTCAGTTTTGGGCTTTCTCGAGCCTGCCGATTAAACTGCTGAATGATGAGAAACAGCAAAATCAACCCTAGCAAATCAGCTAGCAACTGAATATTGTAATCGTAAGCAAACCAATCCAGCGATAGTGTGACGTTAGAAATATCTTTGAAAATGCGTCGCACAACAATGAGCGAGATGATCTCGTACTGTTTGCTCACAAAGGTGGTAAATGAAGAGGGTAAGTAGTAAATAAGTAAATACACCTCAAATACCAGAATAAAGGTAAATGGAGTATACAAGGTAGCAATGGGATTGGTGAGCATGCTCCCCTCCAGTAAATCAACCGGCAGTATATGCAGCCAATGCAAAAAGACCAGAAAAACGTGAATTAGAAAACCTGCAATACTAAGGTTGATAATCAGTTGGTCAAAACGCTCCTTAAACTGATCAGCAAGAATTTTATTGGCAAAAGAATCTAATAGCTTCATATTGGCGGAGTCAGCAGATTACGTCAGGATTAAGAAGTTGCTGACTCGCGTAGGAGCCGGAAAGTAGTACAAATGTAACTGGGCTACCCTAATTTAGTTTTATCTGTCGCGCTTTTGTACACCTACTTCAGTGGCCCACTGCGCGTAGGTCTGACTCATTCGGTTTAGCACTTTAGGAAACTCTTGGCTTACATTATTTAGCTCAGTAGGGTCTTGCTGCATATCGTATAGCGCCCACTGATACTCGGGAGCCTGACTTACAATTTTCCATTTTCCTTGCCGCATAGCCTGATGGCCAATGTGCTCCCAAAATAACGGACGATCAGCTACCGACGAGTCGTTCTTCACCAGTGAAAGCAGATTCTGGCCCCGCAACGCTCGCACTGAATCGGGGTAATTGGCCTGCGCTACTTCGGCGATAGTGGGGTAAATATCTATTACGTGAGCGTAAGAATCTATTCGCTCTCTCGATGGTCTCAGACCTTCCGGCCAGTGCATAATCATCGGTGAGGCAATACCCCCTTCTTCTACCCAGCGCTTGTAGCGGCGAAAAGGAGTATTAGAGGCAATGGACCAGGGCTTGCGATAGGCAGCATACGAACCCGGTAAACCGATCGGCACTGAAGGGTCGTTTAGCTTACGTCCGGTAATATTCTCCGGCGAGCCACCGTTGTCGGATAGAAATATCACCAGTGTATTTTCCCAGGCATTATTAGCCCGAATAGTTTCAAAAACTCGCCCTAGTCCCTGATCCATTCGGTCAATCATAGCGGCGTATACCTCCATGCGCCGCTCCCAGTGTAAGGAAGTGTCTCGTTCACTCCAGACAGGTACACCCTCTTCCCAGGGAGGCAACTGAAAATTAGTGTCGATAATTCTTGCTTTTTGCATCCGCAAATACCGCTCTTCTTGAAGAGACTCCCAGCCGTTATCGTAGCGTCCGGTATACTGCTGAATTGTTTCCTCCGGGGCATGCAGGGGCCAATGCGGAGCTGTGTAGGCCAAGTACATAAAAAAAGGCTGATCAACCTGTTGGGTAAAGTGCTGCTTCAAGAACGAAGAAGCAGAATCCGACAATGCGTCAGTCATATAAAAGTTGTCTTTCGGGGGCAACCACGGTTGACCATTGTAGGCCATTTGCCGCACCCGAGGCTGATCGGTAATTACTTCGTAATAACTACTAGCACCACTGATTAAGCCGAAGTACTTATCGAAGCCTCGCTTAGTGGGCCAATATTCGGGTTTCTCACCAACGTGCCACTTACCCGACATATAAGTAGCATAGCCGGCTGGTTGTAAGAGTTCGGCTAGTGTAAGACACTGCTGGTTTAGATAGCCTTGATACGGACCTGGTTCCGGATTGCTCTCTACGCTGCTTACCATAGCACCCATGCCCGCTTCGTGAGGATACAGCCCAGTAAGTAATGAAGCCCGCGTGGGACAGCAGCGAGCGGTATTATAAAAATGACGAAACGCCACTCCCGACTTTGCTAAAGCATCCAGATTAGGAGTATTAATCTCGCTACCGTAGCATCCTAAATCAGAATAGCCCATATCGTCGGCCATAATCAGAAGAACATTAGGTCGATTGTCGGGTGCTGATTGATTAGCAGGTTCGGTCTGGCAGGCAGTAAAAAATAGAAGAAAGAAAAGTACCAGTAGATTGAAAAAATCAGGTTGTCTACTCATAAAAGTGAAAATAGATGCTTTTACCAAAAAGCAAAAAAGCTTAACCGTAAATATCATTCAGAATACTAGCCAGGCGTAGTCCCGCCAGTAGTAATTGTTGCTCTACAATCGGCCAGTTGCGGTACAGGTACTGGTAGCCAATACTTCGATTATCGGGTAGATCATAGACGGTGCCACGTAAGCTCACCGCCTCGGATATCCACTGTTTGGGCGAAGTACTTTGCGACTGCTGAATTGTTGCAGGAGTAACATGGCGGTTTAGGTGAGCCGCTAGTTCGGTATAGCTAAGTTGTTTAGCGTCGATCATATCACTATCCCACACCCGGTGAAGATTAGATGAATCAGATTCATACATCCACTTTACCCGAACATCATTCCCACCCCGGTCTTCACCAGTGCCTACGTGCAGAGGTTGATGCAGGTCGCCTACCAGATGTACTAGCATCTTTAAATACTCCTGTTCCTTTCGAGGTGAGAGCTCACCATCCTTCAATGCTTCCACAATACGCAGCACCGCTTCGTAGGCATTACCGGTTGGCTCCTGAATCTCAGGATCGTAGCCAGTACCGGGGGGAATGGTTACCCAGTGCCAGGTATTAGTATAATTGTAGACTGCGTTGGAGCGTTTTGCCCGAACTTACCATGATCAGGCCAGTTGGGAAAT
>CAKZYJ010000008.1 GCA_937884755.1 uncultured Flammeovirgaceae bacterium
GCCGATTTATCAATCTGTATTTCTTTTAAAAAACTACTTTAACCCATTACCCTTTAATCTAGTAATTTTGTATTACGATTTAAATATCAAAAAAGTTGAGGCACTATCGCTTATAGAAGAGTTGATTCTTCATTTTCCTAATGATTGCAAGTATAAGATGTTTAAAGCTATCATACTTATTTGGTCTAGGCAAATAAGGGCCTACGAACAACTTAGAAATGAAGTGTTCAACGAATTAGTAACTACTAGATCGGAATCATTGAAATTCTTTCTTCATGAAATCGTAATTCACGATTTGTCCGATTATGTTCTCAGTGAGTTTGAGAGTGGCACTTATGGCGACTATTTAAATAAGCACTATCAATATGTTTACTATGCAGCCATATATTTTTCGCAACCAGATGATTCCAGGTTGGAACATATTCCTGAAGCAATAAATGATCAGTATGAAGAGTGTGTTTCAGAGGTTGAAAAGGCGAGAGCATTCTATGCTTCCTAGCATCTGATTCAAGTAGTTAAGCATTTGGCCAGTGGGTCTCAAATCCTTGATTACGAATGAGTTGCTGGAAATCAGCCAGAAGAGTTTTACTTTCGCGAACGGCATGGGGAGTAGATCTTTTATCTAACACAAAAGCTGTAAGTGCTCCCACTGCCTCGCCAATGCTCCATTCTACCGGGTGCAAGCGGTAGCAGCCGTTGGTGATGTGGGTAGTACCAATATTCTTGTTGGCTGGTAGCAGATTTTTCATTCGTTGGGGCAACAACGCTCCCAGCGGAATCTGAAAAGGCAACGATGCGAAGTCAATGTAGTTATCTCCACCCGAACTGGGGTGCAGGTCAATATGATAATAACCGATCCCCACGCTATCGTAAAAGTCAGCCGAGGTTTTTCCGGCTTCTGCTCCAGCTACCATCAGACGGTTTTCCTTACCCACGTGTTCTTCCCGCACCCGAAACACTGGCTTTATCCGCCGCGATTCCCGTACGTAGGGATATTTTGCTAGGCCATCATCAGTACCTAGAATATCCCCGCGCAAACGTAAGCCCGGCCAGCCCAGCCCACCATCGGGGCGGGGCACTTCGGTTTGTAGCCAATAAAACAGCGAAAGACTCAGTTGTTTGCTCTGCTGAACATGGCGGTCAAATTCTTCTTTACTTACATCTACCAGATTGCCCAGAAAGTAATCGTTTTGCGGCCAGTTCACAATGGTACTATCGCCCGGATAAGTACCTGCTTCAAAGTTATTACGATCAATAAGTTTTCGATAGTTCCACAGATTCAGTACATCTCCGGTTGGGCCACCCTCGGGATGAAACCCCAATGTTTTGGGTTTCAGCGTAGAAGGGTGGGTGTAAGTAAGCGATAAAAGTTTTCCTGGCCAGGGGGGGGTGAGTTCGGGTACGAAGTTTTTCCAGAAGTTGTAATCCTTAGGTTTTTCAATCAGGTTTTCGGTGTTCGGAACGTAATCCATTGCCAGACACATGGTATATGATTGCTGGTTATCTGGTTGAGCCTCTTCCGCGGCATGTAGTTCGCCGGTATCCGATTTTGCTTCGGCCCCAGTCACATATTCAGTACCGGTCAGCGGTAGCAGGTCACCCAACTCGGTAGCGTCAGCAAAGTAGGGGGCAGTTAGCACTACTTCTTTTCCGCTACGAATATCCTGAGCGGTTAACGCTCGAACCTGGTCACCGTCCACGTCGGCCGCGGTAATTCGGTGGTTGAGTAAGAGTGTAAGCTGCTGAGTACTCAGATAGGGGGCAAGCATGGCCTCCAGTACAGCTACGGCTACCCTTGGTTCGTGACAGAGCCGGGAAACGGCCCCGTTGCCCGGATTGAAGTACTGCTGCCCTCGGGCAGATTGGCTTACTGGGTAGTGCTGAAAATAGTACTGCCGAACGGCATTCCGAAAATCCCGATAAAGCTGAGTGGCTCCGTGAGTTTCAATCCATTGGTGCTCATCGGGGGGAACGCCCTGCTGGGTAATCTGCCCGCCAATCCAGTCGGTTTCTTCGGTCATCACTACTCGCAGGCCGTTGCGTAAAGCAGCCAATGCCGCAGCACAGCCACCCAGGCCACCGCCAGCGACAATCAAATCAGCAGCATACTCGTTCTGAGATGCTTGAAATAGAGTTGAACTACTCGCTAATGGGGAAAAACTTAAAGAGGGGAGTATTGCCAGGGAGCTACCTCCTAAACTGATATTTTGGATAAACCTTCTTCGCTTCATAGGGTCTAAACTACATAAATGAGCGTAAAATCAGTTGAATACCGATCTTTTCTTGCACCAGAGAACGAAATATCCCGTTTTCACCGTTGAAGTCGTAACGAGCTAGTTTGTAAAAAGGGGGATAATCCGTTATTTTAGAGTAAAAACCGAAGAAGTGTATGCAGGTAGCCCGAAGAAAAAGGTACTGGATGTTAGGAGTAGGGCTGCTTAATCTATTGTGGCTGTTGCCTAGTATTTCTGAGGCGCAAAACGATAAGCAGGTATTCCTCCAGGGAGTAGTGCTTGGAGGTGATAGCCTAGCTCCACTACCTTATGTCCACATTCGGGGCGAAGGCGGTCGTACTGGTACTGCTACTGATGCCCAAGGCTATTTCAACGTAAATGTGCAACGGCAGGATACCATTATGTTTACCAGCGTAGGTTACCAGCCTTACTTTCTGGTTCCGGCCGATAGTAGCGAAACCAGCCTGCGAAACCTAACAATTACCCTAGCTCCGTACGTAGGGGAGTTGAAGGAGGTAACCATCCGAGCCTACGACAACATCGAGCAGTATATCCGGCGTGAGGCGGAGCCCTTCAGTATGTATCGCAAAAAAGGGGAACCACTGTTTGAGCGGCCAGATCCGAAAGATCCCAAGGCCGTTAGTCTGGGGGGAGGCATGAACGGAGCCCGCTTAGAAGGAGCGGTTACGGCATTTGCCAACCTGTTCAATAGTAAGTACCAACAGGAAAAGAAACTTAAGGAGATTCTAGCCATTAAAGAGGCTGAAGCTCGGCAGGAGCAATTGCATAAAGCAATGACAGGTAAATTCCAGGAGATGCTGGCACTAGCCTCTGACTTAAGCGAAGCTGACATTCATCGCTTCACCCTCCTTCATATGCCCGATCCTCAGGCCATGGCTTACATGGATGACTACACCATCATTCGAGGTATTCTGGTAAACTTACCTAACTTCAGAACCGAAGAAGAGCGAGCCACTGCGGTAGAGAAACTACTGAAGAACAAAGTGTTTGAAGGAGACGAATCTGCCACTCGCCAGTAATCTCATTTCTTTTGTCGCTTAGAAGAGTCTCGAACCAGCAATTCGTGCTGGATTACAATAGTGTTTAGACTATCGTTAGGTAAGTTATTTAGTTTGTTAATCAGGGTGCGGGCGGCTACTTCGCCCATTTCCTGACCTGGATAGTGCACGGTAGTTAACGCGGGCTCAATCACTCGTGAAAGCAGGTCATTGTTGAATCCGACCACCGCTACATCGTCGGGAACGGATACACCAGTCCGGCGTAGTTCGCTGATGCAGGCCGCGGCCGACGTATCGTTGGCGGTAAAGATTCCATCGGGCAAAGGATTCATAGCCAATATGGTTCGGGCAATTTTTCCGGGTTCAGTATCTCTCAGATCGGGAAACAATACCAAGGAAGGATCGAATTCCAATCCAAAATCAGTTAACGCTTGTTTGTAGCCAGAGTAGCGGCCTTCATATACGCTGGAGCGCAGGCTGCCCGCCACGTGTACAATCCGTCGGCACCCCTGTTCCAGTAAATGCTTGGTGGCTTCGTAACCCGCCTGGAAGTTGTTGATGACAATACAGGTGCATTCGGGATTCTCAATAACCCGGTCGAAGAAGATAAGCGGAATACCCTTTTGCAGCAGAAACTGAAAGTGATCAATATCCTCAGTGTCGCTGGCCAGGGAAACCAGTAAGCCATCTACCCGACTGTTAAACATGGTGTTCACATTCGCTTTTTCCTTTTTTACCGACTCTAGCGATTGGCTAATAATTAGGTTATAACCCGCCTGGTTGGCTACTTTCTCTATGCCGGCTATGACGGTAGAAGTGAAGTAACTGTTTAGGTGAGGAATTACTACCCCAATAGTATTGGTTTTCCGCTTGCGGAGATTACTGGCAAATATATTCTGCTGATAGCCCATCCGTCGGGCCGCGTCGTGAATTTTCCGTCGTGTTTCTTTTTTGATAGCCGGGTGGTCATTCAAACCGCGGCTTACAGTGGCGGCTGAAATATCCAGTTCCTTGGCAATATCGTAGATCGTAACTTCTTTAGAGTCCTTCATTGGCTACTGAAGTGAGTCAATTGCATACAATAGAAAGATAGCAAACTAGATAAACCAGTTGATCTCTGAGGGCTAATTTAATTTATGCAATCGGTTGCAATTAAATAGGAAATTTTACAATTTTATGCCGTTAGGTTTCTTTTCCAGGAAAAATAGTAAATTATTGCATAAAACAACGCCTAGCTTTTTCAAATTATCATTGCATCTATGCACAACCGGCACTTTTCTCTTTTACGAAAGTATTTACCTACCGATTTTCTTTGTGAGCCGTTTTTTTTCTTCTTGCTTTTTTTCGCCTTTGGTGGGTATGCGGCGCTGAATGCCCAATCCACTCCGGCAGTGCTCATTAAAGTAGAGGCTGGGGCTAAAGAACGATTGAATACTCCGGTTAGCACCTCATTGAAAAACGTACCCCTGCAACTGGCTGACTATCACTTACAGCTAGTGGAAACTACTGATGGGAATGAAACTGCGGTAGCTTCCCAGCTAGAACCCGGCTATAATCCCCAACTGCACTGGGTATTGAACGGAAGCACACCCGCTGGAAGTAGTCGTACCTTTGAACTCAAGTTTATTGTACCGGAGACTACTCAATCCCATAGAGTGAGGGCCGATGATAGCGGAGAGGGGGTTGCCCTAAAGGTGAACGATCAGGAGGTGGTTACTTACCACTACGGACTAACTCCGGTACCCGAAGGGGTAGCCGATCGGTACCGACGGGGTGGCTATATTCACCCGCTAAAGGCACCCAACGGAGGAACCCTAACCCGTATTCAACCACCCGACCATTACCACCACTACGGTGTCTGGAACCCCTGGACGAAGACTGAGTTCGAAGGAAAAGAACTGGATTTCTGGAACCTATATAAAGGGCAGGGAACCGTACGCGTGAAAGACGTGCCGGTGGTGACCGAAGGTGACGTTTACGGCTCAATAACCGCCATTCATGAGCACGTGGTTGTGGATACACTCAACTCTGCTAATTATAAAGTAGCCCTGAATGAGGTCTGGAATCTCCGAGCCTGGAACATGAGTTCGGAGAGCACTAACTCAGAAAATTTCATCGTAGACTTTTCTTCTACCCTAAATCCGGCTACGGATCAGCCTTTTACTATTAAGGAGTACCGCTATCAGGGGTTTGGTTTTCGGGCCAACGAGCAGTGGAATGATGAGAGCGCTACCCTTTTTACTTCGCAGGGATACAATAAATCCGATGGCAATGGCACCCGGGCTCGCTGGTGCTACGTACACGGCCCTACCGAAGCTGGAACGGCCGGAGTGCTGTTTATGACTTCGCCTACCAATTTTAACTATCCCGAGCAAATACGTATCTGGCCTGTCGGTATGAATGAAGGCCAAGAAAACGTATTTTTTAACTTTAATCCGGCCATGGACCGGGACTGGACGCTGGAACCCGGCCAGCAGTATACCCTAAACTATCGGATGCTTACTTACGAAGGTGAGATGGACTCAGTTACCGCTGAACGACATTGGTACGACTTTGCCCACCCGCCCAAAGTTGAAGTAGCCGTGTGGCCTTCCTTAGCGGGAAAAAAAGTACTGGTCTACACCAAAAACGGCGAAGGTTACGTACATGAGAATATTCCGTATAGTATAGCTGCCCTTAAAAAGCTAGGGGAAGAAAACGGATTTGAAGTAGTTGACTCCGAAGATCCGGCATTGTTCACCGAGGATAATTTGGCTCAGTTTGATGCACTGGTCTTTTCCAATACCAACAACGAAGCTTTCGATACCGATGCCCAAAAGCAGGCCTTTCAGCACTATATCCGCTCGGGAGGTGGTTTTGTGGGCATCCATTCGGCCTGCGGCTCCGAACGACAGTGGGACTGGTTTGCCCAGATGCTGGGCGGACGCTTTCACCGTCATCCACCCCGGCAGGACTTTGAAGTAAAAGTACTGGATAAAAGTCATCCGTCTACGCATTTTCTTCCCGATATTTGGCAAATTGTAGACGATGAATGCTACTATATGAAAAATCTGAACCCAGCTAACCATGTGCTACTAGCAGCCGACTTAACCACTGTAGAAGACGAGAAGCGGGATGAGTATCCGGCCAATTACTTCGGTGATCTGTTTCCTTTGGCCTGGTGCCATGAGTTTGACGGGGGGCGGCAGTGGTATACGGCCCTGGGCCACCGGTCGGAACATTATTCAGATCCGCAGTTGATGCAACACATTTTGGGAGGCATTCGCTGGGCCATTGGTCCAAACTAATTCACATACAATATAAGATACACCTGTGACACAACAGTCTACTAAAATTCTTACGCTATGAATAAAACCAGCCGGAAAAATCAGCTTAGCCGCCGCGATTATCTGAAAAAATCAGCTCTGGGCGTGGCCGGGGCATTTGCCGCACCTACTATTGTGCCGTCTACGGTCTTCGGGAAAACTTCACCCAGTAACAAAATCAATATTGGGCAAATTGGCTTCGGGAGAATTGCTATGGGCCACGACCTACCCGAAACCCTCAAGTACGATGTGGCTCGGGTTATCGCAGTGAGTGATGCTGATTCTCGGCGAACGGAAGAGGGAAAACAGTTTATTGAGGGCTGGTACGAGGAAAATAAGGGGAAAAAGAACTTCGTAGACGTACAAAAGTACAATGACTACCGCGAAATGCTGATGAATTCGGATATTGACGCGGTCATCATCAGTACCCCCGACCACTGGCACGCTCAGCCGGCCATTGAAGCGGCTATTGCCGGAAAAGATATTTACCTCCAAAAACCTACCTCACTCACCATTGAGGAGGGGCGGGCGATGAGTAACATCATCCACCGTACCGGACAGGTATTTCAGTTGGGTAGTCAACAGCGCTCCATGGACCCCTGGCCACAATTTAAGCGGGCCTGCGAACTGGTACGCAATGGTCGAATCGGCGAAATACAAACCGTAAAAGTAGGTTTGCCGGGTGACCCTAGCGGCAACGAAGAACCACCCATGCCTATTCCCGAGACCCTGAACTATGATATGTGGTTGGGTTCTACCCCTTATGAGTATTACACCGAAAAGCGGGTGCATCCGCAACCGCCCTACGAAGAAGGCGAATCGGCCTTTTCGCGACCGGGCTGGTTGCGCTGCGAGCAGTTTGGCGCCGGTATGATTACCGGCTGGGGAGTGCACCATATTGATATTGCCCACTGGGGTATGGGAACTGAGTTTACCGGCCCGGTAGAATTGGAAGCGGAAGCCAGCTTCCCCAAATCGGGACTTTGGAATGTGCACGGCGACTTTAAAGTAACGGCCAAGTACGATAACGGCGTAACCATGATTGTGAGTGGCGACTTTCCAAACGGAGTGCGGTTTGAAGGTTCCGAAGGTTGGATTTTCGTATCTCGTGGTAATGTAGCTGTTACCTCCTCCGATCCTAACTTTGGTACCTCGGAGGCATTTGCGGCCAGCGATCAGAAGATTCTGGAGTCGGAGATTGGACCCGACGAAATTCATCTGTACGAAAGCCCTGAACAGCACGGCAACTGGCTGGATTGCATTCAGAGCCGAAAAGAAACCATTTCGCCAGTAGAGGTAGCTCATCGTTCGTGCAGTGCCTGCCTGATCTCCCACATTGCCATGAAAGTACCGCGTAAACTATATTGGGACCCGATTAATGAGCGGTTTAAGAACGATGATGAAGCCAACGCTATGCTATCGCGCTCGCAGCGTTACCCCTGGGGCTATCAGCATATTGAAGCTTTGAAAGGAACTTACTTCAACTAATACTCTGACTACTATACAACAACCTAATGAACTACTCCTTCTTTTCACTCCTGGGGCTGTTACTGGGCCTGATGGCTTGTTCTGGCCCTCAGGAAAATCAAAATCCCGAGGAAACTGATACACCTGTCGGACAATTCATCGGTGCTACAGGCGAAGTAAAATTGATGACCGTTGATCCCGGTCACTTCCACGCTGGGTTGGTGCAAAAATTCATGTACGAACAGGTAGATTCAGCAGTGAATGTATATGCTCCCGAAGGCGGTGATTTACAACTGCACATGCAGCGAATTGAGGGGTTCAATACTCGCCCAGATGAACCTACCGGCTGGGAAACGGAGGTATATACTGGTTCGGATTTCTTCCAGAAAATGCTAGAAGAGCGTCCGGGTAATGTGGTAGTACTTTCGGGGAACTCTGCGATAAAGACTCAGTATATCCACGAATCAATTGAGGCTGGCCTGAATGTTCTGGCAGATAAGCCGATGGTCATTCACCCGTCGGAATTTCCTAAACTTAAAGCGGCGTTGAATTTGGCGCAGGAAAAGGATGTGCTGCTCTACGACATTATGACCGAGCGGTACGAGATTACCACTATGTTACAAAAAGCACTGGCTCAGAAGTCGGCAGTATTTGGTGAATTGGAGAAGGGCAATCCGGATAATCCGGCCATTTCTAAGGAGAGTGTTCACCATTTTTCTAAAGAAGTTGCAGGCAGCCCGCTCATTCGTCCGGCCTGGTTTTTTGATACTGAACAGCAGGGTGAGGGCATCGTGGATGTGTCTACCCATCTGGTAGATTTAATCTTGTGGGAGTGCTTTCCCGAAGAGGGCATAGATACTACTGAAGTGGAAGTAGTAACCGCCCGTCGCTGGCCTACCGAACTTACCCCCGCTCAGTTTGAAAAGGTGACCGGCCTTTCCGAGTTTCCTGATTATTTGCAAAAAGACGTAAGCGACGACAATGTGCTGAATACTTATGCTAACGGTGAGTTTGTGTTTACGGCTCGTGGGGTGCACGGTAAAGTAGCGGCTATCTGGAATTTTGAGGCTCCCGAAGGTGCTAAAGACACTCACTATTCCATCATGCGGGGTACTCAGGCAAATCTGGTAATCCGGCAGGATGCCCCTCAGAATTACCTGCCCACCCTCTATGTAGAGCCAGTAGGCGAAACTGAAGATTTTGAAGCTACATTGAGAACTGCGGTAGCGGAGTTAAGTGAAGAATATCCCGGGCTGAATATGCGACCCGCTGAGAATGGCTGGGAGGTTCTTATTCCCGAAGAATACAAAGTAGGGCACGAAGCTCACTTTGCTCAGGTTACCGAAAAATATTTGGAATATCTGGTTGCCGGAGAGTTACCCGACTGGGAGATAGCAAATATGCTCACGAAGTA
Organism: uncultured Flammeovirgaceae bacterium; assembly: GCA_937884755.1. Taxonomy (GTDB): domain Bacteria; phylum Bacteroidota; class Bacteroidia; order Cytophagales; family Cyclobacteriaceae; genus Tunicatimonas. Next base: position 9,440 of record CAKZYJ010000008.1, read on the forward strand.
CTACCTTAACATGCAAGCGTACGAGATGAGCCGGGAAGCAGGGAGCTAACAGTAAGGGCGTATCCACCGAGCGTCGGTCGCCGTGGACGCGGCGCTATACGCTCGAACAACTAACAATGAAGCTAATGAACATAAAAATCTGGATAGGAATAGCTGCTTTGCTGCTTTTTAGCTGTGGACAGGAAGAAGAAGTGAAGACCTTACGGTTGGGACACGGCCTGTCGGTAGATCATTCGGTTCACCAAGCAATGGTGTACATGGCTGATCGGTTGAAGGAAAAGTCAGGGGGGAGAATGGAGCTTAAAGTATATCCAAGTGAACAACTGGGCTCCGAGCGAGAGTGTGTGGAGCTACTGCAATTTGGAAGCTTGGCGATGACCAAGGTATCGGCCGCCATTATGGAAGGCTTTGTAGATAAATACCGGGTATTGGGATTACCTTACCTGTTTGAAAGTAAAGCCCATGCCTTCAAAGTACTGGATAGCGAAATCGGACAAGAAATTCTGGAGTCGGGGGAGTCTATCTGGTTGCGGGGACTAGGGTTTTACGATTCGGGCTATCGGAGTTTTTATACCAAAGACCGGCCCATCGACACCCCCAGCGACCTGTCGGGCATGAAAGTGCGGGTGATGTCCAGTATCAATGCTATCAATATGGTGGAAGCCATGGGCGGCTCACCTACTCCTATTTCCTGGGGTGAACTTTACACCGCATTGCAGAGTGGGGTAGTGGATGCAGCCGAAAATAATCCGCCCAGTTTTTACCTTTCCCGGCATTACGAAATTTGTAAGTATTATTCCATTGATCAACATACCCAAGTGCCCGACGTACTGCTCATTAGTCAGATTATCTGGAACAAACTGAGCGAAGAGGAGCAGCAGTGGGTGCAGGAGGCCGCAAGCGAGTCAGTAGATTACCAGCGTGAGCTTTGGGAAACTTCGGAGCAGGAGGCCATGGATGCCGTGAAAGCCGCCGGAGTAGAAATCAATTACCCGGATAAAAGTCCGTTTCAGGAGGCTGTAGAAGACGTTTATCAGCCTTTTGAAGATAATGAAGAGTTAAATAGCCTAATCCAACGCATTAAAGCAGCCTCCTAATTTATGAGTTTAAGAAATACTATTGACCGAATCGTCCGCTGGCTTTTGGTGGTACTAATGGGAGGCATCGTAGTAGATGTTACCATTCAGGTAGTGAGCCGCTATCTTTTTCAATCTCCTCTAAGCTTTACCGACGAATTAGCCGGATTTTTACTGATTTGGGTTGGTTTACTAGGGTCGGCTTACGCCATGGGAGAAAAGCAGCACTTAGCCATCGATCTTATCTCTCATAACCTGTCTCCTCAGAACAGACGCCGACTGGATGTAGTGATTAACGCCATTGTGGTTCTGTTTGCCCTAGGCGTGCTGGGAGTTGGGGGATTTTGGTTGGTATACACCAGTTTTCTTTTTGGGCAGGTTTCCGCCGCACTGGAACTCTCCTTAGGCTTTGTTTACCTGGTGGTGCCGGTTTCCGGACTACTAATCGCCTACTACGCTATTGATAATACTCTAACCGAACTACGTACTGCTACCTCCTAATGGAAATTACTGAAGTCCTTATCCTCGTTATCAGCTTTGTTATCTTCATTGCTATCGGTGTTCCAATTGCCTTTTGTATTGGACTGGCTGGGATCATCACCATGCTTTTATCAATTGATTATCTACCGGCAGTAACCACCTTTGCCCAACGCATGGCCACGGGACTCAATAGTTTTACCTTATTGGCTATCCCCTTGTTTATTTTAGCGGGTCAACTCATGAATACCGGGGGGATAGCCAATCGGCTGATTGAGTTTGCCAAAGTGCTGGTCGGCCGACTTCCGGGCGGGTTAGCAGTAGTAAACGTACTGGCCAATATGCTGTTTGGGGCTATTTCCGGTTCGGCCGGTGCCGCAGCCTCAGCAATTGGTACCATCATGCATCCTCGCATGAAAGAAGAGGGCTACGACGAAAACTTCAGTGCAGCCGTCAATATTACCTCGGCCACTACCGGGCTAGTCATTCCTCCCAGCAATATCCTGATTATCTATTCATTAGCCAGTGGTGGCGTGTCTATTGCTGCTTTATTCCTGGCAGGCTATCTACCCGGAGTTTTAACCGGACTGGCGTTGATCGGCTTTGCTACGGCTTACGCTTATCGACATAATTACCCCACCGGCGAACCGGTACCGTTAGGAGTAGGAATTCGGAAATTTCTGGCGGCTTTACCCAGCTTACTGTTGTTAGTGATTATCTTAGGAGGCATTGTAGCGGGTATTTTTACAGCTACCGAAGCTTCGGGAGTGGCGGTCATTTACTGTCTGGTGCTAGCGTTCATCTATCGGGAAATTAAGGTAAGCGATCTGCCGGGTATTTTAATCCGGACTACGCTGACCACTTGTATTGTACTATTGATGGTGGCAGCATCCATCGGTCTTTCCTGGGTGATGGCTTACGAGGAAATTCCCCAGAACGTAAGCGCGGCTTTACTTACTTTGAGCGATAGCCCAATCCTGATCTTGCTGATTATCAACGTTATTTTGCTTTTCGTGGGGGTATTTATGGACATGACGCCCGCTGTACTCATTTTTACACCCATCTTTCTGCCAGTAGTCACCCAGCAGTTAGGCATTGATCCGGTTCACTTCGGCATCATTCTGATCGTGAATCTTTGTGTTGGGCTGTGTACACCTCCAGTGGGAACGGTACTATTTATCGGTTGTAGTGTCGCCAATATCAAAATACAATCCGTTGTCAGGCCATTGCTACCATTTTTTGTGGCCATGATTGCGGTACTGTTGCTCGTTACCTACATCCCTGAAATTAGCCTTTGGCTACCCCGGCAATTCGGCTTCTAAAAGAGAAACTTTATGCAGGACAATCTTTTTGCTGTATCTGGAAAAGTAATCATTATCACTGGCGGAGCGGGAGTACTGGGTGGGGCGATGGCTACCATGTTATTAGAACAAGGAGCAAAAATCGTGATCCTAAGCCGACGTCAGTCTTCTATTGACGAAAAACTGAACGAACTTCAAACTATTAGCGAAAATGCCATTGGCTTTGCCTGCGACGTGACTTCTCAGGAGCAACTTGAAGCGGTTAACCGAAAGATATTGGAAAGGTGGGAACGTATTGATGTATTGATCAACGCTGCCGGAGGAAATATACCGGGAGCTACAGTAGGACCGGAGCAAACAGTGTTTGACGTTTCGGAAGAGGCTCTAAGGCGGGTGTTAGATCTAAACCTGATGGGGTCGGTACTGCCTACCCTAGTGTTCGGTAAGGCTATGGCTGAGCAGAAGTCAGGAAGCATCATAAATATTTCATCTATGGCGGCTACCCAATCCATCACGCGGGTGCTGGGTTATTCTATTGCCAAAGCAGGTATCGATATGTTTACCAAGTGGATGGCTACCGAAATGGCACATAAATTTGGCGACGGCATCCGAGTCAATGCCATTGCCCCTGGCTTTTTCATCGGAGAACAAAACCGCAGGTTGCTCACTAATGAAGATGGTTCACTAACCGACCGAGGAAATACTATTATTCAGAACACTCCTATGCAACGCTTTGGTGAAGCTGAAGAACTCAATGGTGCGGTGCTTTATCTCTGTGGCGAAGCCTCAAAATTCGTGACCGGCACTATTATTCCAGTGGACGGCGGGTTTGGCTCCTTTAGCGGAGTGTAGCATGAAAAATTCTGAACATTTTCTGTATCCCACCTGGCGCTGGTTTGGTCCTCAGGATGCGGTTTCGCTAGCCGAAATCAAACAAACTGGAGCCAAAGGAATCGTTACTGCCCTACACCACATTCCTTGTGGGGAGGTGTGGTCAGTAACCGAAATTCAGCAAAGACAGCAGTTAATTGAAGATGTCGGACTAGATTGGACAGTAGTAGAAAGTGTAAACATTCACGAAACCATTAAACGGGGCGAGCCCGAGCGCAATCAGTATATTGAGAATTACCAGCAGACGCTTCGTAACCTGGCTCAACGCGGAATTAAACTGGTTTGCTATAACTTTATGCCGGTACTGGACTGGACCCGCACCCACTTAGCGTTTCCCGTAGAAGACGATTCTTTCGCTTTGCGCTATGACCCCATAGCTCTGGCCGGATTTGAGCTATTTATTTTAAAACGAGAGGGTGCTGAGAAGGAATATTCAGCGGAGCAAAAAGAAGCTGCGCAGGCGTATATCTTATCCCTAACTGAACAGGAAAAGGAAACACTCCAAAAAACCATTCTCGCCGGATTACCGGGTACCGATGAAGTATTTTCCTTGGACGAGTTTAACGAACATTTGGAGCGTTACGGCAACATTGATACTACCCAGTTAAGAGAAAACTTAGCCTATTTTCTTCAACAGATTATTCCGGTGGCCGAAGAAGTAGGTATCAAGATGGCCATTCATCCCGACGATCCGCCGTTTCCCATTCTAGGATTACCGAGAGTAGTCAGTACCGAAGCAGATTTACGGTTTATCGTTGATAGTGTACCTTCACCCAGTAATGGCATTACCTTTTGCACTGGCTCACTAGGTGGGCGCGCGGATAATAATCTGCCGGGCATGGTGCAGCGACTCGGAGAGCATATCCACTTTCTGCATTTGCGAAATGTACAGCGTAGTGCCGACGGTAGCTTCCATGAAGCCAATCACCTGGAGGGTAGTACCGATATGGTTAGCGTGATGCAAGCCGTAATAGCCGAACAGAAACGAAGAGTAGAAATAGGACGAAGCGGCGTGGCTATCCCGATGCGGCCTGATCACGGCCATCAGTTTTTGTTCGACGCCAATCGACATTTTTACCCTGGCTACTCAGGAGTAGGACGACTGCGGGGATTAGCTGAATTGCGGGGGCTGGAACTAGGTATCCGAAGAATGTTGCAAATTTTTGAAAAATAAGCTGTTTTATACAACAATTTTGTTGCAAAGGCAGTTATATATTGTACGAACATTAGTACAACGTGAATTTTTTTTAGTTTACATTTGTTATATAAGCATGATAACAATACACGATACTCGGAAATCTCAGATTACTAAAGAAATTTTAAAACAATACAAAAAATCTCATCCCGGAGTATTCTCGCTGAGTTACTTTGATCCTAATGAGTTGAATGATTTTGTGATGCAGCGAGGATCTGACGTAGTAGTAGATAAGAAAGGAATTGAGAGCTTCTTACAAGCATTTAGATAGGATATAGCCCCGCTATACTTCCAAGTCTTGGCTTATAGCTAAGTAACTAAGTAAACAAAAAACCAGTAATACTCCATTACCGAGCGTTACTGGTTTTTTTATGTTCGTGGCAGCGACCGCTATTTTACAACTGCCCCTTTCTTACTCAAAGCAATGCCTACCCCCAACAACTGGCTGAATTGTATATTCTCGGATTGATCAAAGTCATAAATTCCTATCGCTGAAAAATTAACGTTAATATACTCAGTAAGCTTGGCTACCAATGTCAAATCTAGCCGGTGATCGATCTCCTCCCCGTTAAATGTCTCAAAGTTAGCGAAAAGTAGATAGCGTGTTTGCAGATTAATTGTTTCCGTAATATCCTTATTCCATGCAGCAATGAGCTGAGCAGCCAACCATTCAGCCCGAACGGTTTCCCCGATAGGTACGCCATAGTTTGTGTTATCGACGGTGTTCAGATAGAGTGTAGTATCCGTAACGAAGGTAAAACGAGGAGAGAAGGGGCTAAGTCTTAGTGTAAAGTTATCATTCGGTGCATACTCGGCCCCAAATGAAAAAGTGAGAAAAGCCGGAGCCATAAAATCAGAAATTTTGAAAGCTTCTTCTCCACCGTTAGCTGTTTCCTCGTAGCGAAACCCAGGGGCAAATTGGGTCAGAAAGTTCACTGAAGAGTAGGCGTTCCAGTTTTTT
>CAKZYJ010000009.1 GCA_937884755.1 uncultured Flammeovirgaceae bacterium
GGAAAGACTGCTCCCAGTTATTTTCGGTAGAGATACCGATGCCCACAGTGGTGATTACTGTAACGATGACCACAAACCAGAGGTAATTCCGAAACTCTTCGTTTTGCCAGGCTTTGGTAAAGTTACCCTTCAGCATAAAATACGTCAGGGTGAAACTGGTACCGGCCAGAAACATAAAAATGGTAATCACATACTGAATGTAGGCTGAATCGTAGAAAGCAACGCTGGCGTTTTTGGGCGAAAACCCACCTGTAGCCATAGTAGTAAGACCATGGTTAATCGAATCAAAAAAGCTCATACCCCCGACCCACAGTAGAATGGTTTCGGTGAGGGTAAGACCGACATAGATAAGCCACAGCCGTTTGGCCGTATCGCGAATGCGGGGCTTCAGTTTATCGGGGGTAATACCCGGCGCTTCGGATTGAAACAATTGCATGCCTCCGATACCGAGAATGGGTAAAATGGCTACGGCTAGCACGATAATTCCCATACCACCAATCCACTGAGTGAGGCTGCGCCAGAAGAGAATTCCCTGGGGAACTACCTCAATGTCGGTGAGGATCGTAGCCCCGGTGGTGGTAAAGCTCTACATTGCCTCAAAGTAAGCATCTTGGTATTCCTGAATAGCTCCGCTAAACAGATTGTGCATCGATCCGAAGTAAGAAATCAGCACCCAACTCAACGTTACTACCAAATACCCATCGCGCCGCCGCATCTCTTTGTCCTGCTGGTCACGGGTGATGAGCCAAGTGCCTCCTCCTACCAGTAAGGTAATGCCTGCCGACCACAGAAGTGCCTGCCAATCCTGACTACCATAATAGAGCGATACTGGGAGGCACAGTAGCATAAACCCGGCAGTAAACACCAGAATCAGCCCCAGTATATTAATCAGTACCTTCCAGTTAAAGAACATACTTTCGTATTTGTGTTACAGTGTCATAGTTCTGAGTTCAGTGTTTTGAGTTATGTTAGAGTAACCTCAGAACTCTAAACTCACTAACTCAGAGCACCATAACACCGTAACACCCAAATACTATAACATTCTTATTTCTATTACTTAAAAAACTTCTCCACCTCAGATAAAGCGCCCCTTTGACTAAGCACTACTACCCGGTCGTCGCTTTCAAACTCAAAGTTGCCCAAAGCGATATAGCCTTTTCCGTCCCGCACTACGCCCCCGATAATAGCATCGCCCGGAAACCGCAGGTCTTTTAGGCGGCGGTTGGCGATTTTACAGTTGTTGTTCACCTCGTATTCCAGTATCTCCGCCTCTACTCCGTGGATACCAGTGATAGAAACCACGTCGCCTTCGCGGATATAGCGGAAGATAAAGTTAGCCGCAATTAGTTTTTTGTTGATCATAGTATCCACGCCCATATTCTGGCTCAGGTGGATGTAGTCCATATTTTCTACCAGGGCAATGGTCTTCTTCACCTTCTGATCTTTGGCCACCAGACAGCTAATAATGTTGGTCTCCGAATCGCCGGTAAGCGCAATAAAGGCGTCCATATCGGCCAGTCCTTCCTGCATTAGCAGATCCACATCGCGCCCGTCGCCGTTAATTACCAGTACGTTCGGCAACTGATCAGCCAGCTCGAAGCATTTTTCCTTATCCCGCTCAACGAGTTTAATCCGGTGGGTACTGCTTAGTTTACGGGCAGTGTGGTAGCCCGCTTTACTTCCCCCTAATATCATCAGGCTCTGAATATCCAGATTTACCTTACCGGTCAGCTTCAGTACCTGGTCAATGCCGTCGGGCTGAGCAATAAAGTACACGTGATCGTTTACCCGTAGGCGGTTACTTCCCTTCGGAATAATCGTCTTACCATCACGTAGAATAGCCACAATGATATAGGAATCGTCGGGGTTAAGCTTAGCAGTTTCGGACAAAGTCTTACCGATCAGATTACTATTATGATCAAGCGTAATCCCAATCAGCGATAACAGTCCTTGATCGAACTCGAAGGTGTCGGTGACCGCTGCAATGCGTAGCAACCTTTTTACTTCCCGGGCGGCCAGCGATTCGGGCGAGATGAGCTCGTCAATTCCCACTTTGCGTAAATCAAGCGTCTGCTTATCCATCAGAAACTCCTCGTTAGTGATTCGAGCAATGGTTCGCTTGACGCCTAGTTGCTTGGCAATAATGGTAGTAGCCAGATTTACTTCTTCCGATTCAGTTACCGAAATAAGTAGGTCAGCTTGACTGACGTTGGCCTGCTTCAGGGTTTTATAGGAAGTAGCGTTGCCCTTGATAGTGGCTACATCAATCTGGCTACCGATCTGGCGCAGCCGCTCAGCATCCACATCGATAATCACAATCTCCTGATTCTCGTACGAAAGGAGCTTGGCCAGGTGCTTACCCACGTCGCCGGCTCCGGCAATTATTATTCTCATAGCAGTGAAAAACTAAGGCTGCTGCGGAAGCCACAAATATACTATAATCATACTGAAGCCTAAGAAGGTAGATAAAAAGAATGAAAGGATGGGCAGGGACTAATCAGCAAGCCTTTCATTATCAGATATTTATTCTATTTATTTCTCTGGCGCAATTACAGTTTTTAGTTAAGCTAATTACATTGAAGGGCCGATGATCGTTTACTACTACCCGGCCCAGCATGAATTTATCTCAATCAAGCCTACCTTATTTACCGAGGAGGCAATTCACTTCACTCAGAAAAAGTAAAAACCTGCTGGGGAATAATGACATAGTTGAGAGGAACGTCGTGATTATTAATATCGGGTATACGGCCTACGGGTGGTTCCAAGGAGAGACCAATCTTGAGAACATCTGGGCGGCATTGGGCCAGGAAACGATCGTAGAAACCTTGACCGTAGCCTACGCGATAGCCCATCCGGTCAAAGGCCAGCAGCGGAACTATGACCCAATCTAGTTCTTCAGTGGGCACCAGCGGTTCGGAAGCTAGCGGCTCACGAATATTCCAGCGGTTGGTGTCCAAGGAGGTGTCGCGGGTAAAAAGATGGTGAGTAAGGTTGCCACCTGGGTGGCTGCGCGGAGTAGCCACCGTTACCTGGGGCGAAGCCAACAAATGCATAATGATCAACGTTGTACCTGCTTCCCGCTTCTCTTCCGAAGCCAGGTAGCAGTGTGCGGTAGTGGGCTGGGTAACTGGGAAGTGCTGCCGGAACAGCTCAAAGATCTGCTCGTTGCGCTGATTGTACTCTTGGTAGGATAATGCCTTCCGCTTGGCGCGAAACTCCCGACGTAGCTCAGCCTTTGTCATTGTTCCTCACCTTCGTTCAGAATATGCATCTGATAATCAAACGGGTCTAGTTTGTTCAGTAACTCGGTAATAAAGTCAGGATTATTGATTGAGAAGTTAAGAAAGTTCTCGGCGCGTTCCTGCAACGATCCATTTGGAAAAAGCTTTTCTTTCAAGCCTTCCAACTGCTTCACCGCGGTTTCCTGATTTTGCTCCTCGGCTTTCTTCAGCCGCTTCTCAATATTACTCAGGCTTTTAAATGAATTGTTAGCTTCCGAGCCAATAAAGCCTTCCAGGCTACCGTCTACCACCCGGGCTTTCTCCTTAATTTTCTCAAAAAGCTGAGCTAGCGCCGCTTTCTCTTCTTTCAGGGAGATGCTGGTATCGGCATTATCCTCCACAAACTTTTTCACCAGCGACTGAGTATCCAGAAATAGGTCGGCGGCAGGAATATCTACCTTACGAAGTTTCTTGGCGTTGGTTTTATTGATGATCAGCGCAAAATTGCGGGGCATCAGCAGGGGAAAAGTGGTTTTATAATATTCAAACACCGGTTTGAGTTGCAACCAGTAGGATAGTTCGGAAGGTCCACCCACGTAGGCCAGATTCGGTAAAATCACCTCCTGATAGAGCGGCCGCAGGATAACATTGGGGCTAAAGCGTTCGGGGTACTCCTTTAGTTCTCGAAGAAGTTCCTCTTCGGTAAATGAATAATCGGTATTTAGCACCTGAAAGGTGTCGCCTTCGCGCACGATGCGCTCCCGACTTTCTTCCCATAAATAAAACAGATTAATCTCGCGGGGAAATACCTGAGTTTTGTACTCCAGTCCTTCCAGCTTCGCTGAGGTTTCTTCCACTTTTTGCTTGGCGGTGTGGTTCAGTAAATCATCCTTCATCACCGACACAAAGGAGGATTTTAAGCGGGTATTATCAGCATCCAGCACCACCAGCCCTTGTTCGCCGAATAACTCGTTAACGTAGTAGCGCACTGCGTCGGCCAGGGTTTCCTGCTGACGGTAGGCTTTCTCAAAAATTGCGGTAGATTCCGGTAAAGCATCCAGTACTTTTCCTAAACCATTAGGATGAAAGCGGCCTACTGCCCCCTGCTGCTGGGTTTCCCAGGTGTAGGTTTGTCCAAAAAGATTGAAATAACTAATCTCTTCAAAGTCATGATCTTCCGAAGCCATCCAGTACACCGGTACAAAATGGTAGTGAGGGTATTCTTCCTGCAGGCGTCGACAGGCATTAATTACCGTCACAATTTTGTAAATAAAGTACAGTGGCCCGGTAAATATATTCAATTGATGTCCGGTAGTCACCGTAAAGGTCTTATCACCCGCCAGAGCTCGAATATTTTCCGCAACAGCGGAAGTAGTCTCTAACGACTGATATTGCTGCTGAAGCACCTCTACCAGAGTAGCTCGTTGTTCGGTGGAAAGCTGTTTTTCTGCAATTTGCTCAGCAAGACTCTCTAAGTGCGGAGATCGGTGGTAGAAAGGTTTTAGTTTAGGTTCGCCCGCTAGGTAGTCTAAAAAGATGGGATCAAACTGATTGGTTTCGGTCAGCGGAAGTTTCTCTAGTATCATGCGAAATGGTATGTCGGTCTAAGAATTCAGGCTGCGCCACGGTTCCAAATAAGTCGAACTCAGAAGCATCGGTAATGGTTACATGCGCGAAGTCGCCCAGCCGCAAATAAGTTTCCTGCGCGGGAATCAATACTTCATTATCTACTTCCGGAGAATCAGCTTCGGTACGCCCTACAAAGTAGCCGCCTTCCTTTCGGTCTACCAGCACTCGCAGGGTTCGCCCAATCTTTTGCTGGTTTTTCTCCCACGAAATCCGTTCCTGTAGTTCCATTACCTGGTTTACTCGTTCTTGCTTCATTTCCTCCGGAATATCATCCGCCATGCTGAACGAATGAGTCCCTTCCTCATGCGAATAGGCAAAAATACCCAGACGGTCGAAGCGGGTTTGCTCCACAAATTCCAACATTTGGGCAAAGTCTTCTTCGGTTTCGCCAGGGTGCCCCGCAATGAGCGTAGTGCGTAAAGCGATGTCCGGTACTTGGTTACGGATTTGATCCAACAGTTGTTCGGTTTTTTCGCGGGTAATGCCACGCCGCATTAGTTTGAGCATACGGGTAGAGCCGTGCTGCAAGGGCATATCCAAGTAGTTGCAAATGTTCTCTCGTTCGGCCATCACCTCCAACACCTCTACTGGAAAACCCGCTGGAAATGCGTAGTGTAGCCGAATCCACTCAATACCTTCCACATCCGACAAATGGCGCAGCAAGTCGGCCAGCCGACGCTTTCGGTAAATATCCAGGCCGTAGTAGGTTAAGTCTTGCGCAATGAGGAGTAGTTCTTTCGTACCATTACGGGCCAGTGCTTCCGCCTGCTTTACCAAATTCTCAATAGGCTGAGAAACGTGCTTACCGCGCATCAGCGGAATAGCGCAGAAAGAACAAGGACGATCACAGCCTTCAGCAATTTTCAAATACGCATAGTGGCGGGCCGTAGTAGTAATTCGCTCGCCGACCAGCTCGTGCTTATAGTTAGCTTTAAACTTTTCAAGTAACAGAGGTAATTCCAGCGTTCCAAAAAAAGCATCTACCTCCGGAATCTCCTGTTCTAAGTCATCTTTGTAGCGCTGCGACAGACAGCCGGTGACGTACAGCTTTTCAATCTGCCCCTCTTGCTTGGCATCGGCAAAGCGCAGGATAGTGTCGATAGACTCCTGCTTGGCATTATCAATGAATCCACAGGTGTTCACAATCACAATATTAGCATCATCCTGCTCCGACTCGTGGGTGGCGTTTATCTGATTGCCCTTCAGTTGGGTAAGCATCACCTCGGAGTCTACCAGATTCTTGGAACAACCTAGCGTTACAATATTTACTTTATCTTTTTTTCGTCCTTTGGTCTTCACGTGCAATCTACTTTTTTAATTATCGGCAAAATTAGCAAAATTTGCCACTCGCTAGAGGCACTTAGCTTTCTGCCAAGTACCTCAGCAAGACAACAACCACGCTGGCTAAGCGTTGGTAGGTCAAATAACTATGGAGCATAACGCATTTTTGTATAAAAAGAGTCGCCTGGGCGTGCTAATTGCGCTCATTTTTTTTGGTCTTTCGGCTTGCGAGGAAGAATCAGACTGTATCACTGACTCCACTAATGTCGCCAGTGTAGAATTTACCAAGCTCATTAGTAACGAAGGTAGCAATAGCGAAGAGGACGCCCTTGACAGCACGATTGTTCTTGCTGAAGGCTCAGTTGCCAGGCTTCCTACTGATCGTGGTAACCAAACTGGCCTACCTTTAAATCCAGCTAGTAATACTAGCACTTTCTACGTTTTCAGGCAGACCGAGGAAGGCATCTTTACTGGGGATACTATCGTGCTCAACTATCGCCGGGAGCAGACGCTGATTTCTCCCGAATGCGGTCCGGATCAGCAGTTTACGGATATTAGCGTCGATACGGCGCTGACTACGTTTGACTCAGTACTGGTACGTAATCCTGAAGTGTCCCGTTTTGGTGAAACTGTTAATCTAAGAATATTTACCTGCCGTTACGAGATGACTAACATCTTACGACTGCAGTTTGATTACCCTGAAGTGGAAGAGGAGCCGAACGACACTCTATTTATTCGCCGTATTTATTCTAGTATTGGTAAAGAGAATTTGTTGCAGGATACACTTATTGAACAAGGTGAAGACATTATTGTGGAAGTACCAGTTACCCTTAGCGACGAACAGGTGCAGGTTTTTCTGGAAACCGAAGGAGCTACTCCCGAAACTTACGACGTTTTGGCGTATTACCAGAGAGATACCTTTCAGGTAGCAAAGTGCCTGCCGCAGGATCGTTACCGGATTGACTCGCTACGCTTAGGTGAGAACCCAGGCCGCCTAGAAGAACCGACAGAAGTAGAAGAAAGTACAGTGTTTAATATTAATAACGCGGTTAATGCGACAGTTTCTATTCGGTAATTTGCTAACGGGGTTAATTAGCCTAAATGTGGTGTTCGCCCAAGATGCCGATACGGTGGTAATAGGCCGGTTTGATCCTCTCGCCCTGCGGGTAGGATTTTCATTAAACAATGTATTACGCACTATTGCTCGTCCGAATGATACTTTTTACGGCTTTCAGGCTGATTTAGTGTTGGGTCGCTATATGCTGGTAGCCGAGTACGGTAGTGGTGAACTTACCCGCAATAATCTACCCGAATCAGTAGATATTGTTAATAACCCTTACAGCTACCAGGGTCAGGGGTCGTACTTTCGGATTGGGCCCGACGTAAACCTGTTAATTAATCAGGCTAAAACTAGTTTCCGGGCCGATGCGGATGGCATTTTCTTCGGATTACGATTTGCTCGAGGGCAGGTGACAGACAGGATGACGCTTCAAACCCGTGATGACATTCTCGATGTGGATGGCAATAACAATGCGTTCTGGCCGGAGCAAACCATTACTGCCCAAAACGATAACCTGGGAGTGATCTGGTTTGAGATGACGGCTGGAATGAAGGTGCAACTTTACCGAAACATCTTTCTGGGCTATAATCTACGCTTTAAGCTTGCCCGTAATTTTTTCGGAAACCCTGCCCTGATTCCCTACGAAGTGCCTGGATATGGGTTTGGGCAAAGCAATGAGCAATTCCGCTTTGATTATTATCTGTTCTACCAAATTCCCTTCCGGAAACAAGAAAGACAGCCCCGGCGAGAGCTGCCTTTCCTGCATTTAGCGGATAATGAGCTTTTCTACGTGGCGGAAGTCATTAGACGTTAGCACTACGGTGTATAGCCCTGAAGCTAACTGCTCCAAATCTTGCAGTGATAAGATAAGCACGCCCCCCGAAGTGGTAGATTTGCTATACCTTCGTACTTCAAACCCAGAGAGATCTACCAGTTGGATAGTAACTTTTTGCTCAGCCGCTAATCCACTAGCACTAATAGTCGTTCGATGATTTTCCACTGGATTGGGCTGAACACTTATCTGCACTTCCCGGGCGGTATACATAACGGCTATTACCTGAGAGAATGAAGTCGTGCCGTCAAAGTCAACTTGCTGCAAGCGATAGTATACTGTTCCGTAGGGTGCCTGCGTATCCAGCGTCTCGTAGTACTGCTGAGTAACACTATTACCGACTCCTTCTACTTTACTTACTGCTTCAAAGGTTAATCCATCTAAAGATCGTTCTACTATAAAATGACTATTGTTAATTTCGCTGGCCGTCGTCCAGAACACTTTCACCCCACCAGCAGTAGATACTGCTTGGAAATCAAGTAATTCAACCGGCAGCGGATTCAGTGGATTAGATGAAGAAGCTAAAACAAAGTCGCTAAAAGTATCAAAAGGATCTGACGTAATTGTACCAGCGACAAAATCGCCTGGTCCTGAACCCGAAGCAGACCCAGTTCCTCCGATATTCTCCCAATTTCCAGAGTCATCGCTCTTCGCAATACGAAGGGTAGCCTGATCGTCAGATTCATCGTCTACATTGTAGTTTATCGTTACCGTAGCATTTACAGAACTAGCAACATAAGGATCTTGTGTGATATTGTAGTGGCGAATCCCAGATACTCTCACTAATCCTACCGGAAGGGTACGTGCTACAGGAGCACTCTCGTTTAAAGTACCAGTGTACGTACGAGTTACAGCGTCATTCTGGGTTAAATTCAGCGTAATTGGGCGATAGATAGTCCCGCTACCAAACGGAAAGAGTTTTACATCAGCCGAGGTAGAGTTCTCTGTATGCTGAAGTGGGCCGTTAATATAGCTGGTACCTGAGCCACCCGATATAGAACCATCCACTCCAATTACTAATAGATCGGAACTGCTAGTATTGATAATTCCATCAGTTAAAGTTAACGTACCATTTACTGTACTGGTACCACTTAGTGTTAGCGTATCACCCGCCTGCTTAGTTAAATTATTGAACGTTACTGCTCCGTTAATACTCTGTGTACCGGCTCCATCAAAAACTACGGTAGCTGTACCACCACCAGTATTAAGCGTTCCACTAGTAAGTGTTAGATCATCAGCAATAGTAGTAGTTGTGTTATCAGCAATTGTCAATCCGGCCGTATTATCAATTACTAGTGAGCCAAAGGTATTGTCTCCACTGATAGACTGAGCTACGGAACCATTAAAGTTGACCACTCCGCTGGTAGAAAAGGTGCCACTATTAAACCAATCTCCGAGTAGGTTAAAATTGGCACTGCCACTTACTACATCGTCGGTAAAAATCAACAAGTTACCTCCGTTAAGTCCATTATCCAGAGTGATTGTACCACTAACGTTAACTGTATGACCAGAATTAATTTTATCAACAACCAAATTGTGGAAAACATTTATTCCCGAAATACTTTGGTCTGTATCATCGTTTAAAGTCAAACTCTGCACATTACTGTAAATACTAGCTCCACTACTACTGCCGTTAGACCAGCTACCAGTCAGGGTAACACTTGTAGGGCTCGAGAAATTTACCGGACCGGAAGCCGATAGAATTCGGAAATCATTGATAGTGAAAGCTCCACTTGAAGCGATATTTTTGATTCCTACATTATCAAACTGCAAGTTGTTAAATGTAATCCCTGATGGCACCGATTGAGTAGAAGCACCTACCAGTGCGAAGGTACCATTCCGGGGATCGAAACTTCCGCCGCTAAGCGAGTTAATATTTCCCCCCAAAGACACATTGTAATTATTGGTAATATCTGCGTCTAGTGTGGCTGCATCAATAGTTAAATCGTTCAGTACAGTAATATTACTACCCAGCGTCTTGGTTCCACTTCCGCTAATTACTAGATTGAAGTACTGAAGCACCGATGTAGGGAGCGTGTAAGAACTAGCGCCAGTATACTCAACTGTACCATTATCAAAGAAAGTAGTTCCTAAGACGTTAAATCCAGGCAAAGCCCCACCCTGAAGAATCAGGGTGTCTGTGCCGGTAATTATACCAAAGTCGTGATCAGTGGTTCCGTTAATGTCTAAAGTACCGTTTAGAATGAGAGCAGCCGCGTCCTGATCGCTAGCATCCGTAGTAATGGTATGATCACTCTGAATCTCTACTTCATTGAACTCCGTGGGGGCCATAAAAATTCCTGAGCCATCGGCAGCGGTGTTCCATACGTTCGTATTATTACTCCAAAGACCGTTCCTCTGACTGTACAACCGAGCAAAGAAAGCTCCAGCTTCACCAGCTACCCATTCGGTGGAAGCATCGCTTACTGTGATGTCAGTAGAACCAAAGGTATTGGTACCTGGAGTCACAAACCCATTATTTGCCTCATTAAATGACCCATTATAAATCCAACTCAAGTAGTTAATTTCATTACCCTGAATATCACCATCAGCGTAGGTAAAGTCAAAGCTTCCGTTGATACTAGTAATACTGCTAAGATCCAACGTGAAGAAACGATTAATTGCTCGAGTAGGATCTATCAGTTGTGCTGTAAAACTACTGTTTACCGCTGGATTATCTACCGACCGGATTCCTATACTTCCTCCAACAGTGGTTACTGCAGTGGCATTAATAGATACCGGAGTATAATTGCTTCCTACTCCAATAGGGAAAGTAAAATCGTAAGAATTGGCGGTAGTATTTCCTGTTTTAATCACCTGCGATCCGGTAGTACTACCGTCGGTCACAATCATTCGGCTACTGCTGAATGATCCACTAGTAGTAGCGGCTACACCAAATGTAAGGTCATTGGTAGTACCCGATAACACAATGTTACCATCGTTCTGCATATCCAGCGTACCGCTGATGCTTACAGGTACATTTAGGGACAACGTTGTACCACTAGCTTTAGCCAGGGTAACATTACCAAAATCTACTCCAGTTGTACCGCTTACTTCCTGGTTAGCCGAAGTACTAGTAAAAGTAACCGTACTGGCGTTGGTAATAGGTGCGGTACTTGCAGTATTATTAATCAGATTACCAGCCAAGGCTAGTATGTCAGAGCTCATATTCAGAGTACCGTTAGTAAAGGTTAAATTACCATTTACGTTGATCTGAGTTAAGTTTCCAGCTGTGTTTACTCCGCTTATGTTGTTGATAACTACGTTGTAGAAGGTCTCGCCACCTGAACCATTGAAAAAGTTAATCTCCTGCACACCGCTTCCGTTAAACGTAACCGTGCCAGTACCGGGCAAGAAAGAGCTACCCGCATTAGGATCTCTTCGCCAATTACCTTGAATGGAAATATTATGGTTATTACTGTTTAGGGTTACTTGATCTTCAATGATAAGATTACTAGCCACTATAATATCCCCGCTTAAGGTCCTAATTTTTGTATTACCACCGTTATCGACAAACCGAATATTTCCGTAACTATCTCCCCCTAAATCGTCCACTGTCTGGTTACCATTGCGATCATAGCGAACTGTACTCCCAGGATCCAGACTGTATGTCGCAAATCCAGATGGGAAATTGTCGCTACCTTCTACCCAAAGCTCTGCCCCATTGACTATGGTAAAAGTTCCGCCTGAAGTACCTCGGTCGCAATTATACGTATTTACGTCAAACCTACCCGAAACAACACTTACATCACCATTAATAGTATAATTAGTTAGAAGTCTTGCTTCGTCATTTCCACCCTGATGATCAATAATCAAGTTATTGTACTCCGTCTGGTCAGTAGGTAAAACCTCGTCAGTTGTAGAGGTGAATTCGTACTCGATGGTTCCACCTCCAGCACTTATAAAATCACTATCTAGTATGGGAACATCCGGCTGATTATCTACCGAAAACTTCAGCATACCCGTACCACCTACAGTTCCGATAGCCACGTAGGTGTTACCGTCAATTTCTTCAATTACCACTTCTCCAGTGCCCTCAATGGTGGTGCTGGCAGCGGTTACAGAAGTTGTAACTGGAATAGTAACTGTATGCCCGTTTTGTATAATGACCGGATTTGTTGAGGTAGGTGGGGTCCCGGCAATAGGAGTACCCGAAGGGTCAGTAGACCAGGTAGTAGCAATATCCCAATTGCCAGTAATGCGGCTGTAGTAAACCGTTGGATTAGTAAAGCCTTCACCAGCCGTAAACTGGTATTCGTTAATACTTCCAGTAGTAGTTAAACTAATAATATTAGCACTCTCATCCACATTTGTGGTGCTACCTTCAGTCCAACTTATTCCATCAAAATAAGCATCTAAGTAGTCTGTTTCTGTGCCAGCTACATCAGTCTCATCATATGAATAGGTATGACTAATATCCAGATTAGCACCGAAGCCAGTCGTTTCTACAATCCATTGGTAGTCCAAAGAGGTTCCTGATGGGGCGGTAAAATCCCGGCTATTTACTGGATGTATGGCTACTGTTCCGGCAACCCCATCAGCATCGTTCACAATGATTGTTGCCGGACTATACACATCAGTACCAATTGGGAAAGTAAATGAACCTCCTAGAGTTGAGTAAGCCTTTTGTACTCCCAGGTCACTTATTAGTCCGTTAGTTTGGATCATCGTTCCGATGCCAAATGCTCCGGTAGTGGTAATAGTGGCTGTTTCGCCAAGTGCCAATCGGTTAGCCCCCAGATTAAGAACTCCGGCATCCAGGTTCAGATTCCCATTAACAGCCAGTTGACTTACCCCCACTGTAACGCCTGTACTATTATTAATAGTCACGTCATCCAGGCTGAAAGCATTGCCACTGATGGTTTGATTTACCGAGCCATTAAAAGTGATCAATTGGCTGTTTTGGTCAAATGTACCTTGAGTATAGGTAAAGTCTTTTTCTACCGAAATATCGGTTCCACTAGCCAATTGCAGTGTGCCCGAAGGTTTATCAATCTCAAATGAGAAGAAAGCAATAGCCCCGTCATCATTATCAGCGATAACCTGAGTTCCCGTTCCGTTAAATTCAATTTCTCCTTCTCCATCCTGTGGGCGAGGAAATCCAAACGTGCCCCGTTCAACGGTTAAATTACCGCCAATGCGAAGGTCAAATTCATCATCTCCTGATGGGGAATCACGATCAAACCGATGCAGTTTAAAGCCTCCGCTGATATTCAGCGTAAAATTATTTAGCACGTGAAACGTATATTCTGTTCTATTCCCACCTACGTATCCACCGTAAGTAGCTCCGGCTTCACCAATTTCCACATCCCAGAACCTTGCACCCGACGCAATACCAATATCCCGACCGGAGCCACCTCCGGTTTCGGCAGTAACAATGCGTAAGGTACCTCCCGAAACGTTGTAGGTGATTCCATTAACAATTCTCAATCCTTTTCCGTCGCCAATATTATTCCTTCGAACAATTTCCAGAGTTCCGCCCGACATATTAAACTCACTGCCAGAAGCCGTAGCAATAGAAAAGTCAGCAACAGAGCTAGCATTTGTTTCAGTGGTAGGTTTATTATCGGCCACTTGTACTAAGCCACCTGATTGCGTATAAACCAATGTGGCTGCATCGGGATTAGGACGTATGGCCATACCTACCGTCAAAGTCCCACCTTCCACAGTAATGGCGGCATTACCTGTAGTATACAGAATGGAGTTCTCCTGAACTCCGGTAAGATCATCCCCAATGTTAATGGTACCGTCAGTGATCCGTAGCAGGCCAGCCAGCGAAATGTTGGAAGAAGCAGAAATGATCTCAGCTACAGCTCCGGCATCGTTTATCCATAGGCCACCGGTTGCAGGAACAGAGAAGTTGCCTCCCCCGGTACTGAGTACTATGGTGTGAGCAGCACTAAGTTTGAATGTTCCGTTCTGAATCTCGAGCGCCTTCTCGGCGGTGTTGGTAGGCCCGGCCAGCGCAAAATTGATAGATGTCACATCTAACTCCGCCGACGAATCGGTACCTTTATCAACGATTAGGCGATAAAACTCAGTAGTTCCACCAGTACCACTTACGCTCGCATTGGCGGCTCCAGTAAAGGTGACATTAGCTCGGTGCAAACCGATGGTACTCGCAAAGTCCAATGTGCCGTTGTTAGTAAAGGATCCGTCGATCGTCAAACTATGCGTAGCCGAACCACCGTCTATAACCTGCAAGGTACCAGTATTGGTTACGTCTCCGGATACGGTAACCGTGCGGTCAGTACCCGACTGCAATTGCAAAGTAGCTCCTGCATTATTAATTATTAGGTTGCCACCAACTACGATGTTGCCGTTAGTCGTATTACTTACTAAAGTGGTAGCCGTACCATCAACAGTAAAATCTCCTAGCAATGAAATATCTGCATCGGGGAGCGT
Organism: uncultured Flammeovirgaceae bacterium; assembly: GCA_937884755.1. GTDB lineage: Bacteria > Bacteroidota > Bacteroidia > Cytophagales > Cyclobacteriaceae > Tunicatimonas. The sequence continues at coordinate 14,429 of CAKZYJ010000009.1, forward strand.
AACAGTTCCTGAACCGGAGATTGTCAGATTACGGAAATTCGTGGGTGAGTCTAGCACTGTATAATCACCGGTACCAGTGTAGTCAACGGTTCCTCCGCTGGCTCCCAGAAAATCGGTGTAAGAACCTCCCGGAAATTCAGTAGCGTCTGTATCGTTAGTTTCTACGCGAAGTGTTCCCTCACCGCTCACGGTGCCAAAATTGTGTCCAGTGGTAGCATCGCCTACCAATAGAGTTCCGGTACTTTGTAGTTCTAAGCTGGGGGAAGCCGTATTATCATTGCTGATGGTAATTGTATTGTTATTGCCAATGATAACCGGAGTACTACTTCCGGGAATAGTAGTAGCAGCAGCCCCACCTAAGCCTACAGTAGACCAGGATGACGCTGTGTTCCAATCGCCATCAGTACGACTGTAATAGGTGAGTACAATACCAAACTCAGAGGGTTCGGCGGCAGTGAACTGCCCCTCAATGTAGGTAACATTGTTGAACGAGATCGTATTAGCCACTTCGTCTACCAAAGCTACATTGTTAATATTTGTCCAGCTAGTAGGAGCATAACGAGCCGGAACATAGCCTAACTCGTTCCCCCGTCCGTCGGCATCCGTTTGGTCGTAGGTAAATGACAAGTTCGCTGTTTCAAAACCAAAACCTGACTTACTTACAATCCAATAGTAGTCTAGTGCCACATTAGAAGCATCAGTGGTGAAAGGGTTTTCGGCATCTACCGGGTTCAGGGTGACGGTTCCACCGCTAGTCGCATTAATTACTTCTATAGTTGCAGGGGTATATTTTCCGTTGGCACCAATAGGCCAGGTAAAAGATTCGGTACCGGCGCCCGCGTAGGTTTTCTGCACCCCAGCAGCACCTACACCCGCATTTACCTGAATCATGGTAGTGGCTGAAGGAGTAGCCGCACTTACGGTAGCAGTGGTAGGTAATGCTAACAGGAAATTATCTATATCCAACACCCCGTTGGTGAGCGTGAGCGTTCCGTTAATGGTTTGGGCTGCGGAAAATACCGCACCGTTGGTATCATCTAACTCTAGGTTTTCGAACTGACCGGCTCCATCTCCACCGATGGTTCGTTGGGCAGAACTGCCCGCTAAATAGATCCTTCCCGTTCCGGTATGTAATGATGAGTTAGTAACGTTTCCGCCTACGGTGAGCGTATAACCAGCATCGGCTAGTGTGCCTTCGGTTAGAGTTAGACTACCCTGGGCGGTAAGATTATCGTGCAATGTCAGGGTTTCGCTGACATCCAGATTAACGATGAACGATTTGTCACCACTACCCGACCATTCGGGAGACTGGGTACTTTTAGTAGTGCCTTCGTAAGAAACAGTATAAGCGTTACCACCTTGAATACTGCCAGTCATGAAGCCATCGGTACGAAGAACAGTAGAACCAGCCCCCATTGTTAAGTTAGTACCGGCTGCAAATGTACCGGACTCGAGGGTTAAGGTTGTTCGCACGGTTTCAGCAGCATTTAGCGTTTTAGTACCACTACCGGAAGTAATGAGATTTCCGAATTGGGCACCCCCCGGAAGAGTAACCAAAGCGTTTCCAGCTCCATCGTACTCTACGATACTCCTCGCATCAACGGAGTAGGTAGAAAAACCTGAAGTACTACCCGGAAAGTGATCGGCACTGTTGGTATTCCCAATAATTAGATGTCCGTTAGCCGCTAAAGAAAATATGCCTGCCCCACTACTGTTTACCGTATTATTTCCAATATCCATGATACCAGCAGTAACAATAAGATTGCCGCCTATGGTGTAAGCATTATTGGTATTAATGATTTCTACTTGCCGGTTATCGCCTGATAGGTTGTTTACAATAAATGAGCCGTAGGTATGGTCATCGGATAAACTTAGATCAAAACCATCAGTGGAGCCATTTAGGCTAGCAGAACCATCACCAAAACGGAAGATACCATCGAAAGTAATGGGACTATCGGCGGAGGGCAGATTTGTTGTCCCACTGATCTGATCGTTACCGTTTCCAGCACCGCCAGTTCCATTAATTCGCATAGCATAACCGCTTCCTGAAGAGGCATGAGGGTTGACGATTGTGATTCTAGTGTTAATTCCTCCACTGATATCTACAATACCTTGCTCCAGATCAAAGATGTTTACATCAGCATCTAGATCTTGGTCGCCCTGTGGATTAAGGTTAAAATTACCACCACTCATCACAAAGCGAGCGTTAGCATCATCCAGGTTAAAAGCTCCGTTCAGATTAAACGTTCCCCCAGTAATCTCCAAGATGCTATAGGCTGCATCGCCAAAGGCAGGACTTTCGTTATCATTACCTATTTGTAATATGCTATTCCCATCACCTACGTTAATAGTTCCATCGTTAAGAATTAAACTAGTGATAGACGTTGGGTTTCCCTGAGAATAGATAATCCGGTTGGTACCGTTACTGGAGGTAGTACCAATATTTAGCGTTCCTCCGTTTACTTCTAGTGCAGTGCCATCGTCCAGTGTTAGCGAAGCAGTAACATCGCAAGTACCACCATTCATGACGAAGCGGGCACCTCCGGTATTTAATCGCAGGTTTCCGGTATTTCCGCCGCCCACGCCCAGGTAACCATCCGAGTTTACGGTCAGTATACTGGATGCACCGTCCAGGTCAAGTACGAAACTGGTAGCCGGAGTGGGTAGGTCTTCAGCCAGATTTGGTGCAATGACCAATTGAGCCGAAGAAGTTGCACCAGTTCCATCACCCACGGTTACCGCACCACTTCCCTGAATATTAAACGGGTTTTGATTTCCCGCAGTAGGAATAGACGTAAGGCCAGCATTATCCAGTACATTAAAGGTGCCGGTATTAATAGTAAGGCTACCCCCATCTTCTACTTGTAATATTCTCCCGTTGGTAACACTAGTGACACTCGCCCCTAAGTTTATAGTACCTCCGTCCATTGTTAGGTCACCGTAAATTCGCATCCGGGTATCGCCAACGGAGGTAAAATTAGGCAAGACGTTAATTGCTCCTGCTGATATGTTTAGGGCGGCACCAGCTTCAAGATCCAGCCCACGGTAGAAAGTACAGGTAGCAGTGGCACTGCCGTAGGTAAATGTGCCGTTGATATCTACCGTTCCTCCCCCATTAACTCCTACTTCTAAGGTGCCATTTTCAGTAATAGTAACATTTTCTAGATCGCCGCCTCGGCCGAACTGGACTACTGCGTCATTGCTTACGGTCAGGGTTCCTTCATGCGTGAAATTATCGACGTTACCACTACTATTATCGGTTCCTACCAGCAAGGAAGCATTATCTGATACTGAAATATTAGAAATTGAACCAACCGACCCTCGCTGAATACGGTTAGCTACGGTAACACTAGCTGAGTTTGAAATAGAAAGACTAGCCGTTTCGCTAGCTGCCTGCAGGAAATCAATATTTCCTGCCCCGGTAGCCGTATTGCCCAAAACTACCACACCTCCCTGAATATCAAATAAATTGTTGGCAGCCTGAAAACGAAGTGCGTCATCATTATCGTTGCGGTCGTTAACGTTGACCATTACATTTAATGTACCAGCCAGCATAGTCCACGAAGCATTTGCTCCGCCTAACCGAATTGACTCGGGATTATTAGCGATTGTTGAAGCTGGAGTAATGGATACACTGCCATCGTTCATAGTAACCGAACAGTCCTCACCTATAACGATTTGATCGTATACGGTAAGCTGGGTCGTGGCCCCATTTATGCTTAACGAAGAACCGTTGCCGGTAGCTCCGTTCATGGTAATACTGCCTCCGGTGTTACGTCCGACTGATACGGTTGAGCCATTTTCTATACTTAGGGCCGCTCCGGCATTAAGAGTTAAGTCACGGGTATAAAGCGTAGCGTTGTTGACTAAAGAGCTACTACCGCCAATGGTCAGTGTACCGTCGGTTGGAGTAGTAGAAGTACCCGGATCACCATCACCAACATTCAGTATTCCGCCACCGGATACCGACACATCACCATCTACAATAATATTAGGAGCATTCCCGCTTCCAACCCCACCGTTTCCGCCATTAAATTGTCCGCTAGTCACCGTGATGTTTCCATTAGTCAAAATTACGTCTCCATCTCCAGTACGGTTCACAACCATATTAAACACTCCGTCCTGGATAATGAAAGAGACGTTGGTATAATCATTGGCGCTATTGTTCTGGTTATTGTAGGTCTGGGCATTATTGTGTACGTAAGTACCCTCCGTAAAATTAGACCGCCCGGCACCAATGGAGTTGGTAAAGCTTTCCGATGGATTCGTAATCTGATTATTAGGGAAAGTTCCGGTGTTATTATAAGTTACATTGTACGTATCCCAAACACCTTCTCCCGAAATAAATTGATTAGCTGCACCGTTGAACACTAGGTTTACAATCCGACTAGTAGTACTTCCTTGCAAGTCAATTTCTCCTAAGTTAGTTAGATTGCCCCCTACGCTAAACGTATGGGTACGATTATTTGCCCCACCATTCATAGTATTACCGGTAGGGTTTTCTTCTCCTCCATTTACCGATAGTATTGACCCATTAGCCGCTACCGATACGTCACCACTTACTATCAATGTGAAGTTTCGGCGAAGATCATTTTCAGTACCTGCCGGATTGTGGTTACTAAAAGGAAATCTTAGATCCCCAGCTCCGTCAGCAGTACCAACAGTAAGGGTAGCAATGGTAGCACTGTTACCAGCATCAACAAAAGCGTTGTAATCCACTACATGGTCAGCAGCAATCACTACTTCATCAGTCGTAGCTGAGCCAGGTATCTGTGCGGCAGAAGCTCCGGTATGTCTATCAGCAGTGGATATTGACCAGGTATTAGGATCATTCCAAGACCCGCTCTGACGGCTATAGTAAGTGGTTTGAGCCAGTACGGACTGAGAGAATAGTACAATAAAACTGGCTACAAAAATGTTTCGTTTACTCTGTGATTTCATAAACCTCATATGGTTGATTTACATCATCACAAAGCTACATTAGGGTATATGGGGAAACTGTTGTATTTATCCTATTCCTGTTGTGTGTAAGGAATAAAATAAGATTGACTATTCCTCAGTAATAGACTGTAATACAAGCATTAATGCTTCTGCCTTTAAAGACTTAACGGAGATAGTTTCTGTTGTTGGTAATGTGAAGTCCTCGATGGACGTTCCCGTTACTGGATTGTACCAACAAGCCCGATAGGTGAGCCTCTGAGAGTTTTTCAATTTCACCTCATTATCAGGTTTGGGAATGTAAGCCAATATTGTTTGGTAATTCTCGGATCGTACTATTGATATAAACTGAGTATAGTCGCGATCACCAGGCTGATCAAGTAGCAGGGAAGTATCCGGAAATAACTTCCACCACGCAAATTGTTGCATGAATTCTGACAAATAGCTCACTTGCTTACTACCTGGCAAATCCAGGCTATCTCGCCAGGTAGAAACCGACTGGCGACTTAGTTCACCGTGGTTCAGAATGGTTTCCCCTTCGCGTATCCAGGGCCAGATGCCATTTGCTCCATAAGTAATTCCCGCTACGGGAGTGCTAAACAAGCTCCAGTAAGCAGCGTTGCGAACTTCCTTGGCAGTGATTCGGTGAAAGATCTCTTCATAGCAGGGCTCCATATTAATAATAGGACGCGGTGGCAGTTTTTTCCACCCTCGAATGGCAGGCCCTCGGGTAATGTACTCCACCACCGGTTTTTCAGCACTATGCCCCGACTGATAGCCGATTACATCTACCCAGTTTTCTTCAGCGTAGGTATCACCCACCCAGGAGCGGCCCATCGGATGCAGAGCGACAACTCCCGCATGTTCTTCCCCAAATACGGCCTGGCCAATATTCTTCCACCGATTCTCGTATATATGCGTGTACAGACTATCGCCCCCTGGCAACCAGATAACATGATGGGCTCCGTAGCGGGCTACTAGATACTTCGCTAGCAGAACGGCCTCCTGTTGCGCTAGTTGAAAACCTGGGCTTAACGATCGCCCTTCACCGTAGGGAAGTGCCCACAACAATACCAAAGCTGCTACTAAACCATACTGATTGATCTTATTTATTTTCTGATCTAGGTGCTGAAAGAAAGCCGGATTGATCTCAATAGGCTCTTGTCCAATAAAAGCTACCTGCAAGTGACTATTCATATCTGCCCCCCGCCACTGGGTAGCTACACACTGAATAACTGAATAATGGTGTTCGGAACGATGTTTAAGATAGGTATCCCACTCTTCATCGGTAGACTTTAGTAAGCCGTTCCAGGCGGTGCAACCCACCCATAGAAAAGGGGTACCATCAGCATGACGGAGATGATATTCGCCCTTACAGTAAATAATAGCCCCGTGCTGGAAAATAGAGTGCATGTCCGTATTCTCTTCGCAGACAAATTGCCCTTGCTGACTATGTAAACCCCTATTGGATTGATCAGAGCAAGTAGTAATGTATTGCCAGGTGCCTACCTCATCGGGCATAAAGCGGATACGCCAATCAGTACCACCATTCCAGAATCCGTTGGTTCTCCTCGTCCTACCAGTGGGAGAGGTAAACTTGGCGAAGAATTCCACTACCTCATAGAGCGGATTAGGGTAGGCGACTGTACTGATAAGGGTTATTTCGTGAGGGCACCATTTAGCAGTTTTATCCATGCTGCCCGAAAGTTAGCCTACTAGGCGGCTAAGTACAAGCAAATTGTAAGGATCAATAGTTCAAGAGGACATTTACCTTAAATTTTGCTTAAAAGTAGCTACTGTAAAATGTAATTACCTACGTTCTTTTGATTAAAAGACCCGGTAGCTTATTGATAACTGCAGGCTGCGATTGTAAACAGGAGAAGAGATCAGTACAGGTTCATCAAGCTCGAAGACTGAAGTATAAAAATCTTCTGTAACATCATACAATCCCATGTTATAGCGTAGATTAAGCGACCACTTATCCGAGAGCAAGTAACCTATCCCCATGTTCAGAGCTAAGTCTAGATCTTTATAAGAGGATAACAGCTGTTCATCAAACGAAGGTATACCCATAAAGATGCCTCTGGAACTTCTATTTGAGGTAGCATCTAACAAATATCCAATTTCAGGTCCCAGTTCTACGATCAATCTATCCAATACGCGATACTGTAGCATAATGGGTACACTAACGTAATGTAGATTATAATGCAAAGAAAGAGGCCCGTTATCAATAGCTGTGTATCCTTTATTGTTGTACAATAACTCCGGCTGAATGCTGAAATTTTCGGAGAGCAGCGCTTCTGCAAAAAAACCTCCCAAGTAAGAAGTTTTTAGTGAGCCGATACCAAATCCACCACTAATACCAACTCCGTCATATACATTGTTAGTCAAGGCCCCTCCGGCTTTCACTCCAATGAATACTTGAGCCAGTAAATGGAAACTGATAGCAAGGTTAAAAAGTAAAAGTAGTGCTAATTTCTTCATTGATAATAGGTTGTTTCAAGAGTAATCATTTATCAGCAAAACCGCGAATACCTCCGTAATAAGCTATCGAAATCCAGTAATAATAACAAATTTATTACATAAAATATATACTAATATATAGAAAATATTTGCGATTATGCCTTCTTTTTTTGCAACTACTTTTATGCTAACTCATCATCTTCTACTAGGATGATAGCTTCTAGCGGAATAGATCCGTAAATGCGGGGTACTAATTGATCGCCCTCATTTTCGTATCGAATGGGTGTGGTAACTTTTAGTGGATCAATGGATAGCCATATTCCCGAAGATTTAGCCTGCTCAGCTGAGTAAGCAGTAATGAATCCGTTCTCACGTAACACTGCCGGACGATAACTTCCACTTTGCTGAGCTTCCTGCCAGGCTTGAGGTTCGGCTTTCACGTAGAGGGGTAATAGGCCCTGCCGGAGAAAGCGATTCACGAAATTTACAAATGCGCGAAGATTGGGGGTAACGATTGTGAGTGCAATATCCTGCCGATGGTGGGACTGATGAATGGATAACACTTCGTGCCTGGTAGCACCCCAGTACCATAGCAGCATAGAACCTACCAGCAGACTGATGAGCCACCAGGGGTTGTAGAGATTAAGTAGAATAGCGAGTAAGCTCAGCGGAGCTAATATGCCGCCCGCCACCACCGGAAACCACCACCGCCGTTGCTCAACAGCCAGATACTGTATCCGCCTCAGATCAAACCGTCGAAGCTTGCCCCGCTGCTGCACAAAAAAGTACTCTTGGGTAAGCCAACAACGATTACGATCGTCACCTTCCTCTAGCAGATAGTATATGGCGATGGGGGAATCCAAGTGTTATGGTATTACTTTCCAATGTATTCAGGTGTTAAAGCAAACGATGCCTGGTGTTCCAGTGTTCATGAATAATAGATAACTTTGAACATCGTTTCACGAGAGTCGTCCCATGACGACTTAAAAACTATAACATTTTAAGATAATGAAAAAAGCAACTGCTTGTGTCCACAGTGGCAACGCTAATCATAATCCAGCCCACGGGCTTAATACTCCCATATATACCTCTTCGGCTTTCGGCTATCTGGATACGGCCGAGAATATCTACCCTCGTTACTATAATACTCCCAATCAGGAAGTAGTGATAAACAAACTCTGTGCCTTAGAGCAGGGCGAAGCCGGTCTGCTATTTGGATCGGGCATGGCTGCTATTAGCACCACCATGCTAGCCCTACTGCAATCGGGCGACCATGTTGTTCTTCAACGTGACTTGTACGGAGGTACCCATCACTTGGTTACTACCGAACTGGGCCGGGCAGGTATTAGCTATACGCTAGTAGATGAACCCACCGTGGCTAATTTGGAAGCTGCGCTACAGACATCTACCAAGCTAGTGTATATTGAGACTCCGTCTAATCCGCTGCTAAAAATCACCAATATTACGGAAGTAAGCGATTGGGCGCAGCAGAATCAAATCATCAGTATTATTGATAACACTTTCGCTTCACCAATCAATCAGAATCCGATTACGCTAGGGGTTGATGTGGTAATCCACAGTGGCACCAAGTATCTGGGTGGCCATAGCGACCTTTGCTTTGGAGCGGTAATTACTTCCCAGAAACTGCGCGACCGTATTCACGCTACGGCAATTAATTTAGGCGGTTCGGTCAATGCAGCTACCTGCGCGCTGATTGAGCGTAGCCTCAAAACCCTGTCGCTGCGGGTAAAGCAACAAAATGCTAATGCGCAGGCCATCGCGGAATTTCTTCAACAACATCCTGGGGTGGAAAAAGTATATTATCCAGGCCTACCCGATCACGATGGGCACGAAATAGCCCAACAGCAAATGCAGGGGTTTGGCGGTATGCTCTCGTTTGAACCCGCTGTAGACGGAAGCGATGGAGCCGAGCAACTCATGCGACAGCTAAAAATTATTACCCCCGCTATTAGTTTGGGGGGAGTTGAATCACTGATTTGTGCTCCGGCCAAAACATCACATATTAAGCTATCTCCCGAAGAGCGGCAGCAAGTAGGAGTATCTGATGAACTACTTCGCATTTCGGTAGGCATTGAAGATACCGAAGACCTACTGGAGGATCTTAAACAGGCGTTAGCAGCAACTGTAGCTGCGCAACTTGCTTAATTATCCCGCAGTTGATCAATTATCTTAGCACTGACCCAGTAAATATCCCGGTCGCTGGAGTAGAAGAAGTATTTACCGTCTTTGGTTACGAAGGGGCAAAATTCGTAGTGTTCGGTATTGATGGTATTGCCCATGTTCTTAGCGGGGGTCCAACTGCCATTCTCTTCTCTAAAACTAACGTATAAATCGCCCCGACCATAGCTGCCCGGACGTTGGGAACAAAAGATCAGGTAAGACTCATCGTAGGCCACAAAAACATCAGCTTCATAATTAGCAGTGTTAACGGCGTTGCTCAATCGTTGTGGGGTTTGGAATTTTCCGTCTACCAGGCGCGAAGCGTAAATATCGTAATCTCCGCGCTGGGTAGCTCGAATGTTGGAGGAGAAATAAAGCGTTTCCTCATCGGTAAATGAGATATAGTATTCGTTGCTATCCGAATTTATGGTGGTTCCTACGTTAATCGGACTTGACCAACCATCTTTTTGTTTGTTTGCGTACCAAATGTCAATATCTTTCTTGGCTCCAGTTCCGTTCAGCGGTTGGCTGGAAATAAAGTAGAGCTTTTGCTCTTCCGGCGATAAGAATGTGTCGTTGTACCCGTAATGTTCGTGGTAGAATAGTTTGGTTGGATCGGTCCACTGGCCATTTTTCAATTCAGTGTACCGGGTTTCAGATTTACCATTTACATCTACCCCGTAGTAAAATGCAGTACCATCTTCCGAAAAGACTGACCCGAACTCAAATTCCTTCTCTAAGGAAATGATACCGGGCGCAAATACCTCAGGAGTTAGTCCGGGGGACGATTGGCCCAAATAAGTCAGTGAGTCCGGAATTGTCTGAGCCCAACTAAAGAAGGAGAGGAACAGAAACCAAAAGACAAAGGAAAGCTTAGATAACATCGGTCAGGCAAAAAATTGAGGACAGGAAAATTTCTGCTTCGATCAGATCAACTTCAAATTCCTTGGCTCGGGCCAGAGCACCCTGCTTAAAGCGCTCTAGGTTTTTGGGATCAAGAATATATAGGGCTTTTTCTACCATAGCGTCAATATCTCCTACCGGGCAGACAAAACCACTTTTTCCGTTAACTGTAAGTTCAGGCAGCCCGCCAGCATCACTAGAGATAACCGGTACTTCGCAGGCCATTGCCTCCAGGGCAGCCAGACCGAAACTTTCCTTCTCCGAAGGCATCAGAAACAAGTCGCTCACTGAAAGCACTTCCTCCACTGCATCTGTTTTTCCCAAAAACCGAATGTCATCGCAGGTTCCCAACTGTCGACACAAATCCTCCACATTTCCCCGCTCGGGGCCATCCCCAATCAGCAACAGTTTGGCGGGTGTATGCTCCCGAAGCTTATAGAATATTCTAACAGCATCGGCTACCCGCTTTACACGGCGGAAGTTAGACATGTGGGTGATCAGATACTCTCCATTGGGGCAGATAGCTCGTTTAAAGTGTTCTTTTGATTGGCGGCGGAACCGACTCAGATCCACGAAGTTATGAATCACTTCAATCTCCTTGGTAACATCAAAATACTCGTAGGTTTCATCCCGCAAATTCTGTGATACGGCCGTGACTCCGTCCGACTGATTAATACTAAAGGCTACCACCGGGGCAAACGATTTGTCTTTACCTACCAACGTGATATCGGTACCATGCAAAGTAGTCACCACCGGAACACTGATATTTTCTACCTTCAGAATTTGTTTGGCCATATAAGCGGCCGAGGCGTGCGGAATAGCGTAGTGGGCATGCAGCACATCTAAATTCTCGTACTTCACCACATCTACCATCTTACTGGCCAATGCCGACTCGTAGGGCTGATACTGAAACAGTGGGTACGTTCGAACGTCGACCTGATGATAGGTCAGGTTTTCGTTGAAGAAATCCAGCCGGCTCGGTTGTGAGTATGTGATGAAATGAATTTGATGACCTTTTTTCGCTAAGGCTTTGCCCAGCTCGGTAGCCACCACACCGCTCCCCCCGTAGGTAGGGTAACAAATAATCCCGACTTTCATAAAAAAGTAACCGTCTAGTCTAAAAGAATGTTATCGGGACGAAGTCCTCGGAATGAAATTCTCAGCGTTTCTTTAGCGGCCCCGATAATCATGCATCGCCTGATAAACGACCGATTGTATCTTTGTACGTATCCCTTCGGTAAGAAGTTTAGTATTGCGGGCACTGGGGTGTATCCGGTTAGAGAGAAAGATATAAACCAGATCATACTTGGGGTCTACCCAGGCCGACGTACCGGTAAAACCCAAGTGGCCGAATGAGGATAAGGAAGCCTCTGGAGCGGTAGGCCCTCCGTCGCGAAAATGTTCTGGTTTATCCCAACCTAACCCTCGCCTACTATCATTGTACAGCCGCTGACTGAACATTTTTACGGTACCCGGAGGGAAGTAACGCTGACCTCCGTAGTAGCCATCCTGTAAATTCATTTGCATCAGAACGGCCAGATCATTGGCATCGCTAAACAATCCAGCGTGACCGGCTACCCCACCACTTAACGCCGCTCCCTCATCGTGTACCGTTCCCTGTACCAAAGTATTGCGAAAATGCGTATCCAGTTCAGTAGGGGCAATCTCGTCCTGAGAAAATTGACAGAGGGGGCGGTAGCGTAGGGTGCGAAGCCCGAGAGGATCGTAGATATTTTGCGTTAGAAACTCATCCATTGGTTGATCGGTGGTCTGCTCTATCAGACGCTGGAGCATATAGAATCCCAGATCGCTGTAGCGGTAATTGTAAGAAGGCTTCCAGGAAGGAGCCCGCCGTCCCCGCTGTCTGCGTAGTTCCGATTGTAAGGTCCAGTTCCACACTGAATCTTTCAAAGATTCTGTTCCGTACAAACCGACCGTAATGGGTTGGGTAAAGTTCTGCTCGGGATAATAGCGGTATAAGTCGGGTTTTAATCCCTCTTCATCGGTGGTAAACATCCAGAAGGGAACAAAAGATCGTAGACCGGCTCGATGTAATAGCGCATCGCGTAACGTGATTCGAGCCTTGTTGGTATTTTTCAGTTCGGGTAGATAGTACGAAAACCGATCGTCTAGTGAGAAAGCACCCTGCGAATACAGCAGCATGGTAGCCTGCACTGTAGCTGCTACTTTAGTGACCGAAGCAATATCGTAAATCGTTTGGTTAGTGACCGGCAGTAGGGAGTCGTAGGTCTGGTAGCCGTAGGCTTTCTGATAGATTACCGAGCCCCGACGAGCGATCAGTACCTGGCAACCTGGAGTCATTTGATCCTGAATAGCCCAATGAACCAAAGAATCAATTTGCTGTAAAGAATCCGGATGGACCAACACCTCTTCGGGAAAGGAATAGCGCAACCGCTGCAGGGGTTCAGTTTCGACGCCCGTACCAACCGGTAGATTACCCGATACCCGAACTGGTAGCCGCCCTTGAGCACCAATTGCCCCAAATAACAATTGAGGTAATACCTTCTGAACTAAGGAATCAGTTTCGTAAGCACAAACCAGCGTATTGAACCGATCAAAGCTGGCGAGTCGGTTAGGGGTACCAAAAAATACTAAAGTAACGTTGGTTTCTTCGTGCAGAAACTTCAGAAAAGCCAACGTTTCTTTAGGAACTACTCTCTTTTTCGCCCCTGGTTTTTCGTGAATAGCCACCACTACCTGATCGTACCGCCGCAGCCGCTCGTACGTTTGTTCGTAATCTAATTTCCCCGATGTTTTCGGAACCGTATAGTGAGTAAAAAAGGTGTAGCGGTCAAGATATTCCTGAAAATACGTTGCTTGAGCAGGATCGTCCGTAATGGTCAGGGAAGCAAAGGTAGCTGTGTCGAGCACCTGAAAAGGAAGAAGCCCGGTTTGATTACGTACCAGTGTAACCGACTGCTCGTAAAGCTGTTGCTTAAGCAAGCGAGGAGAGTGATGCTGCCAAGACAGCGATTCTTCGCGGATAGTATCAGCTGCTACATCCAGACCTACCTGATATTTGAGCGACAGGACTTTGGTAGCTCTACGGTCAATTGCTTCCTCGTCTAGTATTCCTGTCGCTACAGCGTCTTTTACCTGCTGAATCGTTTCTTTCACATTAGCGGGAGCATAAATAACATCGTTACCCGCTTGCAGAGCCTTTACTCCGGTGTTGTTTGCAATGGGTTGGTCAACCAGCGGTTGAGAAAACACTATTCCCTCTAACTGGAATGCCTGCTCCTGCAAAACCGGAGGGCGCTGTTCTGGCCGTAACGTACTGGCCGGAGGCACATCCTGAAGTTCAATTTCGCCTAAATGAGCAATTAAGGTTCCCTTGGTAGAGGTAGTTTCCGAGCTTTGCTGAGCACTGGCTACCGGATCAATACGCCGAAAGAAGGGGATTACCCCATATTCTTTCATCCCCGCCATATAAGCCAAGCCTTGCTGCAACCCTTCAATAGGCCTATCGCTGAAGTCACTTGCAGCAGTAAATTCCTTTCCGTTGTGCCCAACCGACACGATAGGAGCAACATTAAGATGAATCCCGGCAGAACGGCACTCTCGTGCTACCGCTGCGCCAGTTTGCCGTAGGTAGTCCAAGTCCTGAATAGCACCTAACGTCTGCAGGTGAGGGTAGGCC
>CAKZYJ010000010.1 GCA_937884755.1 uncultured Flammeovirgaceae bacterium
TAGCTCAACTGGATAGAGCAACTGCCTTCTAAGCAGTAGGTTTCAGGTTCGAGTCCTGAATGGATCACATTAATTTATAAAGCTCTGTAAATTAAATCTTTACAGGGCTTTTTCTATTCTAGAAAACTCTGTGTCGGGTAAACTTTCTGTTAGTATTCGCTCTTTGGCGCCATGGGTCTGTCAAAATATAGGGGTTAAGATCATCAGACATGAAGTTACGATACGAAACTAATCCATCTTAGCTAAACACCCGCTTGTAGTTTTCCACAATTTGTCCAGCGTAGGGCTTGGCTAGGGCGATTAGCTTTTCTTTATCACTCTTAGACAGTTTTTTCAACTCTTTCAGTACTCGTACATTCTGGTCGAGTTCGTAGGTAAAGCGGCAACCGCTACATAGTGACGAAATTGGTAATTGGTACACGTACTGATGCAGGTTCGCCAGCGTAAGATCAGTGTTACCTACTACGTCAGGAATATCCTCAGTTTGTATATCCTGAGGCGTGGTATCGATCCGTCCGCCCATCATGCTGCCTCCAGCCATCGTCTTCATGGCAATGATGCCGTACTCCTTTTCCAACAGTACCGGTAGCACGTGCTTCTCAAAGGATTCAAAGGAGGGGTCGCAGACATTGAGGGGCATCTGGCAGGTATCAAACTCTAAGCCCATTTCATCCAGTTTTTTCAGGAAGTACAGATGAGTTTTGGGGCTTTGGTGACCAGTGAAGCCAATGTAGCGGGTCTTGCCTTTCTCCTTGGCTTCTAAAAAAACATCCAGCACACCATCGCGGATTCGGTTATCTACATCTTCGGGAGTGGTAAACGTGTGTATCTGCCAGAGGTCGAGGTAATCGGTTTTGAGAGCTTTCAGCGATTGGTCTAGCTGCTCCTGCACTCCTTTGCCCGTTTTAGCCGGGGCTTTAGACATCAGAAAGATTTGATCGCGGTACTTGGGTGTTAAGAAGCGCCCCATATATTCTTCCGATCGACCGCTGTGATAACCCCGGGCGTTATCGAAGAAGCGAACCCCTAACTCTATTGATCGTTCCACCATGTTTTCGGCCCGCTTGAGACTTTCGGTGGTGCCCAGATGGTAGCCTCCCAAACAGAAAGCGGTCACCTTTTCGCCGTTTCTGATAAGTTGCCGTTGGGGCAGGAGCTCGCCTATTTTGTCGGTAGCCGGAGCGGCCGATGCCCATTTAGTGAGTAAGCTAAGTGAAGTCAGTGCTCCTGCTTTCTTGAAAAATTCTCTTCGGTTTTCCATAGGTATGCTATTGAAGTAACAAATGTTGGCTTATTGGCTAGATGAGCGCAATGCCAGGAAAAAATGGTAGTTGATCGATTAAAACTTAATATGAGAAGTATTCCGGAAAAAAACGCGCTTCTTCGCAATAAAATAATCTGTTGGCAGCCTTAAACTGCATCATTCTATCGAGTGTCTGACAGATAAATATCAAATACCTGCGAAAGCGTTGGGCTACCCTCTTGCTAGTCTCAGGAAGATTGGATAGTTTAAGGTTCACAACCTGAATAGAATGGTACAAGATTATTTGAATAAGCTGGAAAGATGGTATAAGAAAAGAGGCCAAACTATCACGGCTTTCTCGGGTGGCATTGATTCCAGCCTGGTACTTTACCTGTCGCATCACTTTCTGGGGAATAAGGGGGTTGGCTGTATTTCGGCTTCCGCCAGCCTGAAGCAAAAAGACTTAGACCTGGCGATTGCTTTTTGTGAGAAGTACGGTATTAAGCTGGAAATTATCTATACCGACGAGCTAAACGACGAGAACTACTTGCAGAATCCGGCCAACCGCTGCTACTTCTGTAAAAACCACCTGTATATCGCATTAACCTCCCTAAAGGAAAAGTATCCCGGCTATACCTTACTCAATGGCTCCAACACCGACGATCTGGGCGATTATCGTCCTGGATTGCAAGCGGCCAACGAACACCGTATAGCGTCACCGTTAGTGGACTGCGGCATCAACAAAGAAACAGTACGAGCTATTGCCAAATATCTGGGTTTAGAGCACTGGGACAAACCAGCTAGTCCTTGCCTCAGCTCACGGGTGCCCTACGGCGACAGTATCAATACCCAAAAGCTGAAAGAGATAGAAGCCGCCGAAGCCATTCTGAACCAACACGGCTTCCGCGATGTGCGGGTCCGTCATTTTGGTCCGGAGGCCCGCATAGAAGTACCTCCCCAGGAAGTGGCGAAGTTACAAGAGCTATTTCCGGTCATTTCGGAAGCGATAAAGAACATAGGCTTTACCCGGTGTACCATCGATCGGGAGGGCTTAGTGTCGGGTAAACTAAACCGGGTTTTGCATGGATAACCAGAACTTTCACATTGATTTTGATAGGAAGAATCGTTTGGGCTTTCCCGAAGTTATTTTCGGCCAGTCTAAGTCGATTCCTCAGTTGCAACAGATATTCGCGCATTATCAGCAGCAGGGCGTACCCGCTATGGCCACTAAGGTACAGCCGGAGAAAGCCCGGCCGTTGCTAGAAGTATTTCCAAAAGCATTTTACGACGAAGAATCGGGGGTGTTTGGGTTTAACCTGGATGCGAAGGAAAGCACCAATCCCGAAGTAGTCATTGTTTCGGGCGGCACCTCGGACGCCTACGTGGTGAATGAGATCTATTACACCCTGCGTTATCTGGGCGTGGGCGCCGAGCGAATTCAGGATGTTGGGGTTTCCGGGCTGCATAGAATTCTAAGCCGTCTGGAGGACCTGCGAAAGTACAAAATCATTATTGCCGTGGCTGGCTTCGAGGCAGCACTGCCTACGGTGCTAGGGGGACTGGTGCCGCAGCCGATCATTGCGGTTCCTACCAGCGTGGGCTACGGAGTAGCTTCAGAAGGACAAGTGGCCCTGCACAGCTTGCTAGCCAGTTGCGCCAATGGCATCATGGTGGTGAATATTGACAATGGCTACGGGGCGGCTATTGCTACCTTTCGCATGCTGTATACCCTAACCTCAAAAGAGACTGAACGATGAGCGTACTATATATTGAACCCTTTGCCGGCTTAGCTGGAGACATGCTGCTAAGCGCGCTTTGCGGCCTCGCAGATGGGTACGATGAGATTGTGGAACTACCGGACAAGCTAAACTTACCCGACGGAAAAGTAGAAGTAAACACAGTAAACAAAAACGGTATCGTCTGTAAGCACGTCAAGATTATTGACCTGAACGATGCTACTCAATCGGAAAACCAGGACGCGCATCAGCACGATCATTCTCACGAGCATGGGCATTCGCACGATCACTCACATGATCATAGCCATTCCCACGAACACAGTCATAGCCACTCCCACTCGCATTCTCATGAGCATACACACTCCCATTCTCACGAACACTCGCATTCCCACGACCATGGGCATCACGCCCATCGTCATCTGTCCCATATCAATGAGATTATTGATCAGGCCGAGATTAGCGATAAGGCCAAGGAAATTGCTAAAAGTATCTTTCTGATCATCGGCAAGTCCGAATCAAAAGTGCACGATATTCCGCTAGAGACTATTCATTTCCACGAGGTGAGTGCGGTAGATTCTATTCTGGATATTGTCGGATGCGCCGTGATGCTGGACAAACTGAAGGTAGAAAAGACCTATTCCGACCCAGTATGCGTGGGCAGCGGCACCGTAAAAACCCAGCACGGTATTTTGCCGGTACCGGCTCCGGCCACCTCCGATATTCTCCGCGGGTTTCCCACCTTCAAGGGAAATGAAATGGGCGAGAGAACCACTCCCACCGGGGCGGCTATTCTCCGTTACCTCAACCCCGAATTTTCGGTTCCTACCCTACAGGTAGAACAATCGTCCTACGGTCCGGGCACTAAAGATTTTGCGGTAGCCAACGTAGTACGCGTCTCCCGCTTAGCTACCTCAGCCAGGCAACAGGCTGAGATGTACGTGATAGAAACCCAGTTAGACGATGCCTCCAGTGAAATCCTCGGCTCCGATTTTCAGCAGCAACTATTTGCGCTGGGGGCCTCGGACTTTTACTACACGCCCATACAGATGAAAAAAGGACGGCCCGGCCTAAAAATTTCGGTACTGGCGAGTCCATCTTCGCTGGAAAAAGCCTGCGAATTTATCCTGGAGCATACTCCCACCATCGGGCTGCGCTACTACAAAGTAGGCAAGCGAATGCTGGGACGAAATGCGCTGGAGATTGAAACAGAATACGGAACGGTGAAAGTGAAAGAATCGATCAAGCCCTCTGGGCGGCGGCAGCGCAAAATCGAGTACGATAGCCTGCGAGAGATCAGTAAAAAACTCAATACATCAATTTTAGAAACACAAGAATTACTTCAACCAATTATTAAAAAATTATGAAAAGAATTGCCTTGTTATTCACATTTTGTCTGATGGTCACCCTCACCTTCGCGCACGATGTACCAGTGCCCCACGCCCATCAGGACTATGTACATGGCTTGCTGCCCTTTTTGCAATTTGTGGTAGCTCCGTTAGCTGTGGCTTGGTTGGCCTTCAAACTTTATAAGCACTTCCGACAGACAGATCGGGCTTAACCAAAGAGAGTTTTTTTCCAAAGCGATTATCTGGTTTAATTACACCTAAGCGGTCGCTTAGCTCCAGGCTTCCCGGTAGAAACGAATCCAGTTTTCGGAACAGATATTGGTAATATCCTGCTCGGAATAGCCTCGGGTGGCTAATATGTTCGGGACCTTCTGAAGGTCAGCGATAGTATCAATATCCTGAGGCGACTGTTCTTTACCAAAGGCTCCGTCCAGGTCGGAGCCGATACCGGCGTGCCGGGAGTTGCCCGCCAGTTGACATATGTGGTCGATATGGTCAACCACGGTTTCTAAGCTAATATTCTCGCTTTGGGGGGTAGACTTACCTCGAACCCAGGTGGAGGTTAGCATCCAGGTATCCAGCGCAGCCCCGATAACGGCTCCTCGCCCGATAAGTGCCTGAAGTTGCTCATCGGAAAATTGCCGATGGTGCGGCACCAAGGCCCGGCAGTTATTATGGCTGGCACAAACCGGACCCCGAAAGTGATCTAGCGCTTCCCAAAAGCTTTCGTCGCAGAGGTGAGTGGTATCGAGCACCATGTTAAGCCGCTCCATCTCCCGTAGTAAATCACGACCCTTCTGACCAATACCTCCGCTGGCATCCGTGCCCTGGGCGTAGGTGCCGGGGCCGTAGTGAGCTGGGCCAATGGCTCGAAGGCCACTTTCGTAAGCTTGCTCCAGATGCCGAAAGCTAACAATAGAATCTGCTCCTTCCAGGCTTCGGATCATGCCGATAGGAGTTTTCTGCGGGTTCTCCCGCCAGTTGGCCAAGTGAGTGTCTAACGACTCCTTATCGGTGATGGTAGTGATATGTCCGCCTTCTTCCATGGCCTGATACCAGGCTAACTGAGCCTGCGTCTGCGCCCAGGCCTGTTCGGGCGAATTCCAGCTGGCGCCCGGCATCACATTGTTTTTCTTAGCGTAGCGAGCAATCTGCGTGCCCACCACTACCCCAATGTTTCCCTCGCGCAGACTGAGAAAGGTCACAGTGCCCTTAGCTCGGTCGGGTTTATCGGTCATGCCTCGCTCCGATTCACGAATTTCGGACACGGTCCACCGCAGGTCCCGGTTCCACTCCATAGCGTTCATTGACAGATCGAGGTGAGCGTCGAAGATAAGAGGGCGAGAGGAGTCAGTTTTCATTATTGGTAGATTCGGTGGCGGGCAGCAATATTCCAGAAGCTACTGAGGCGATGGTCGGTAACGACTCCGGCCTGTTGGTGCAGGGCTACTGTAGGGCAGATGTGCCAGGGATAGCCGTACACAACATCTCCGATATTCCACTGATTCGCCTGAGCCGTTCTGATCACCATATGTTCTTCGCTGTGGTTTGTGATCTCGGCATCCTCTATTTGGGTTAAAAATACCGGTGCTCCTTTCGTCTCAGAAGCTACCGCCTTATGACCTAAATCCAGACAAAGCAGACCCTGATCAGGTTTACTAATCACGCGGGTAAAGAGGCAGGCGGCCATCTCAAACGGAAGATCCGTAAAGCGAGAGTAGCCGTAGTCCCACAGCAGAGTAGTGCCCGGCGATAACTGACGATCGGGGTAGCGAGCATGAATGGGAAAGGAAATACTACCCCCGCAAACAATCTCTACCGACTGCGTCTGGGTTTGTTCCAGTAGAGTATCCAGCCCAACTGTTCCTGCCTGAGCCACCTCGGTTCTTTCTTCCACATCAATTTGGCGTAGATGACCATCGTAAACGTGCCAGCCTCGGAACGTGAGATTGCTTTGCTGTACCCGCTGAAAAAGCTCGGCAGCCGTTTCTATACCAATGCCTGTGCGGTGCATACCCACATCCAAATCAATATAAACCGACATAGCAACCTCGTGCTGGTTCCACTGCGCAACTTGTTCTTCATGATCAACCAGTACCGCAAACTTGGTTTGAGGATACTGCTCGGTAAGCTCTATTAATCGAGTTTGAGCGGGCCCTACCATCGGGTAAGCTATCAAGATGTCCGCCGCTCCGCTTTCCGCTAGCAGTTGGGCTTCGGCTAGGGTGGCGCATTTAAATTTGCGGATGCCCTGGGCGAGCTGCATCTCAATAATCTCGCGGCATTTGTAGGTTTTGGTGTGGGGGCGAAGCCGCTCCGCCGATCCGGCAATACTGATCATCCGGTCGATATTCGCACTGATGCGGTCGGGATAAAACAGCAGAGCTGGCGATAATAAGTCGTCCGCATTGGAAATTTCAAACCACTGATTCATAGGCTAGTATAGTTCAAAGATAGCTTCTACTTCTACGGCAATATTTCCCGGTAAGATCATGCCCACCGCACTGCGGGCACCCTTCCCAAAATCCTCCCCCAGCACTTCCACCATCAGGTCGCTAAAGCCGTTGATAACCTGGGGGTGTTCGTAAAAATCGGGCTGACTGTTTACCATTCCTAAGGTTTTAACCAACCGCTTTATGGTGCTTAGCTCTCCTAACTGATCCTTGATAGTGGATAGCATCGTCAGCCCCACCTGCCGGGCGGCCTGATAGCCCTCTTCGGTAGTCAGATCTAGCCCCAGCTTTCCTTTGATCAGCGATTGGTCGCTTCTCACAGGACCCTGTCCGGAAACATACAGCATGTTATCTACGATGATCACCGGCTTATAGACTCCCCCCGCTGGAGGTGCCGGGGGAAGCTGTAACCCTAGTTCCTTGATTCGCTCTTCTACGTTAGTCATAGGTTAAATAATTTGGTCTAGAATAAGTACGCCGATAAGCCCGACGATGGATACGGTGGTTTCCATCACCGTCCACGACATCAGGGTTTCTCGAATGCTTACATTAAAATACTCTTTAAACAGCCAGAATCCCCCATCGTTGATGTGCGAAAAAGTAATGCTTCCGGCTCCGGTGGCCAGCACTAACAGTTCGGGCGACACCCCTTTGGCACCCACCATGGGTAGCATGATACTAGCCGCAGTCAGGGCTGAAACCGTAGCCGACCCTACACTCACCCGAATCAAAGCGGCGATAATCCAGGCCAGGATCAGCGGAGACATCCCCAGACCACCCAGTACTTCCCCAATCTGCTCGCTCACCTCCGTAGCCACCATAATAGCTTTAAATGCCCCAGCCCCGGCAATAATCAGTAGTACGACCGCAATACTGGAAACGGCGGAGGCCAACGTGCCCGTCACTGTAGTAATATCACGCCCCGTCCGTACTCCCAGAAAATAGATGGCGGCCAGCACCGATAGCAGCATAGCGATAGCCGGATTACCCAGCGCCGTAATAACCGGATGAGGGGCAAAAGTACCGACTAACGAGGCCCCACCAATCAGCACGACGGGTAGCAGGGCCACCAGCAGGCAAATAGTCAAGGAAGGAACCGGGTAGCGGTCATCAGTTTCCACCACATACTCTTTGAGCAACGTCGGCTGAATGCGCTGCATAGTCTTTCGCAGCAGAAACTTAGCCGCTAGTATGGCCGGAATTCCGGTGATGATGCCGTAGATCAACGTAAGGCCCAGGTCGGCTCCGTACATCTCGGCAATAGCGGTAGGTGCCGGATGGGGTGGCAGAAAACCATGGGTCACCGAGAGGGAAGCCAGCATCGGTAAGCCGACGTACAGCAAAGGTAATTTAGTATTGGAGGCAATGGCAATGACCAGCGGCACCAGAATAACAAAACCCACGGTGTAGAACATGGGAATCCCCACAATAAACCCGGTAACAATAAGGGCCAATTGGATATTCTTGATACCGAAGGCCGCTACCAACCGGTTAGTAATTTTATTGGCTGCTCCGCTTTCGGCCACCAGTTTACCCAGCATAGCCCCAAAGCCCAAAATAATGACCAGCGACCCCAGCGTATCGCCAATCCCGTGCTGAATGGCGTCCACCGCCTCCCCCACCGTCAGCCCACCGGTTACGCCCACAAAGAGGCAGACCAGCATAAAGGAAATAAAGGTGTCCAGTTTGACTACGGTGACCAGAAGAACGAGCATGATAATGCCCAGAATGACAGGAAGAAAAACCATTGGCTGAAAACGTAGCGTTAGAAGGTTGCTAAAGTAGCGAAACAGAACGGGTGCAGCAAGTACCGGCACTTAGTTGGGGATGCTGGTTGGAAATAACTGTTTTTGAATGGGCAAAAAGTGTAGGTCTAAAGAGTTCAGACAACGATAATAGAGACAGGTGAGAAGGACTACTAATACTAATTCAAAATGGATAATTATTAACTATTTGACTATCAGTAGTTTATTTTTACAGTAATACGCAATTCTAAATCTGTATTAGTATAACTATCAGGTTAGTGTTAACGGACTTTTGGTGTTTAAATTAGCGGCAAAACGTGCAAGGCTAGATACTAAGCCGCTCGGGCTGAGAGATTATCATTACTCAATCTGCTCGGTCGATAAGCTGTTTCAGAGCTTCAATTTCTTCGGCACTCAGTTTTTCTTCCTTTACAATAAACGACAACAGCGAAACGGGAGAATCGTCAAAGTAAGCTGACAGTAGTTTCTTGGTATACATTTTTCGGTAGGTTGCTTTGGAAATAACCGGATAGTATTCGTGCGTTTTTCCGTAGGCCCGGTAGGCTAAGTAGCCTTTCTTTTCCAATACTCTTACCACCGACGAAATAGTGTTGTAGGGCGGCTTAGGGTTGTCCGGCAATTGCTCAATGATGTCTTTGACAAAACCCTTCTTCAGCTTCCAGAACAGCTGCATAATACGTTCCTCAGTTTTGGTTAACTCTTCCATAGTATGTTTTAGGGGTTAGCGACGGGTTTCAGACTAAACTCAATATCTACCGTACCTTGTTCCGGATGAGGCAGCGGTTTGATACCTACCTGCTGCGGATCAAAATAACCCATCTCAACAATAGCCTGTTGGGAGGCAATCAGTTGAGCCCGATTGAACAGCTCTCCACTCTTCACCTGAATTTCGGCCATAATTTTCTCACGAGCTACCTCACCATTTCCATTGATTATGACTTGACCGATCTTCATTACTTCGCCCTCGTAAATCTCCAGCATTAAATCAACCACTTCTCCCCTTTTCTGCGACTTAATTTTCATATTAAAAAATGGATAACCCTGATCCATGTATAGTGACGCGACGGTGGGCTGGTCGGGATTGGTAAAAGAAAATGACAAGCGCCCGTTCAGCCCCACCGAGTCATAGGGATCACCAGATTGCAATCCTAGAGCATTAGTCAGTGTTTGATCATCGTATACCGTATTACCTTGCCAGCTAATTTTTCCGATTTTAGTTCTGACTGGAGTAGATATCTCGGCAGTGCTTTCCTGTTGACTAGTAAGTTGTTCACGTTCAGCTGTTTCATCTACGCAGGCACTAAGAAAAAATAAGGCGGCAACGACAGGGATAACACTGGCAAAAAAGAGCTTCTGCCGCGACGATGATCGGGATTGGTTTAATTTCATAATCCTCCGGGTAATCTGCCGATCAGAAAAACCAGTTCCCAACGAAAAGGAATGCTCCTTAGTAGCTAGTTTCAACAGTAGATAGGCGTATTTTTTTCGCTTGTCGGACCACCCGCCCACCGCCTGGTCTGCCAGATATTCCTGCACCTCCTGTAGTTGATTCCTCAAGTAATAGATTAGTGGATTAAACCACAGAATAATTCCGGCTAGCTCGAAAAATAAGCGGTCGTAGGTATGACCTTGTCGCACGTGCACCGCTTCATGATCTTTTACCTGATCCAGTTCATCGGGGGTAAGCTGAGCTATATCAGCACTCAAAAACACATACCGCATAAACGAAAATGTAGGTCCCTCGTAGGGCAGGCTAACAAAGTAACAGCATTCTTTCTTCTCTTGGGGATGGCGAGCAATCAGACGATAAATCTTTCTCAGACGAAGGCCTAATTTTCCAGTTTGATACAGCAACCCGAACCCATAAATAATCAGTAATCCGTTGCTCACCGCCGTAAACCAATCTATTGCAGGCTCAGCTACTTCGTTGGTAGTTCCGCTGGTGACAAATGCCTCACCTTGCCATGAGAATGGCAAAAAAGCAGCTGGTCCATTCGCTTCTTCAGCAAACCAAGCGTACAACAAAGCGGGCACCGGTATTAACGGAAGACATAAGCTCAAAAAAACTCCGATAATGAGATGCCATCGCATCCACTGGAAGTGCGTTAGGCCTGCCAGTAGTAGATAGTACGTTAGAGAAAAGGCTGCCAGGTAAACAGAGGCTGCAAGCAGATAAGATAACAAGCTATTCATGAGAGTAAAATTTAGAATATGCTCAAATATATAACTGATTTTTCAGTTACACAACTATATATTCAGTTTTATAACTGTTTTTTCAGTTATATGATTAGTACAATAGAATTCTGCTGTGATTTATACTTTAAAATAGCCTACTGTAATTATGGGCGATAAATCAGCTTGCAAAACAGACGTCTGATGAAACAATTATTGGTAAGCCGAGCTAAGGTTTTATTATTAAAAGTAGTCTGTAGACAAAAGCATTAAGTAACTTATATATTCAAGTCAAAATTAGTATAAATTTCTATTGATTTTTTTGTATAAATTTTTTAACTTAATAGTGTTCCGTTCATGAAGTTATCAATGCTGGAGATAGCCCACGCAGGTAAGTTTTTCGGCAGAATCTGATTGGGCACTTTTAACACTACACTTAATTTTCGGTCATGAAAACTATCATCCGAAAAAACAACTCCACGTTAGTCCAGACGCTACAGCGCTGGTTGTTAGAATCGTATAAGATGCGCTGGCACTGGGTCAGTTCGCACAAGCCTTTACTGGATAGTCATTCCCTCAGGTCGTAGATGTAGCTAGTTACTACACCGATTGGGAGAATTTCTTATTCTCGCTCAGCTAGTTGGTCTTCGCCCACTACCAACTTGCTCTGATGTTCCCTCACTAACGCCTCAATCTGCTGAATCACTTCCGGATGATCCTCGGCGATATCATGTTGTTCCGATGGATCGTGGCTAAGATTGTATAGCAGGGGCGGATCGTGCTCTTCCCGTTCACCAAATTGGCCGTACTCCCCTTGGGTAATGTAGTGGGCTTTGTAATCACCGAGCCGTACCGCATACAGCTCCGGCCCACGGTAGTATAGTATGCTTTCGCGCGGACTTTCGGTGCCGTTTTGTAGTGTAGTGCTTAGGTCTACCCCGTCTATAATCCGGTCATCCGGTAGCGGTACGCCGGCCATCACGCTAAAGGTGGTGAATAAATCCATAGTAGAACCCAAACTGGAAATTATCGCAGGTTTTACGTAGCCTGGCGACCAGAATACGGTAGGCTCGCGCATGCCTCCCTCCCAGGTAGTTCCCTTACCAGCATACAGCAGTCCGGCACTACCCCCGTGAGTGCCAAATGGAAGCCAGGGGCCGTTATCAGAAGTAAAGACAACGACAGTATTCTCGGCAATACCTTCTTCCTCGAGGGCAGTCAGAATCTGACCTACCCCGTAATCAATTTCTTCGACTACATCGCCGTACAAACCCCGCTGGCTAGTCCCAATAAATTCTTGAGAAGCAAACAGTGGGATGTGAGGTAGGTTGTGGGCTAGATAGACGAAGAATGGTTCATTTTTGTGCTCCTGAATAAATTTTACCGCCTCTTCTGAGTAGCGCTTCGTAATAGTATTCTGATTGGCTGGGCGTTCAATAATTTCGGTATTGCGGATTAAGGGAACATTAAAATCTTCAGTTTTAATGGCTTCCCGATCCTGCCAGTATTCCATATATCCCTTGTCAGTTTTCAGGTCCATATCGTTAGAATAGGGAATACCGAAATAATAATCGAAACCATTGTTGGTAGGCAAGTACTGCTCTTTATGGCCTAGGTGCCATTTACCGATAGCCGCCGTAGCGTAACCTACTTTTTCCAGTTGTTCAGCCAAAGTAACCTCGATGGCGGGCAGCCCCTTTATCGAGTTAGGAAAAAGCACCCGGCTTTTATTACTGGTCATGCCGCTTCTTACCGGTAGCCGGCCGGTGAGCAGAGCTGCCCGACTGGGAGTGCAGACGCTGGCCGCCACGTAAAAGTTAGTCCACTTCTGCCCTTCTACGGCCATGCGATCCAGGTTAGGAGTTTTAATGGTGGGGTGCCCAAAAGTTCCCAGATCGCCGTAGCCCAGGTCATCGGCAAAAACAATTACAAAGTTTGGGGAACGCTCAGAGCTAGTTTGTTCTTGTTCCTGCTCCTGACTAGTGTTACAGCTTATGGCAAACAGCAGGCTTAGGAAAACAAGGCTCAGTGAATACTTTATATTACAATTCTCTTTCATACTTTAATCAACCGAATTATTTGGCATTTTCAAATTAATAACCATCATTCTGCTCAATATCCGGGTTAGCATCTACATCCAGTTGCGGAATGGCGAAGCGAACATGGAAAGGTTGGGCATTCTTTCCTCTAGCTTGCCCCCCCGAAATAAAGGTACCCTGACGAATTTGATCCTCCCGGCTTTTACCTTCTAAATAAAACTCCCACCTTCTTTCCTGAAAGATTTGGTCGCGTATCGACTCTTGGGTGAAATCGCCTAACGAGAGCAATGAGGCGTTAGCTCGTGCTCTTACCTGGTTGATCAAATCAATAGCCTCTTGGGTTGGTCCATTCACTTCATTGAGTGCTTCAGCTCGGGATAATAGAATGTCGGCGTAGCGAACTACCGGTATGTCGTTACCCATACCTGCTCCCGTAGCATTCGGATCGAATTCGTACTTGAGCGATAGCGACTGATCATTTCCCAGTAATTGTATAGGTTCACCAGACTTATTAACATACTCCGTCACGATCAATTCTGTCCGGGTATCGCTCGCCTCAAAAGAGTTAACAAAATCATCAAAAAGATAGGTTCGGGCAGCAAACACATTCTGGCTGGGTAGCGGTAGCGGGTAATCAGTCGGAAAGGTAAGTGCGTTGATGCTTTGCGTGGCTTCGGGTGCTGTACGGGGCAGTGCCCATAACATTTCAATATTGCCTTCATTCTCCAAGCTAAATACTTCGCTGTATTCCGGTACTAACCCATAAACTCCTAAATCTATGATCTGCTGCGTTACATTCAGGCACTCTTGCCACTGCTGAGTATTCAAGAGATGTTTACTTAGCACTCCTAAGGCTGAACCCTTCGATGCCTTACCAAAGGCCGATGGTTTATCGGGTAGGTTAGCAGCAGCTGTAGTGAGTTCGGTTTCTATGAACGTTCGCATTTGTTCCTCAGAAGCTCGAGGTATTAGTAGGGAGTCTGTACCAGATGAAGTATACAAAGGAACTGGACCGAAATTATTGTAGAGTAAAGCGTAGCTCCAACCGCGAATGAAACGAGCCTCGGCTGTTACCAAACTTTTAAATTCCGTACTAAAATTCTCGTTCTCTATATTATCCAACACAATGTTCGCATCCCGTATCGCTTGAAAGCCGTCGTTCCAAAGTCCCAGCACATACCGGTGATTACTATCCCACGCAAAGTCAGACAAGGCAGTGAACCAGACTTCAATACTACCACCGCGGTTCCAGGCTTCACCGGATGTCATGGCCGGTAGGTAATGGTAGGCTACGTGCCCGTCGAAGCTGTGCAAATGAGCGTTAGCGTAAGCTGAGTTGAGAAGCGATTGTATACCGTTTTCCGTAGTCAGAAACGTACCGGGAGTAAGTTCCGAAAACACCCGCTCTTCCAGGGTATCTTCACAGCTAAATAAGCTGGCAGCAAACGTAATTAGAATGAAATATAAGATATAGGGATTCATGGTTTCAGTTTTTAGGTTTATTGAATTAGAGTCCGATGTTTACGCCAATCATCCAGGTCCGGGCCAGGGGATAGCTACTGTAGTCAACCCGAACATTGCTGCGACCAAAGGAGTTAGCTTCGGGATCGAACCCGTTATAATTGGTCCAAGTAAAAAGATTTTGCCCGGTAACGTACACATTGGCCGACCGAAGGAAGCGAACATCACCCACTGGAATATTATAATTCAATCGCAGGGTTCTGAGCCGCAGGTAGGAGGCATCTTGCAGTACCAGGGAATTTACCTTTCCCCCACCGTAAGCAAACGGGTTTACCCCCGAGGGCCAGGTAGCATCAGTATTTTGCGGAGTCCAGCGGTCTAGTATCTGTTCGGCCAGGCGGTTTCGGCGAAAATTAGCCGGATACATACTTTCAATCATGTTGATATTGAGTAGATCTGCTCCACTCTGCCCCTGAAAGAAGATGTCAACCTGGAAGTTTTTGTAAGAAAAGCTGTTCTGAATTCCGTAGGTAAAGTCTGGAAAAGGATTACCTAGTATTACCTGATCAGCGGGCGTGATAGCATTGTCCCCGTTCACGTCACGAAATATAGGGTAACCCGGCTGGGCGTTAGGTTGCGCTGACTCAGCTATATTGTCTCCCTCCTGAAAAAGCCCGATCACTTCGTATCCGTAGTAGGCCGCCAACGGATCTCCCTCACGAAAAATGGCCGTATTACCCACATCCTGAATATTTCCGGTAACGATATCCCCTACACTGCCTAGATCTTTGATCTTGTTCCTGATGGCAGAGAAGTTGAAAGAAGTATTCCAGGTAAAGTTAGGGGTGATCATGTTAGTAGAATTGATCAAGAATTCAAACCCTCGGTTCTCCATCTCCCCGATATTTGACAAGATGAAATTATATCCGGTAGCGCGAGGTAACGGTACTCTGATCAGCATGTCTTTGGTATTCTTGACAAAGTAATCCAGAGTAGTACTGATTCTACCGTCAATGATACTAGCGTCTATTCCTACGTTGAGTTGCTCGGTAGTTTCCCACTTCAGATCCGGGTTGGCAATCCGCGAAGGATCAGTACTAGTAGCCACCTGGTTATCAAATACTACGAGTGGTCCGGTACCGAAAGTCAACAAAGAAGCATAGTTGCCTATTTCCTGATTACCGGTTTGCCCCCAACTGCCCCGTAGTTTCAGATCATCAAAAAACTCGGGTACAAATTCCTCTTCCCCTAGTTTCCAACCCAATGCAACTGAGGGGAAGTACCCAAACTTATTGTTCTCACCGAAACGGGAAGAACCATCGGCCCGCATAGAAAAAGTAAATAAATACTTGTTGTAAAGATCGTAATTGATGCGCCCCAAATACGACAGTAGCGTGTTCTCCTGCTGATTACTACCTAGATTATCATTACCGGTATCACCCAAAGATAGATTATCAGTTCCCAGAGCATCTGTAGGGAAAGTAGTGATGTTGCCATTAAACGAGCGGCTCAGAAAATACTGATAAGTAACTCCGCCCAACAGGTTAATAGAATGATTCTCATTGAGTGACTTATTGTACGTCATGGTATACTCCAGAAGCACATTGGAACGCTCAAGGGTGGATATATTGGCTATTCCGTTAGCCGCCTCTCCTCTAAAGGTCAGCGTTGAATTGTAAATATCGCGACGGGAGGTTTGCCGATCGGAGCCAAAGTTGATTTTGGCCTGTAAGTCTTCGGTAATATCGTACTGTGCGAAAATGTTTCCTATCGTTCGGTTCGTCTCGTTTTCACTGGAAACTCCCTCTACTAAACTTAAGGGATTATTAATCGTAAGGTTGGGCGACTGCCGAAAGGTCCCGTCTTCCTCGAACACTGGCTCAGTAGGATCATACAGCAAAGCGGTATAAATGGGTCCGGCGGCTTCGTTAATGTTCAGACCATCTACGTTATTATTATCTTTAACCAGGCTAGTATTAAGGTTGATTCCGACTTTGGCTCTTTCCCCAATACTCTGCTCCAGGTTCAGTCGACCAATATACTTTTTAATGCCCGAGTTCTTGATCACTCCGTCTTGATCGAAGTAATTAAGTGACGCGTAAAATGTGGTATTTTCATCACCTCCAGACGCTGATAAGTTATGGTTGAATAAAGGGGCGGTCTGATAGATTTGGTCTTGCCAGTCAGTTCCGTTGCCAATCCGGTTGATGTCAGCATCCGTAAACACGGTTCCGTCTCCCATTGCTTCAGATATAGCGTTAATACCTTCAATATACTGGGGAGCGGTTAGCAGATTCATTTTTTCGGCTACCGACTGGGTACCCATGTAAAAATCGTAGTTTATGGCAACTCCGCCCCGACTTCCCTTTTTAGTAGTCACTAAAATTACGCCATTAGCTCCCCGGGAGCCGTAAATGGCCGTAGCCGAAGCATCTTTCAAAATTTCAATGGACTCAATATCGTTTGGGTTTAGTGAATTTAAAGGGTTACGCGGGTTCTGATTGCTACCTAAGCCAGCCGCTCCGCCTCCCGATAGTAAAGTACTATTGTCAATTGGAAAGCCGTCAATGACGTACAACGGCTCATTACCCGCGTTGATAGAACTAGCTCCCCTAATCCGGATAGACAGTCCTCCACCCGGTTCCGAACTAGTTTGGGTTATCTGTACGCCCGCCGCTCTCCCTAGCATCATCTGGTCTACCGAAACATTCGCTCCAGTATTAAAATCTACGGAACGAAGTGAGGATACCGCCCCGGTTAAATCGCTCTTTTCCACAGTGCCGTACCCGATCACCACCACTTCCGAGAGTGACTGCACGTCGGGCGTCATGGTTACGTCAATCGTACTTCGGCCATTGATAGCCACTTCCTGTGATACATATCCTATAGAGGAAAAAACAATTGTCGTAACCTCATCAGCCAGGTTAAGCCGATAATTTCCCTCAACATCAGTAACAGTTCCAGCAGTGGTTCCTTTGCCTAGCACATTAACTCCAGGCAAAGGCTCTCCTGATTCGCTATCAGCTACCTTGCCGGTGATAGTCTGTTCCACTAGCCTCGTATAGCCTGTATTAGTTAGTTTCTCTAAAGATGTTAACAAGTCTCCTGGGTAACTTTCTTCTTCCTCTCCCTGCGTTGCACCGGGGTTGGTGACTTCTCTTTCTACCTTCTTCACTTCTCTGGTTTCAGTACGGGGGTAAATGGCGTAGGAGTTGTCTTCAAACTTCTTGTAGTTCAACCCCAGAGGAGACAGTATATGTTCTAAGGCCTTCTCCAGATCATTATTACTCTTAACTTCTCGCAGTAGTTGGTTTTTTACCTTTTTATGAAAGAGCGTCTCCTTATCGTAGTTGAATTCAACCCCAAACTTTTCGGATAGGGTGAAAAGCACCGTAGCCAAATCCTGCGTTTGATCCTGCTGAGCGTTGGTCGGGAACAAAGGTAGATTAGAAGCTACCGTCTGCGACCAAACAGGATAACTGAATAGACTAAGTACTAGCATGGCTAGTAGAAAAAATTGCGGAGGTAGTGAAAATAACTTCATAAGCGGTTGTTGTTTAATGTTTCGTTGATATTCTTAGCGCTCTTGGTTTGGTAGCTATCCCTAATCCAAAAGGCTTCGTTACTTTTCCTGAATAATCAATTCGTTGTCATTTCTAGCAATATTTAAGTTGTAGACTAAGGCTAACTTTTCTAGTAGCACATCAAGGTCATCTGCCGGAGCGGCGCCGGTAAATTCTTTATCCAATAGTGCAGGAGTTTTGACAGTTACGTGAAGACCATAGTTGTCCTCGATTAACTGCCCAATCTTAGCGAGAGAAGTATTATCAAAAACCAGTTTGTTCTCAGTCCAGGATGTGTACTTAGCCGGATCTACCATCTTTCTTTCTACTTCGCGCTGATCGATATCAACCGCCACCAGTTCTCCGGGCTTCATCAGAATCGGCTCTTCAGAGACCTTTGTATCTCTTTGAATACTCAGTTTGACTTCGCCCGAACTCAGTACCACTTGAGTTGCCCGGTGCCGGTTATTTACATTAAACTTAGTCCCCAACACCTCCACACTGACGTTCCCACTATGTACCACAAACTTAATTGCTTCCTTTGCTGGGGTTTTCTGTCTCTTCACCTCAAAGAAAGCCTCACCATCTAGCCAGACTTCCCGTTCTAATGTATTGCTCCAGTTATCTTTGGCTAGTCGAAGAGAAGAGTTCGCGTTTAGCGTAACGGTAGATTGGTCGGGTAGTACGATGGTCTTTGTTTCACCGTAAACAGTAGTGTATTCACTGTGGTTATTGGAAGAGACTACAAAGTAGATGCTTAATAGTAAGACTAAGCTGCTAAGGCTAGCCGCTATACCTATTCCTACTTTACTATAAAACCTGTTTCTACTACGATTAACCTGACGCGTTTCTGAATGTAGAGGTATTTCACGCAGTTTGGTTTGCTGGCTGATGGCGTCATCAATATTCTTCTTAACCGAGGCTTTTGTAGCTAAGCTGCGTACTTCTTCACTAAAATCAAGCTGCTCAATCAGTTGACGAGCTTCAGCGATATTTTCTTTAGCATCAGGGTGTTGATGGATAAAATTTTGCCAATAAGCTTCGTTTTCAGGATCGGGAGCTTTGACCCACTGTTGAAAATACTCATTCAGCAGCAAGCTTTTGACTGTGTAATTTTGGTTAGGCATCGGCTAGTAAAAATTGTCTTTCAGAAGGTAAAGACCGGGATGCCTAATTTTACACTATAGCTTTTGAGTATTTTTTAATTTATACGACATGATTAATAATAGCCTTACTTTTCTATCAATTTGATAGCTAGCACTTAGTATTATTAAAATTATTGTATAAGCTCTGGGAGGAGAAGTAATGTGAAACTCAATAATGAGGGAGTGGATAATTCGTTATGCCGAAGTTCCGTTCTTAAAATGTCGATTGTTCTGGAGATCAAGTTGTAAACCGACCTAACCTCTATGTCCATGATAGAAGCAACCTCCTGGAAAGAGAGGCTATTATAAAACTTAAGATAGATTGCTTCTTGTTGCCGATCAGTCAATTGCTTTAATGCCTCAGCCAATCTCATTTGCATTTCTTCTGCCTCGGGAGACACATCAGGTGATGCCTTTAGTATGAGATTGAAGCGGTACTTATCGGAGATAATATAAGGTCTCTTTTTTTCTTGCGAGATCACTCTCAGTAAACGTCGCTTGAGGCAAAGAAAAAGGTAAAACTTGATTGTACTCGTGCTTCCCAGATGCTCTTTCTTCGTCCACAGATGAATAAAAACATCCTGAACAACGTCTTCAACTAACGATTTATCCGGACAA
This sequence comes from uncultured Flammeovirgaceae bacterium, assembly GCA_937884755.1. Lineage (GTDB taxonomy): Bacteria > Bacteroidota > Bacteroidia > Cytophagales > Cyclobacteriaceae > Tunicatimonas. Next base: position 19,543 of record CAKZYJ010000010.1, read on the forward strand.
ATTCTATCACCGTACGAACATAATGGTTGAAAAAACCTCTCGTAGATTTCATCAAATGCTTCTTTACTTCCCGCTTTAAATTCATCCCACAACTGCGCATTAGAATAACTAGTAGAGTTAGCTATACCAACTTCTTCTTTTCGCTTATAAACGCTACTATTTCCGTGGTGAGAGCGCATTTGATTGTACCGTGAAGTTTACTGAATAAACTTAAATTTCTTGTAAACACAAAGTACAATTACTGAATTGTTATTGCTTGCCCAAAAATATCGCTCTCGTTTACAATATTATTAAAAAGAGTGATCTTAACATTCTATTCTTCTACGACATTCTCTAAAATCTGTTTATCAGCCAGCAGGCGGTCGCGTAGCTGAGTGTAATCTAGCTGGTGAACAGCTTGCTCAGCCTCAATAGCCATTGCCGCGGCTGTGGCCGCTGATTGTCCCAATACCATAAAGACTGGTTCCATACGGATAGAGCCAAACGCAATATGACTGGCCGATAAACAGACCGGTACCAGCAGATTGCTAGCTTGTTCTTGCTTGGGTAGAATAGATCGATAGGCGATGGGATAGGGCGGAAAGCCACCGATCTCTACATTACCTTCATTTTTCACTTGTCCATCCACAACTATCCGCTGGCAATTATGGGAGTCCATCGTATAGGCGGCTAGCCCAATGGGGTCATCTACTACCTCACGCCCCTGACAGTTGGCCTGAGTCATCACGTACTCGCCGATCAGCCTACGGGCTTCGCGTACGTAGAGTTGGGGTGACCAGTCTCCGTTGTCAGTATACTCGTCTTTGGGATAACCCCACCTTTTAACTTCTTCCTGCAACTCCGTCGGCACCCGCGGGTCAGTAGTGTAAAAATACAGTAAGCCTTGGGTGTAATCCCGATGGGCTTTAATGATTTCGGACCGCTCGGCGTAGCTGGCTTCAGGATAGTTGTGGCTCCAGTTAATCATGTCGGTAGAGAAGCCGCCACGGTTGTTGATATCGGTTTTGGCATTGGGCATGCGGCTCCAGATGAAGTACTGGTTAATTCGGCGCATGTCGGGCTGGGCAGGAAATAAACGAGCCAGCAGTTCGTAGCGCGAAGAGTCGTAGTTGTCGGGACGGCTGATAGGTACTTGATTCTCCGCCACGTCGGTTAGGCAGATGCGGAAGTTGTAGGCCTGTACCAGCGTATCGCCACTACCCTGTTCATCTAAGCTAGCAGTACTGATGCCCCACAGCAAACCGCTGCTACTATCGCCGGGCACCACGTAGGGATCTACCCCGTCGGGAAACTGATGGCCTTCCAACAGTTGCACTCCGTTGTAGGTTTCGTTGTACATCTCATTAGCCTCACGGCCCACGAAGTAGTCTACCCCAGCGGTGGCTAGCAAATCACCTTCGTAGGTAGCGTCAATAAACATCTTTCCCGCGTAGGTGGTCCCGCTCTCCATGGTAATCTCCGTAATCTGGCTACCCTGCTTGGTAATACCACTTTCCCGATCTAATCGTTCGTTTATCACCACCTCAACACCAGCATCGCCTAGCATCTGCCGGTACACCTGCAAAGCCACCGAAGGCTCGAAGGTCCACATGGCATCTTCCCCCGCTTTGGTACGGGTTTGTCCGCCATCCATGTAGTCTTGCTGTGCTTGCCACTTCCAGTTTTCGTCATTGCCGTAGTAGGCCCGAATGTTTTGGTAAAACTCGCGGGAGATGCCGCCGATGGCTTGCTTATTGCCAATATCGGTCTGTCCCAGCCCCCCGGTAGTCAACCCGCCCAGACGGGTGGAAGGCTCGATCAACACCACCGACTTATCCATGCGAGAAGCCTGGATCGCCGCGGCGATCCCCCCCGAGGTGCCGCCGTAGATTACGATGTCGTACGCATCATCGGGCTGCTCGGTAGGTTGGGAAGTACAAGCGAAAAGGAGAACAAAAATTGTGAGAAGAAAAATGCTTTTCATCAGTAGGTGATAGATTGTGAATGTTAGGATTCTAAAATAGTAATTCGGATCGAGAAAACTAACGAGACGGGATGGTTCGCTGGCTGTTCAGCAGTTTCGCGAGCATTTGTTCCATCTCCTTGGCTACCTGCGGGTGTTTGGAGTGCACATCGGTAGTTTCTGACTCGTCAGTAGATAAATCGTACAATTGGGCAGTTTCACCTTCCTTCCCTTGAACGTACTTCCAGTTTTTCCAGCGCAAGCCGAAAGTATTATTGCTGGCTTTGACTACTACCGCCTCACGCTCGCCCACGGCATCGCCTTGCAGTACCGGAAGCAGGTTATAGCTGTCCTGCGCTGCGCTATTGGGCAATTGGTAATCTACTACCGCCGCCAGGGTGGCCAGCACGTCAGTCAGTGCAAATAGGTCTTCCTTTGCCGCACCGGCCGGAAAGTAATTGGGCCAGCGGGCCACGAAAGGCGTTCGTACCCCACCTTCCCACACCGTCCATTTAGTGCCCCGCAGTTTACCATTAGGTTGGTGAACTTCACCAGTCGGCTCGCCATCTACACTACTTCCAGGACTATTCTGAGCGTTTTCCAGATCCATTCCCCGGGCGGTAGCCTCAAATTGAGATCCGTTATCGCTAGCAAAAAGTACAATGGTATTGTTAGTAAGGTTGAGACTATCTAGCGCAGTCAGAATTTGCCCGATGTAATGGTCTAGTTCGTGCACGTAGTCGCCGTAGAGTCCCGCTTCGGTAGTACCCCGAAAGCGCTCGCTCACCGCCAGTGGGATATGGGGCACATAGGGAGCATAGTACAGAAAAAAAGGCTGATTAGCTGATGGCTGTTTCTTCAGAAAACCCAGCGTTTGGTTGGTGATGTAGGGCAGATATTCTTCCAAGGTGTACTTAGGTAGCTTTTCAGCGTTGGGCGTGGCCTCGGTAGTGTAGAGGTCGTGATCGATAATGGCGGCAATCCGATTATCCTCCAGTATCCAGCACTCGCTGGCACAACTAAATCCCAACCAGTGATCAAATCCGTGGTCGAGCGGCCCATCGCTCACCGGTTTACTCAAATCCAGGTTGGTGCCGTTATCATCGGCCCGAAAATGTCCGTAGCCCGCTGGTTTTTTGCCATCCAAGGTCGGAAAGGTAGTGCCCAAATGCCACTTGCCAAACCCGGCGGTGGTGTATCCGGACTCCCTTAGCATTTCGGGCAACGTCAGCAGTTCAGCCTCTATCAGCGATGGCTCATAGTTGGACATCACTCCGTTGGGCTTCCAACTGCGAAAGGAGTAACGGCCCGTCATCAGCGAGTAGCGGGTAGGCGAACACACCGCCACCGGACAGTAGGCATTGGTCAAGCGAGTACCCTCCTCGGCCAGCCTATCCAGGTTAGGAGTAGGTACTAAGGAGGCCGGGTTGTACGATTGCAGATCGCCGTAGCCCAGATCGTCGGCCAGAATAAAAATGATGTTAGGATTAGGAGATGACTGGCTAAATCCGGGAAGGCCTACGCCACAAAACAAAGCGATAAGCAAACTGGAGATAATAGATTTGGTAGGGTTAGGCATAGCTTCGTTAGTAAACCAACTTGATGAAGTTGCTAAATATAATCAAATCCATCACGATAGCTGGGCTTTGGCTACGGACGAACGGCGGTTCCGTCGCGCTTGCGCAGTTGGGTCCAGCTATTGAGTTGCTTATCAGGAATCGGGTACTTGGCGGCTAGCTTTTCGTCAATATCTACTCCCAGTCCCGGAGCTTCGTTCACGTACATATAACCGTCTTTCACGGTAGGTGTGCCTGGAAAGACTTCCTGCATCACTTCCGAAAGCAGCATTCTGGCTCGCTCCTGAATACCAAAGTTCCAGATGGCGTAGTCAATATGGGCGTTAGCGGCGTGCCCCACCGGAGAAACGTCACCGGGACCGTGCCAGGCAGTTCGTACATTGAACCACTCACCCAAGCGAGCTACCTTCATAGCCGGGGTAATACCCCCGATCTGCGAGATATGGATGCGGATAAACTCGAACAAGCGTTCGGTCATGGGTTCCAGCCACTCGTGTGGACTGTTGAATAGCTCGCCCATGGCAATAGGAACGGCGGTTTGCTGGCGTAGTAGTGGGAAGTAACCCATGTTCTCGGGAGAAAACGGATCTTCAATGAAAAACGGACGGTATTCCTCCAGCGCCTTAATCATATTAATCGCCTCGTTGGGCTGCACCCGCTCGTGGATGTCGTGCAGCAGTTCGATTTCTTCCCCACAGGCTTTACGCACCGCTTCAAACATCTTGGGAATGCTGCTCAGGTAGAGGTAAGGATTCATGTAATTATCCTTGTCGGTACCGAAGCCCGCTGCTTTGAAGTCCGGCTCATCTGATACCCCGGCCGCTCCGTAGCCCCCTAGCTGAATACGCATGTAGCGGTAGCCTTCGTTAATGAGTCCCTGAGCACTCTCTATTACTTCCTCGTTATTCCGACCGCTAGCGTGGGCGTAGCAGGGAATGGCGAAACGGCACTTCCCACCTAGTAGTTCATACACGGGGAGCCCGGCTCGCTTGCCTTTAATATCCCATAACGCCTGATCGAGTCCACTCAAAGCATTGTTGAGCACCGGGCCGTTACGCCAGTAAGAGCTTACGTAGGCCGTTTGCCAGATGTCTTCAATATTAGCCGGGTCTTTCCCCTGGCAGAAATCGTTCAGGTAATCATCTACAGCCGATACTACTGGGCGAGCCCGCTGCCGGAACGTAGCACAGCCTAGACCGTACAAACCCGGTTCGTTGGTTTCTACTTTTACTACAATCAACTCGGTACCGAGCGGGGCGGTAGCGATAGCTTTTACATTGGTAATTTTCAAGGGTGGAAGGCCATTGGTTGCTTGACGATATTTTTCGTTAGGTGCAGCCTGTGCCAGGTTAATAGCTCCCCCAGCTAAGCCTAGTCCCAATCCTTTTAGTAGGTTTCTTCGGTTCATTTAGTTAGTAGTATTTAGAAAACTGTGTTTAATATCATCTCAAAATTTACCGGACGTAAAGTCAAGGTCACTTCGACGTCCGGTAAGCTACTAAAATTTTTTCTTTCTGTGAGAGATTGTTAATCCACATCCCACCACACCGGAGTATCCAGCACATCCGGTCCCTGCCGACCAACAGCGGTGTTCAGATTACCGCTGTTTACTGCGTATTCGGTATCGGGATAGGTGAGTCGCAGAATAAAATCACCGTCAATCTCGCTACCCGGATACGGGTTCGGTGCCAGTACCGGATAGCCGGTTCGGCGGAAGTTAGCAAAGGTCTCGGGGCCATTCAAAAAGGTGGCTACCCAGTACTGGGTACTGATCAGCTCCATTTCTCTCCCGGCTTCCAATGGTTGGGAAACGATGTAGGCATCAATCGCAGCATCCTCAATCGCGGAAGCAGCATCGTAGGAAGCCATCTGTTCCATATGCGCCCGAATACCATTTGTGTAATAAGTAGCAGCATCACCTTCTACCCATCCTCTCACCGCGGCCTCGGCCAGTAGCAACTGGGTTTGACCGTAGGTAACTAAAAAGCTAGAAGCGGTCTGACCGCCCAAGCGAGTACGATCTAGTTGGGAGAAATCGTAGAAGCTGGCTAGTCCCAGTTCTTCGGCAACAGGAGTAATCGTGGTGTTATCGAATCCCATCGGCATACCGATTTGTACGGACGGGTCAGTGTCAGCCCGGTCGGGAGTTTGCTGAGCTCCATTTTCAGCGCCAATGTAGCGCACCGCGATAGATTCCAGCCGCGGATCGTTGTTTTGTTGTAAGTAATCTACGAAGGCCGATACCAGAAAGTAGTTATTGGCCTCTGAGCCATTTAACCAGTTACCAATCGGACTGCGGTACAGATCAGTATGGCGGATAGCCGCATTATCGTCGTTAGATTGCATTACCCCTCCGGCAAATGCCCGGGCAGTATATTCCTGAGCCGTAGCCGGATCTACCTCGGTTAGGCGCATGGCGGCCCGAAGCAGCAGCGAATACCCCAGGCGTTTCCACTGATCAATGTTACCACTGTATAGCACTTCATTCACCATAGGCCGATTGGCATCCAGTGCGGCCGATGCTTCGTCCAGCTCCGTTAGAATATCAGTGTAGATATCTTGCTGCTGGTCATACTCCGGGGTAGTTAATCCTTCCAGAAAAGCTTGACCCGCTCCAAAGTACGGAACATCCCCAAACGTATCAGTAATAACCATACCGGTATATGCCCGCCAGATGCGAGCCATCTGATATAGATTATGCATACTTTCGTCATTTTGGGTTTTGTCCATTACGTCAATAATGGACTTCATTACATTGAGATAATGATTCTGCCAGATACCACCCCGGTTACGGTTATCCTGGTTAAAGTTAGCTCCCGCCAACGAAACTCCGTTGGGAGTTACCACCTGCTGTACAATGGCTAATTCAAACACGAAGATAGAGGTAGGGATAGATGACCTTCGGATGGCGTCGTTCATCACAAACGAAGGATCAATAGAAGTAGGAAAAACTTGGTTGGTATTAAGCTCATCGAACCCTTCATCGCAACGGGTAAATAGCGTGAGCAACAGTACGAGACTGAATGTGCGAATAATTATATTTTTCATGTCTATTAATTTAGGTGGTTGGTTTAAAACTTAACATTCAGGTTAAATCCAATGCTTCGGGTAAGCGGCAAACTGCTTTGCTCCATACCCACCAGGTTATCCGAAGCAGAAGGTAACTGTTCAGGGTGGATGTTAGGCACCCATTTTTTCAGGAGCAGCACGTTGTTGGCGATAGCGTTCAACCGTAAACCTTTGATAAAGAAATCATCGGGAAGCATAGAGGTAAAGTCGTACCCCAAAGTAACCTGACGAAGCTGCCAGAACCCCGCGTTATAGATGTAGATTTCGTGTATGTTATTGGCTCCAATACTCTCGTAGAAGGTCTGAATAGGAGTCTGAACTGTATTAACCTCTCCGTTCTCGTTCACGCCATCGCCCACTACAAAACCCTGTTCCCGGCCTTCCAGTGTAGCTCTATGTAGCCCGTGGCGCCACACATTAAAGTTAGTGCCCGATGCCATTTTGTGCCCCAGTTTGAAGTCAATCAGGAAGGAGAAACTCAGGTTCTTGTACTGGAATCCATTGGTAATTCCTCCGAACCAAAGGGGTATAGCTGTGCCGAAAGAAGTTTGCTCGGTGGTACGCAGCGGACGACCGTTGTTTCCACTGTACACAATCCGACCCTGATCGTCTCGCCGGTAGCGGAATCCGTAAATCTGGCCCATAGGCTTGCCTACTACCTGCCGTACGTTCACCCCACCAATGCCCCGACCCACCGTGATTACGGTATCCTCAGGATCTGACCCAAGTTTGAGTACTTCGGAGTTATTGTATGCCCCGTTAAAAGTAACGTCCCAGCGGAAATTATTGGTTTGAACGGGCACCACGTTCAGCATCAATTCTACTCCATAGGTACGGCTCTCGCCTACGTTAATCAGATTACTAGTGTAACCGGAAACATCTGAGATTTGCGCGGCCAGAATCTGATCGGTTGTTAGTTTGTTGTAGTACGTTAAATCGAAGTTAACCCGGCTTTCAAACATCCTCATTTCAAGGCCTACTTCAGTTTCCGCTACGCGCATAGGGCGTAAATTGGCATTGGGCACTGTATTCGTATTGATTACCCCCAACGGAAGTAACTGTCCGTCGGAATTAGGAAAAAGGTTGTTGTTAACTGAGTAGAATAAGTTGTCAGAGTAAGGCGCTACGTCAGTATCGCTGCCCACCTCGGCGTAACCGGCCCGTACCTTGCCAAAATTAATCCACTCCGGAAAGTTGGTAAATACCTGAGAAAAGACGAAGCTACCCGTTACTGAAGGATATAGTATACTGCGGTTCTCCGGGGCCAGGGTAGAAAACCAGTCGTTACGGGCGGTCATGTTCAGGAAGAGATAGTCTTTATAAGAAAGCTCAAGCGCACCGTACAGCGAATTCACCTGTCTTTCGGCCAATGTATACAGTGGGTCTTTTACCCGGCCATTCTGCACTGTGTACAAATCACGAATCACAAAGTCAGTTACCCTCACGCTATTGCGGTCGGAGCGACGGTACATCTGGTTACCTCCTAGCGTAAGGTTTACTCCCAAAGCTCCAAATTCTTGGGTAGCCCCAATCAGAAAGTCGGCATTAATTTCGCGAAAGCGACGAGATTCCTGTACATAGGTTCCGTTCACAAATCCCTGCGGAGCCGGAGGGATAGAAGCCTGCCCGGTAGGGAAATTATATTCCTGATCGCGCGACCAGTAGTCCTGCCCGATACGGCCTTGCAGATATAGCCAGTCGGTGAAGTTGTACCGGAGCGTAACGTTACCGAAGATACGGTCACGCCGAACATTCTCGAACCGTTCATTGATAGAGAAGTAGGGGTTGGTCCGGTTTCTGAAGCGCGACCAGATAAACTCATCGCCGTTTTCGTTCAGCCGGTTAGCCTCCAGCACATCTAGCGGCATAGAATTAGATAGTGTGTAGAGCACTACCGGAGTACTAATATTTTGCTGCACCACAATGGGTGGGTTCTGATTATCCTCAATAGAATAATTGATATTACCCGATACGTTCAGCTTGGGAGTAATATCGTACACAAAGCCTAGATTGACCGTTCGTCGGGCGAACTCCGAGTTGGGTACAAAGCTTTCGTTAGACAAGTTGGCCAACGATAGGTTAAAACCACCCTTATCGCTGCCAGCCGAAAGGGTCAGTGTATTAGTAATGCTGGTACCGGTGCGGTAAAATTTGCTGATGCGATCCCGCACCGGCTCGTAGGGCACTTCTATTCCGTCGAATAAAATCTGGGTCATGCCCGGCTCGAACCTTTCTCCGAAGCTCCAAACGCCTGAGGTAGGATTAGCCGCCGTAGGCCGTACCCCGCCTTCGCCCTGACCGTACTCGTACTGATAGTCAGTATAGTCTAAGGGAGTTTCTGCCGTAAAGTTAGTATTCCATTGCACACCCAGGCCATTACCCTCCCCGCGGTTTTTGGTGGTGATCATGATAACCCCATCTTTAGCCCGGGCTCCGTAAAGAGCCGCCGCGGCAGCTCCCTTTAGCACAGTCATACTTTCAATATCGTCGGGGTTGAAACTACATAGTACATCGCCTCCATCGGAGTAGTTTCCAATAAGGTTGCAAAAGGCCGCAACGGAAACCCGG
>CAKZYJ010000011.1 GCA_937884755.1 uncultured Flammeovirgaceae bacterium
AGTAAAGTATTTAGCGTGTGACAAGATGGATTGGCTCGGTAGCCTGGTACAAAGGTGGCTCACCTAGCTTTTTCAAGCTTGCACTATTGTGTTGAAAATGTGGACTATTGTTTAATAATGCCTGTGCAGGTGGGGGAAGTAGATGTTTAGAAGAAACTCTTCAGGAATAAATCCCCCTAGCCCCCTTTTCCAAAGGGGGAAATGAACAAACACCTTTCTCGAACAATCCATAGTGAAATGGAAGAGCAACCGCTTCTCCCCCTTTCTTAAAGGGGGCGCAGGGGGATTTTCATCACGGATGCTACAGCTTTAATTATTATTTATGCAACAAGACAATATTACTTTGTCGTCATTGCGAACGAATGTGAAGCGCTCGGTACCCAACAATCTCCTACTATTAGGGAGACGGTCGTCGTCAGATAGCTTCGTCCTAACGTCCTCGCAATGACGTACTCTTTGTCTATTCCTGAAGAAGTAGGGAAGCTCACTGGGTCAGCAAGGCATCCACCGCTGCGGTAAGCGTCCTGACGGAGTCAGCAGGCTGTCCACCACTGCGGTAAGCTTCCTGACGCGGTCAGCGAGCTGTCCACCGCTGCGGCAAGCGTCCTGACGGAGTCAGCAAGGTGTCCGCAAGTGCGGACGGGTTCCTGACTGAGTCAGCGTGACCCGGTCAGCAAACCGTCCGCCAACTACTCGCTTATAAACTGTAGTGCCAGGTAAGATTTGTTAAAATTACGATTATTTTCTCTCACACCCTGGCGGCATATTTGGTCGTAGCACTGGCATGTTTAATTTCAAATAGTAAGAAAATGATAAAAGCCGCATCGTTTAAAAATTACCGCATTCAGGAGTTCATCCAGTTTATTAGTAACACCCTTAAAATTGTGCAACGGCACGACCCAGCCAAGCTTAAGATAGAAGCCTGGGTTAGCGAACTTACCCAGCAGCATGGCCAGCTAGAGGCGGCTTTTAAACAAGATACCTTCAGTGATATTACCCCTCAACTGACCCAGTTAGACGATGAGCGCGACCAGGCCATTGTATGCTTGCGTAAGCTGAGCGAAGGCTACACCTACTACCCCGACGAAACCCTTAGTGCCGCCGGAAAGAAGGTTATGGAGTGTATTGATAAATACGGTAACAAGCTGTACAGCCTGAACTACGGCGCCGAAACTGCTACCCTGAAGAACCTAGCCCGCGATCTGCAAACGGATGCCGAATGCGTTGCTGCCCTAAAGGCACTGCGCCTGGAGGCCCTGGTACAGCAAATGAACGCCACCAACCTGAAGTTTGAAGACTTGTTTATTGAGCGTTTGGAAGAGTCGGTGCAGTACGATGGCAAAACCACCAAGGAGCTTACCCAACTCACCACGGAAGCTTACCGCATCCTAGTGCAGTATATCAGTGCCCACGCCCTACTGACTCCTTCGGATAAGTACAGTTCTTTAATCAATCTCATCAACGAAAATATAGAGCATTACAACCAGTTGGTAGAGCGCCGAAAGAGCAGTAGCGAAGCGGAAGCGGACACCACTGCCGAGTCTGAGACTACTCCGGCTGGGTAGGAGATGGCTATCTTCTCTAGTATTAAGTGACGGATAAGTACCCAATCAGAATAAAGTATAAGAAACATTTAAGCGACCCCGTCATTCCGGAAATTTGTGTAGAGTAGCGAAGCGGACGCCGCGCGGCAAATTATCCGGAATGACGTCTTGAAGCTTTATTTATTTTCGCTTGTATACTTATAATATCCAGAACTATCTCCCCGGAATTCGTTATCACTCATCCGGGGAGGTGATTATTGTTTACTTAGGATAAACAAAACACCTCACCCTTAGTAAGGATGAGGTGTTGGCTTGTCAACCATGTAGTTTACCTCTCCATTTTGCTTCCCTCACGCAAGTTTTGGTTGGTTTACTGCACAGTGCAGCATTGATAATGGCTACTTTGATATGTTTGGGGCATCAGTGGTGAAAACCCTCCTAAGCTAAAATCCCCCTGCACCCCCCGCGCCGCTGCTTGCCTCAGGCTTGACCAGAGGTCGGCTTTTTCAAAGGGGGAAAGGATAGTGTTTTTCCACTTCACTATAGGTTGGTTTGAGACAGGCGTTTGTTCATTTCCCCCTTTCAAAAAGGGGGACTAAGGGGGATTTGTTCCTAGTGATTTCTTCTCTAAAGAGTTACCTTCTCCCTGGTTAATCCAAAGGCATAATGCTGGTAGTGCTTCATAAGAAGTTTTCATGGGGTGAATCAGTATAGTAGTGAATAATTTGTATTGGTTGATAAATACTATTGACTAAGAGCAGCAGCATACTTCCGAAATGCTTTAGGCGACTGACGAAACATTTGGGAAAACACTCGGGAGAAATATTGGGCATCGTCAAACCCTACTTCAAAGGCCACCTGGGTAATGTTGAGGTCAGTCATGCGTAGCAATGACTGGGCTTTACGCAATCGCACCATGCGGATGAAGATAGACGTAGAAAAACCAGTAAGCTGCTTCAGTTTATTGTGCAACTGCGAACGGCTGGTTCCGGCATCCTGACACAGTTGTAGTATACCGTAGTTCTCGTCGCTCAGGTTGCTTTCTACCAAATGAATGATCCGTTCTACAAAGTGACTGTGTACTCCTAAATAATTAGGGAATAATTTTTCGTTAAAGTGCTCGCCGGATTCGCCCGATGGGTGATCGGACCGTTGGGCTTGATCGAGGCTGACGACTCGAGCTCTATTATTACTTCGGCGATTTACATTTACCTTCAGGGGATACTGTTCCCACACAGGTTGATAGTTGCTTTTTGGTTGAACGTACATGGTGAAAATGGTTAATAAGATCTACATCCACTGACTTATCTACTGGCGACGTTAGCAAAGGTGCAGCTTCTCGTGAAAGACCTCTTGGACTATTGTTTTTACTACTTGGACTATTGTTTTTGGCTTGGATTATTATCTTGAATCCAACTCATAACTTGCTGATAAGGACAGTTTTAGAAGGAAGAAAAAAATTCAAGAAATTTTTCGGAGAAAGGCTGAAATCTACCCATTTTTTTCAATAGCCTAAGTAAATCCAATAGAATGGAAGCATTTGCAGGAGGTACTGACCTTAGTTTTTCCTTTGTTTGTGATGGATCGCTTGTTGACTTGTGCGGGAATCCTAGCTACTACAAAGACGACAGAGTGGCAGATTCATTTCTTGGATTCATTGTTAAAAGACTGTGAGAATAATTCCCCGTAGGGTTTGTTAGCGTTTACGTAATACTTTAAGTAAGATGGATGAGTAAGTCAGGACTTCACTCAATCCATTGGTAAGCGAATAAAAATATAAATAAATATTGTAATAATCATATTTTTGAAAAAGCTCAGAACCAGCTTAGTGTAGAGGGGATGGACTGGAAATGGCAACTCATTGCTAGCCCCAAGCTCAAAGTCTATTTTTTAGTGCGAATAGCAATAAGACTGGGAAAACAAGATAGTCAGAAGCACGAAAAGGCACCGCACAGTGCCTTTTCAATTCAAAAAAACGGATTGGTTAGTTTAGTACAATAAGTTTAGAGCTACGTATCTCTGAGCTAATGAATTTTTAGCATCCCCTAATGTTAGTTCGGCTTCTTCGGAATCAGCTACTTGGTTGAGCCTGTAATTACAGTGGGTACCCACACGTAGTTCAGATTAAAACTATTCTCCTGCTAGGTTGATTATGTCAGTTTCGTAGGTGGCGCGGACGCCCGTAGTAGAATACGTTACCTCAGGCTGGATTACCAGAGTTTCACTGATGTGGCAGCCAGGTTGCAAACTCTCATCTGAAACATTATTAATGTGTAGGTTACTTACGTTAAGTCGCTTCTCAATACTGGTACGGGTATCCTGGGCAAGTAGGCTGATTGGAATGACTAGCGCACTAAGCACCAGCGCAATGATTCCTGCTACGATTTTATTATATCCTGATTTCATGAGTTTAAAAAGTTTGCGAAACATTCTCACCTACTGAAAATGAAAAATCTGTGCCACTCCCCTGAGAATTGCTTCAAAGGGTTCTAATCAAGACTTACCATCGTTTCACTCAACAGTTGTGTGGAATTTTCTACCTAATGTGTAGAACCATAGTGCAATGATTTCGTGTGTCTTATCTATAAGACTCTCAGTCATATTTAATAGAAATAACCTGTTGGGTCATTTGCTCAATGGATATAATATTTAACGGAAGAAAATAATGAGAAAAGTAATAGAAAGACTACCGTATTCGCTCACCCAGTGGGCGCTGATTATAGGCATTATTGCTAATGTTCAATTCCTGAGCGGTTGTGCATCTATGAATAATACCACCAAAGGCGGGGCTATAGGAGCTGGGGCCGGTGGAGCCTTAGGGGCAGTTATTGGCAACGCATCGGGTAATACCGCAGTAGGCGCTATTATTGGGGCTGCTGTGGGTGGTACTGCCGGAGCCCTTATCGGAAGGCAGATGGATAAGCAAGCCGAAGAGCTGCAAAAAGACTTGGAAAATGCAACCGTAGAGCGGGTGGGCGAAGGAATCAAAATTACTTTTGATTCCGGATTGCTGTTTGACGTGAACTCTGACGAATTGCGCTCAGCCACGAAAGAAGACTTATCGGAAATGGCGGAAACGTTAAAAAAGTACGATGATACTAATATTCTGATTGAGGGACATACTGATTCTACTGGTTCAGAAGAGTACAATCAAAACCTCTCAGAAAAGCGGGCTTCTTCCGTAGCAAGTTACTTATCATCATTAGGAGTAGCTAACAACCGACTAATCACCGAAGGTTACGGCGAAGAGCAACCCGTAGCCGAAAATGATACTCAAGCCGGACGCCAGCAGAACCGACGGGTTGAAGTAGCTATTTACGCTAACGACAAAATGAAAAAAGCAGCTAAGCGCGGTGACTTGGAAGTAGAAGGATAGTTTATTCAATTACATTCCGAATACCTATTGAGCCCGAGAAATCGGGCTTTTTCTTTTGTATACTTGTAAAAAAAGTTTGCCATGAAAGAAGAGAAGCTATCGCACGTAGATGAGAAGAATAACCCTACGATGGTGGATGTAAGTCAGAAAGCTATAACCCAGCGTAATGCCACTGCTCAGAGTGTAGTAGTTTTGGATCAAAACCTCTGGGAGCAGCTTGGTCTAGATAACTCAGAGGCTACCGATATCTACACCAAAAAGGGTCCCGTCTTTCAAACTGCTATCATTGCGGGTACCATGGCGGTAAAAAAGACCAGCGAGCTTATACCCTTCTGCCATCCCCTGACCATTGAAAAGTGTAAGATCAACATACAGCCTGCCGAAAATTATGAAATACGCATTGAGTGTACCGTAGGGGTAAGCGGCAAAACCGGAGTAGAAATGGAAGCCCTAACGGGTGTCAGTGTAGCCGCCCTCACTATCTACGATATGTGTAAAGCTCTCTCGCACGCAATCGTTATTGGTAGTACTCAACTGATTGAAAAGACCGGTGGCAAAAGCGACTTTAACGCGGAAAGTGTTTAAACATTAGCACGGTACTAGCGATGGTGAGAGTGGAATTTTGTTTTTAGAAAATAAAAAGACTACTTTGTCTAACTTTCGTTTGGCTAAGTTGAACGACAGTAAGTCGCTTTTGATTATACCATATTGCTACCGCTCCATGAATTCCCCTCATATTCTCATCCTGGACGACCGTCCTATTATTGCCGATTTAATTCAAAACTTTCTTCAAGGCGAAGTTGGGTATAAAGTGGTTGCCTCTGTTTCTACTTTGGCGCAGGCCCAGGAAAGGCTGCGAAACCAGGTAGTGGACATTGTTATTGTAGATATGTTGTTTAATAATAACACCGGATTGTTACTACTAAAGTGGCTTCATCAAAAACAGTTGCAGACGAAAATACTAGTGTTAGCCCGATTGGTAGGAAATAGCTATGTAAGTGATGTTGTTCGTTACGGAGTGAGCGGCTTACTCTACGAAAATACCTTGCTTACTGAACTGAAATCAGCCTTAATCCAAATTGCCCGCGGTGAGACTTACTTTAGCACAGCAGCTACCAAAACTATTGTGACTTCGGTAAAAGCTAATTACCGGGAAGAAAGTGCTGTAAAAAGTATTAACAGTTTAACTGCCCGTGAGAAAGAAGTTTTATCGTTAGTGGTTGATGGCTCCACCAACGCGGAGATTGCCGATGAAATTTCAATTAGTATACGTACGGTAGAAAATCACCGGGCCAATATTTTACGAAAAACCGGGGGAAAGAACTTCTTTCATCTGGCTAAAATAATTTGCCAGAATCGGCTATTGGAGTTCAATGAGATTTAATTATTTTTACAAATATTTTTGATTTACGAATCTTTACTTATATTTAGGTAAGTAATTATACTTACGCACTTGCACGACTCACCTATTTTAGACCTGATGATAGCCGCATGGAGTGCTGCTTGGTTATTTTCGGTCGTTTAACATTTAAAGTAATACCCTATATAGATTTTTTTACAATTACTATTATCGTATGATGACGTGCTGGCTTATTGATGACAATGAGATTGACTTGTTAATTACCCGAAAGCTAATTAAAAACTGGGAGCCTACTTTATCCATCCAGGAATTTACCAATGCTCAAGTTGCGCTAGACAAACTGGATAATGGAGAGGAGCCGCCTCAGTTGATTTTTCTAGACCTCTTCATGCCCGAAATTAGCGGCTACGATTTTCTGGATCACTACCGACAATTCGATTACCCGAATACGCTGCTATATGTGCTTTCTTCCTCTATTGACGACGCTGATATTGAGCGGGTTAGAACTTACCCAATGGTAACTGGCTATATGTCCAAACCGGTTAGCAAAGATGGTTTCGAGCGCATCATAGCGAAGCATCAAAATAACCTCACGGAAGGTCTAGAACGTTAGGGGTTCGCATAGCTCTTGGGTAAGCTGTTGAAACTGTTCTCTAATCTGGGGGAGCACAGCCTCGGTTTGCCCCTTTTCAATGATTCTCCCGTCAATTTCTTTTACCGGAGTGAGTTCTCCCATCGTTCCGGTAGCAAAAACCTCATCGGCAGTATAGAACTCGGTAAGAGATAGATTCTTCTCTTTCGTAACTATTCCTAAAGATTTCGCCATCTCTAGCACTAGCCCTCGGGTAATACCGGGCAAGCAGGCATCGGCGTGAGGGGTGAACAACTTTCCGCGCTTTACCATAAACAGGTTGGTATCGTTCAGCTCCGACACAAACCCGTAAGCATCCAGCATAATGGCCGCATCTGCACCAGCTACATTCGCCTGAATTTTAGCCAAAATATTATTTAGCAGATTGTTATGGTGAATTTTAGAATCGAGGTGTTGAGGCGAGTTTCGGGCAATGCTGGACGTAATTACCCGAATACCCTGACTATTGTCATATACCGGCGGTTTCCACTCCGCCAGTACAATCAAACAAGCTCCTTGCTGATTGAGGCGGGGGTCCATACCTGACGTAATCTTCTCCCCCCGGCTAAGGGTGAGCCGAACATGCGTATCGCTGCGCATACCGTTGGCTTCCAATGTCCGGAAAATTGCCTGCTTGATTGTTTCTAGTGAGGGAATATCGGCAAAATGGAGTGCCTTGGCGGAGTCTCTTAGCCGTTGCAAGTGCCGGTCCAGACAAAAGATGCCTCTGTTGTACACTCTCAGTCCTTCCCACACCGCATCGCCACCCTGCACAGTACTGTCGAATACCGATACTTTGGCCTCGGCCCGCGGAAATAGCCGATCGCCTACGTATACCTGGATATCTTTATTTCGGGGATCGTACTGTTGCAACATAGTGGTTAGGCTTTAATAGAATTTTCGTAAAGGGCGGCATAGAAAGGTTGCGCCGTTTGGTATAGCTCCTCCAGATGCCCCGGAAGTGGACGGTCGCTGGTAGGCTGCCTAGCGAAGCTGGTTGACTGATGCACATTATGGTACCAGTACTTCGCCCAAACGCCATCTTCGGGTCGGGGTCCGGCCGGCCAGGATAGCATACCTTCCTCGAACGGAATATCCAGCGCCCCGCATACTTTGCGCAAAACCCTGAGCGGATCTTTTAGTAGTTCACCCGAGTCTAGTACTACCGGACGGTTACCGTTGGTTAGTAGATAATTATATAGTTCGTACTGCTTTTGGGAGCCAATATCTTCCACGGTAGGCTCCTGCATTTGCTGGGCAATAGAACTGATGAGTTGCCTGGGGTCGCGAATGAGAATAAGGTTACTAAGCTGGGTAATAAACTGCTGGCTCAGGCCTACGAAATGATGAGCCATATTCTTGATAAACAACACCGGACAGGCGTACTCACCAAAAATTACCTTCTCCAGAATAGTCTGACTATCGGTTTCCATACTGGCCAGCACTTCTTTTTTTCCTGGATGATCAACGTCGGGCCGTTGGGTAAGGTAGAATCCGTAAAAAGGTTCATCTACCACTTGAGTATCAGAGCGCTGAGCGAAGGAATACATCAGCGCGGTAGACAGGTTTCTGGGATTGGAGATCAGGTGAATACGTTTCATAGGGCTAAGGATGAGCTGAGACCCACACCTCTCCATCATCAAATATTTCTTTTTTCCAGATAGGAACCGTTTGCTTCAAGGTATCAATAACAAACTTACAGGCCTCGAAAGCCGCTTGCCGGTGTGGGGTAGATACTGCAATAACCACGGCAATATCGCCAATCTGCAAGGTGCCGTTTCGGTGGTAGATGGCTATCTTTTCTACCGGCCAGCGCTCGCAGGCTTGGTTAGCTAACTTTTCCATTTCCTTCACCGCCATGGTATGGTAGGCTTCAAAGTCCAGTCGTTCGACGCTTCTTTGCTGGGTATTATTCCGCACCGTGCCGACGAATATATCGATAGCCCCAGCTCGGTTCGATTGCGTCACCTTTAGTGCCGTATCAACTGATAAGGGGTCATCAGTAAGCAGAATTGATATTTTTTCGTCTGAATTCATAAACGTAGTCTAGCGAAGTCGGTCTTCGTATTTTCATCCACCACTTACCGGGGGAATAAGCGCAATCTCGTCGCTTTCGTGCAGTACTTGTTGTTTTTGGCCGTACTCATTATTTACGGCGACTAGCACCGAGTCCAGGTCGTGCAGTTTAGGATAGCTTTTTTTCAGGTCATCCACCAAATCAGGTACGGTAGCCCCTTCGGGCATCTCGTAGCGAAGCTTCTGTTGCCCTACAATGTCCTTCGTAATGCCAAACAGCAGAATATTCAGTTCCATAGTTCGCAAGATAAGTATTCCAGTTGAAAGGTGATAGGGTATAATTGAAAATGGAAATAAGCAGGATTGATGACCAATAATTAATATAACTTATCTGGTCATTATTTATCGCTCATTAATCATTACTCATTCAACAATTCACTTACTGGAAAAGCGTTTGTATATTTGTTATTGCTGATAAATACACACCCCACCCTATGGCCTTATTTGATAATCACGGACGACCGATTAACTACCTGCGCTTAGCCGTGACCGATCGTTGCAACCTGCGTTGCTTTTACTGCATGCCGGCTGAGGGCATCATGTATGTGCCGAAAAAGGAATTACTTTCCTACGAAGAAATGGAGCGGTTAGTACGTATTCTGGCCAGAATGGGAATTAGCAAAATCCGGATTACTGGAGGCGAACCATTCGTCCGTCGCGACCTGGTTTCTTTCCTATGGCGATTGCATGAGAGACCGGGGATTGAGGATGTAAATATAACTACGATCGGTGGACTCTCTACACCCTATATTGCCGAACTGAAGGCAATGGGTATTGCCTCGGTTAATCTTAGCCTAGATACCTTTGACCGTCAGCGCTTTTTGGAGATTACCCGCCGCGATGAGTTTAACCGCGTGCTAGACTGTTTCCACGCGTTACTAAAACATCAGATTCCGACCAAAATCAATGCAGTGGTAATGGAGGGAAAGAATACCCAGGATATTATTCCCCTTACCGAACTCACTCGGCAGTATCCGGTATCGGTACGCTTTATTGAAGAAATGCCCTTCAACGGCGAAGGCAGCCACTATCCGGTGCTGGTCTGGACTCACCGCAAGATACTGGAAGTACTGAAGCAGCAGTACCCAACGATTGAGAAGCTGCCCGACCCACCCGCCTCTACTTCTTACAATTACCGCATTCCCGGCCACCAGGGTACAGTGGGTATTATTGCTGCTTTTAGCCGTACCTTCTGTGGTACTTGCAACCGCATCCGCTTAACCGCCCAAGGCACGTTGAAGACCTGCCTGTACGACCAAGGGGTGCTGGATATTAAGCAGATTGTAAGAAGCGGTGCATCGGATAAGGCTATCCGGCAGGCGTTTGAGAAAGCTTTTCGCAACCGGGCGAAAGACGGCTATGAGGCTGAACAACGGCGAGGTGAGCAATCGGTGAGCGAATCCATGTCTACCATTGGAGGCTAATGATTACTGGCGGGATGATTGATGACTAATGATTTATTACCAATTAGTATTCATTCATCATCAATCATTATTTTTATCCCATTGTCAATTTTCAACTTCATTGTATGTTTGAATCCATCAAGGAAAAGGTCGTTTCGGTAGATCAACTGGCCGCATTGCGAGAGCAATTGCAAGACAAAACCATTGTATTCTGCACCGGCTGCTACGATATTTTACAGTCAGGCCACGCGGTATTTTTTAACCAATGCGAGCAGTTTGGCGATGCGCTAGTGGTAGGTGTCGGTCGCGACCAGACGCTGGAGGCCTTAAAAGGCCCGGGTCGCCCAGTGAATCCTGAAAACAACCGTATTTACCTGGTTGCCGCTTTGCAAGACGTGGATTACGCTGTGTTAAATGACTTTGAGATTGGCGAGGGAAAAATAGATTTTAAAGAAGTGATGACCCAGCTTCGTCCCGATGTATTCGTACTAAACGAGGATGATTCGGCTATTGAGCACAAAAAGCAACTGTGCGACCGGTTGGGAGTAAAGATGGCTTTTGTGAACCGGGAGGTGCCACCGGAACTTTACCCCACATCTACCACTAATATCATCAACAAAATTAACTACGCCTTCCGTGCGCCTCTGCGTATTGATTTTGCTGGGGGCTGGACCGATGTGCCCTACATCATGAACGGCGAGATAGGCTATGTGTCTAATGTAGCCATTAAGCCATTGATTGAAAGTCGGAATAAGCAATTTAATTTTTCGGGTTACCCCCGCGGTAGCGGATTAAGTACATCAACAGCGGTAAAACTGCTGGAGATGATTCGGGCGAAAAGCTACAATGCCGAGCCCAAAACGCTAGAGATGATCGCCGAAGATTTGTTCAATCTAGAAAATAAAGAACTGAACTGGGCCATTGGCCGACAGGATCAATACGCTATTGTTTTTGGTGGATTCAACTGCTTCGAGTGCGGAACGGATTATGCCAAGCCACTGGAAACCGGAGTGCAACCCGAAACGCTGGAGCGCTTCAAAAAACATCTTTTGCTGCTGCATACCGGAGTGTCGCGTAATGCTCAGTCGGCAGTAGAACAGGTATACAAAAACCATCAGACTCCATCGGGTCGGGAAGCCTTACAGATTATTGGGCAGTGCGGAAAAGACTTTTACCCGGCATTGGCGAAGGAAGATTTTGCCGAATGTGCCCAGATTATGGAGCGCAATTGGAATGCGCAAAAGCAACTGGCTAGTGCCAGTTCTAACGAAAATCTGGACGCTATGTACGCATTTGCCAAGGAGAACGGTGCTTTGGGAGGAAAGATATGTGGAGCTGGCGGCGGCGGTGCTTTCATCTTCTACTGCGAAGACCCGCTGGAACTGAAGCGAGCCATGAAAAAACGCTTCGTCGATTGTTTTGAAATTGACTTTGCCTTCGAGTATGACGATATCAAACGGTTAAATACATTTTAATTTCTTCGCCTATGCAATTTTACGTATAATATGATCACGTATCGCACCAATAAGCTTTTAAAACTTATTGATGTCTAAATGCCAAAATTTCGTAGTTAAGATCGTATTAATCAAAACATTTTCTTACTTTAGTTAAACTATCAGTATTTGCGTAACCAATATCTAAAAACATTAGCACGCTGCACATAATCAATACTTAAAGTTTACCTAACCAATGTCGCTTTCTCCGGTAAGAGTTTCACTATGGATTATTATTATCTTTTGGCTATGTAATAGCCATACATATGCGCAAAGAACACTTGTTTCTAAACCGTTGCAACCATACGTAAAGGGTGAAACATCAATCTTTGGTTATTATGAGTATTTACCTCCAATCTATCATGACGATAGTACAGCAAAATTTCCAATACTGATCTATTTATCGGGGCTAGGGTCTAAAGGAAACGGAGTCTCTGATTTAGATGCTGTGCTTAAAGAAGGACTAGGGAGGCTAATAAGCGAGGGTGAAGACTTTCCTTTTCCAATTATGATTCCACAATCGTGGAGTGGATGGTGGAGTAGTAGTAATGTAGATGCCTATCTCGATTACCTCCATGAAAATTATCGAATAGATCGCAGTAGAGTGTATATTACCGGGTTTAGTGCGGGTGGTGCTGGGGCATTTGAATACGCAGTAGCATTTCCGGATAAAATTACTGCTATTATTCCAATATCCGGCCGGGGCGATAATCTAGATATTTGTGAAATGGCAGATGTACCAGTATGGGCTTTTCATAATATAGACGATCCTTCGTTTAGCTTTAGATTTTCAACTATTCCGATAAATAATCTTAATCAGTGTACCCCGAACCCTATTCCCAAAGCAAAGATTACCGTATATTCTGAAGGAGGGCATGATGCCTGGACCAAAACATATGATGGAAGTGGTATGGGTACAGAAGACCCTACCTACGATGCTTTCGATGAAAATATCTTCGATTGGTTATTACATTTTGCTAAAGATACTATTATCGTTGACGCTGGTGAAGACCAGGTAATTTTTAGGCCTCAGACAACCCTTGAAATTGATACTTATAGTGCCTCTGATGACGGACAGCATGACTATTTGTGGACTCAGATCTCTGGGCCAGAAATCACTATTCAGGATCAGACACTTCCGACTTTAACAGTAGATGAAATACCTATTGGCGAATATGTTTTTCAGGTAACTGTCGAAGATAAACAAGGAAAATCTAACTCTGACACAGTCAATGTCCGAGTACGACCACCAAACGAGGCTCCTTCAGTTTTTGTAGGGGCAGAGCAGGCATACATTCTTCCTATTGATAGTGTTGCCTTATTAGGTTTTGTGGAAGATCCTGAGAGTGATGATTTTACAATAAAATGGGAGCAAGAGGAAGGTCCAGAAGGAACATTGTTACAATTCGATAGTGGTCAGGTAGACACTACGTATTTAGTAGTAAGGAACATCCAGCAAGGAGTATATACTTTCCGATTAAGTGCCACAGATGAATATGATAGTACTTCTGCAAAAACAGTTAGAATTCGTGTTATACCTTCGCCAGCAGTAGTAGTGCAAACGCTCCCCCATATTGAGAGTTTTGAAGAAAGCATTGAAGCAGGTTGGAGGGATTATGGTGCTGTTAGCTCTTGGGCACAGGGAAAACCCGAAGGTGCTGTAATTAATCAAGCATCTGACGGAGAGAAGGTATGGGGCACCAATCTGGTTGGCGACTACCAAGAGAATGAGTCCTCTTTTTTATTAAGTCCGATCTTTGATTTTAGTGCGTTGACTAATGATCCGGTTATCAGTTATGATATTTGGATAGATACTAATACAGGCGATAGTACCTACTTAAGTTTGACCTATAATAACGGAGTAACTTGGGAGGAGTATAGTCTTACGATAGAAGATACTATGAGTCAAGACAGCAATGGGTGGTCAACAGTATCCCATATCATAAAAGGTGCTGCCGGACAGGAATCTGTAGTATTTCGATTTGGACTAGAATCAGGTTCTGATGACTCAGGTGAGGGGGTCGCAATTGATAATGTCATTGTATGTAGCATCGGAAAAATAACCTCTATTCCCGATACAATGCTGGTTGAAGGAGAGGTCCTGCGGATTCCCATTGAGCTAGATAACCCAGATATTAGCGAAATAGCGTATCAGGTTACATCAAGTAATCAGGAAATACTACCCGACCAAAACATGACAATCTCAGAAAATATTCTAGAAATAACATCTCCATTGCAAGTAGAAGGAGATACTGAGATTACAGTATCTTCAGAACAAGCCTGTATAGATGGAGCTACTTTTACTTTAACATTAGCCAGAGTCACGGCCATTGGTGAACCGGATCACGCTTTACCTGCTCTACTATACCCTAACCCAGGTACCGGTTTGTATCAGGTCAAAGCTGAGCAACCAATCAGAGAAATACGACTGTATGGGGTAACGGGACGTTTGCTGAAAGTGTATCCCAGCACTTCTTCCACTGCAAAGCAGTTCTCACTGGATATTAATGATCAACCCAACGGAATTTATCATCTTCAGGTAGAAACAGCAAAGCAGTTTTTTAGACAGAAGCTTATCAAGTATTAGGTATTGTTGACTCAACGGTGCAACTTCTTTCTTGGTAACGGGACCTTTTTCGTAGAAAATCCGTAAAGGCTGAGCTAAATAGTATCGATATATATTTCTTTTAATGGCTAGTTGCGAAGATTTGGTGCTTTAACTATTTTGAGGGCTGCTGAACGAATTCTACTACTACAACCTTCACTGAAATGAAAAGAAGAACGTTTTTACAACGTTTAAGTACCACGGCCAGCCTGACCCCACTAGCCACTAGTCATTTTCCTTTTTTTTCAAAAACTGTACTGGCTGATATTAATCAGCTTCTTCAGGCTTTTGTAACCAGTAACGATACGGTTATTGATAATCTGCTGGTGCGGCAGGAGAGCGATTCCAGGCATCCAGAGTACGGTGGTATAGTTAATGGCTACGGCATTCATAATCCCCAGAGCACCGGAGGTTTTTTGCAGCGGCTTAGCTGTGGGTTTGTATCTGAAGGTTCCCAGTTTTACCAAAGCAACTCGCTGCTGGAGCCTATGCTTCACGCTAGTGAATATCTGCTTGAGGTGCAGCACCCTGACGGAACGATCGATTTACACACTACCAACTTCCACTCTACGCCTGACGTGGCCTTCGTGGTGGAACCAATGAGTTTGGCCTATACGATACTCAATATCTATGCTTCTACTACTACCGAAGCTATTCAAACTAACATACAAAGCTACCTGGAGAATGCTGGGAAGGCATTGAGCGTAGGGGGAATTCATACTCCTAATCACCGTTGGGTGGTATGTATGGCGTTGGCGAGAGTAAATCATCTCTTTCCTGATCCGGCTTACGAAATGCGGGTGAACGAGTGGCTGCGGGAGAAAATTGATATTGACGAGGACGGACAGTATACCGAACAAAGTACCCTAGTATATAGCCCCATCGTGGATAAAGCCCTCATTACTGTAGCCCGACTCATGAATAAACCTGAACTGCTGGAGCCAGTGCGGAGGAACTTAGAGATGAGCCTGTACTACCTCCATGCTAATGGCGAAGGGGTAACCGAAGGTTCGGGACGACAGGATAAATATCAGAAAGGAACCATGATCCGCTACTACTACCCTTACCGTTACATGGCTCTGCTTGATCGAAATCCTAGGTTTGCAGCCATGGTACAACTACTGGAAGAACAGGATACGGATCGGCTGAACTATAACCTCGCTTACTTTCTGGAAGATACCGAACTAAAAAAACCTCTACCCTCAGCAGGTTCGCTCCCTTCTGACTACGTGAAGATCTTTACCGGTTCTGATCTGATACGTATCCGGCGGGGAGAGCGGGATGCTACCATTCTAGCGAAGAATCCGGTCTTTTTCACCTTTTTCAACGGCGAAGCCGCCCTCGAAGGAATTCGTTTAGCTTCGGCTTTCTTTGGCAAAGGGCAGTTTGAGGGAGAATCTTTGGAGCGGGATGGAGACGAGTTTGTGATTCGGCAGTGGCTGGAAGGCCCCTATTACCAACCGTTTACGGAAGAAGAAGACCTTACCGTAGACGGCGACTGGGAGAAAATGCCCCGTGACGAACGGCCGCAGAGCGAAATCCAGAAGCTGCTCACTGAAGTACGCATTCGCGAGGCGGGTAAGGGGTTTCAAATCGATATTAGTGTGCTGGGCACCGACCGGGTGCCGGTAGCTATTGAGTTAGCCTTTCGGCAGGGAGGCACCCTGGAAAATGTGCAGAATGTAGAAAATACTGAAGATGCCTACCTACTGGAGGATGGCTACGGTACTTTTCAGAGTGGTAAGCAAAAAATCAGGTTCGGGCCGGGCCGGGCTGAACATACCTGGACGCAACTCCGCGGAGCGCTGGATAAGCTAGACGCCCAAAGCGTATACCTCACCGGTTTCACGCCCTTCGAGCATCAGCTTACCATTGAGTAAATTACTGCTCTTCCTCCTCTGAACCAGAGGCGGCCATATCTACCGACTTACGAAAAGTACCAGAACCTAAGTAGTTTTCCTCACTGCGCCAGTCGGGTTTCCAGAATAGCGCGGTCTGATACTGACCATCTTCATCAAAATCGCGGATGGCTACGTTCAGGCGGATACTCTCCCAGTTTCCGCCCTGCATTTCGTTTAGGTAGGCAACCGGAACCGCCATTTCGGCCACGTAGCCCTGCTCCGTACGGTTGATAGCAGCCTTGGTCCCTTCCGGTAAGCGGTCGGCACGAAAGAGTTCATTGCTTTTGGCTTCCAGGGGACTAATGCCGAGGTACAGCACCTCCCGGAATATTCTTTCGCCGGTTTCTAACGCGCTGATTCGTTCAGGACGAGCATCTAGGAGCACGTTGATACCATCTTGCTCGTAGGCAATCTTATCAGAAGTCGTTTCCAACTGATTGTCGGTTACGTCAGCGGCAATATATAAATACTCGTCATCGTAGGTAAGGTCAAAGCGGAAGGAGGCATCGCTATCACCTTTATGAGAGAATGGGTCGCTATCCACGTAGCCATTCTCTCCCACCTGATAGCTTAGCTCTTCCCAATCTTCCAGCGAGCCGTCTATCTGTACTGCTGATTCGGTAGGCGAGATTACTGCCACCTTTTGGGGACGAAGCCGATAGGTTGATTCAAAAGACACTTCAGGCATTTCCTCACTAGGATAGCTAATAATGCTGTGTAGTACCAGGGGGTCAATACTATCTAGCGGAGTAGCTTCAGTGGCTTTTAGGCCGAGTTTTACGATTTCTACTGAGTTAGGGCTAACCTCATAGGATTGCGCTCCAAAGCTGGGAATTACCTTAGGGTTAGCCTGTAAGGTCAGATCAATCCGCATCGGCACATCGCTGTTATTCGTCAGCTTTACCTCAGTTTCGTAGGCCTCAAACGTATCATCCTGCACCAGTAGCGGTTCAATACTCACCGCCTGCGATTGCAATAATGGACGAACGTAACTAGCGATCTCTTCAGTCATCACATCCTCACTCCAGATACCATCTAGCGCGAGGTTGGTAATAATTGGCCCTTCGTTGGTCATGGTAATCCATACCACGTGGTCAAACTCTCCTAACTGAGGTCCTCTCAGCTCGCTACCTCCTCCGGTAGTAGCCAGAATAAAGTAGTTGTTACCGTGGTCGCGCTCGTACTTTACGTAGCGGTGGCGGTGACCGACAAAAACGGTGTGCTTCCGGTCGGCTAAAAGCTTTTCCACATCATCCCAGCGTTCAGAGCCCTCCTGATCCCAGAGAGGTTGGTGCATGAATGCCAGCGTCCACTTCACATCGGAGTTTTCAGCCAATGTTTTTTCAATGTATTCGTACTGCTCATCGTCAATAGTGCCTCGTCCAGCGCCGCGCACCATATCTTCACTATTTAGGCAAAGGAAGAGTACGTCATTGTAAGTAAAGTGGTAATAGTCCCGGCCAAAGCGTTCTTTCCATTCCTCAGCCAGCACTTCGTTCGTATAATCATGGTTGCCGGGTACGTAGAAGAAAGGAACGGTCAGTTCATCAATAAAGCCATTAAACTCGGTCCACTGCCGATCAATTTCATCCCTATCGGTAGTATAACCCTCAATCAGATCGCCTACGCTCATCACAAACTCCGGTTGAAGTAAGTTGAGCTTCCGCACCCCATCCAGAAACACTCCCGGGCGATGCCCTCCGGTACGATCACTCACAATGGCAAACTGAAAGTTCTCCGCTCCATTGTTCACTTCCAGACTGGTAAAGGGAGTAGCCCCTTCAATAGATTCGATGATAATCTTAGGTGAGCTATCCTCCTGAGCTTGCAACGGTATAATTGCGATGAAGAAGATAGCGATTAGGCAGATAAGTGTTCTCATGGCGTAGGTATTTCCTACAAGGTAGGAAGATTTTAACCTAAGCGAGTTACCTGGATGTTAAGTTTTTGAGAGAGGGTAAAGTTATTCCCGTTCGATCTTTTCTACTAATTCGTTGTACCAACCTTCGCCGTATTTACGAATGAGGGGTTCTTTCAGGAAGCGATAGAGGGGTACACCTAGCTCCCGGCCCAGATCGCAGGCGGGGTTGCAAATATGCCAGCGGTGGTAGTTTACCGCGTCGTAATTATCGTAAGTGTCAATCCGGAGTGGGTAGAGGTGGCAGGAAATGGGTTTGCGGAACGAGGTTTTACCGGCCTGATAGGCTTGTTCAATCCCGCACTTGAGCGTGCCTTTTTTATCGCAGGTAGCGTAGACGCACTCGCGTCCGTTAATGATCGGGGTTACATAATCGTTATCGCGGTCGGTGGTGTATTTTCCCTGCTTTTCTATTTCACGGATGCCCACTTTGGTAAGGAAAGGCTTTACGTCTTCGTAAATCTCATCCAGTATAGGCAGCTCTTCTTTTTCTAAGGGTGCACCCGCATCTCCTTCTACGCAGCAAGCTCCCTGGCACTTCTTCAGATTGCACACGAAGAACTGCTCCTTCACATCATCGCTCAGCACTGCATTCCCAACAATAATCATAACATGCTATTTTGATCGATTTCAGAACTAGCTAGATAGATGAATAGTTCAGCGTAGGCTAACCGGAGTGGCTTCAGTCCCTACATACCCAGGCCCTTTCACAAACATGCCAGGCATGGCTCCGGTGTGCCCGCTATTCTTGAGTACCGGAGTGCCATTAACGATTACGTGTATCATTCCTTCGGAGTACTGGTGGGGTTCTTCAAAGGTGGCTTCATCCTGGATAGTGGTCGGATCGAAGATCACAACATCAGCGTAGAAGCCGGGGGCTAGTTTGCCTCGTTCCTGAATTTTGAGTTTCTGGGCGGATAACCAGGTGAGCCGATGGATGGCCTCTTCCAGGGAGATCACCTGTTCTTCGCGGACGTACTTGCCCAGTAAGCGGGCGAAGTTACCGTAGGTACGGGGATGAGTGCTGCTTTCCAGGTTCTCGCCTTCGGCCGCAATAGAGCGGGCATCCGAACCAAAGGTCATGTACGGCAGCTTGATCTGCTTCTTTACGTTTTCTTCGTTCATCAGAAAGTAGACCGTACCAATATCGCCTTCGTTTTGCACTACCAAATCAATGATCGTTTCGGCCGGGGAAGTGTCGCGCTTTTCGGCAATGTCGGCTACGGTTTGGCCAACGTATTGCTTGAGTGAATCCTGATCGAACTCTACCAGCAGGATATTATCGGCATCCCCGGCCAGTTGCAAAAAGTTCTCCCACTCGTTAGTATCCGATTCCATCTCAGCGATTACCTGCTGGCGGACGGTGGGGTCTCGTAATCGTTCTACCCAGGCTTGGGTGCCGCCTTCCTGCACCCAGGGGGGCATAGTGGCATCCAATCCGGTAGAGGCCGCCACGTAATTGTACATGTTGGTGCTGATGTCCATTCCGGCCTGGCGAGCGGAATCAATCTTAGCCAATACCCGGTCCAGCTTAGGCCAGTTGCGCTCACCGGCAGCTTTCAGATGGTAGATTTCCGCCGCGATGTCAGACTCCTTGGCGATAGTGAATAATTCGTTTACTGCCTGCTCGAAGTTATCGCCCTCACTACGCAGGTGCGAGATGTATTTACCGTCGTATTCGGCAGCCACTTTCGCCAGGGCAATCAATTCCTCAGTGCTGGCGTAGAAAGCTGGGGCGTAAATAAGGGATGAGCCTAAACCCAGCGCTCCTTCCTCCATCGCCTGTCGTACTAAGTCTTGCATCCGTGCCAGTTCGGCTTCATCGGGTGCCCGATCTTCGTAGCCTAGTTCGTGCACCCGAATAGTAGTAGCCCCTACGAAGGAAGCCACATTAGGCGCTACCCCCTGATCAACCAGGTGCTGAAGTCCTTCCCCAAAACTTGTCCAGGCGATGGTATCCCCGTCTTCCAACGCTCGCTGCTTGGCCGCATCACTGACCGGACCCAACGATGAGCCCTCGCCGAATACCTCCAGCGTAACGCCCTGTTTGATGCCGCTCATAGAACGACCGTCTTCCAGTAGTGGGTAGGCTGCCCAACTAAGCATGTTGATAAAGCCCGGAGCCACGGCCAACTCACTGGCATCAATCACCGTTTCTGCTTTGGCCTGCGAGAGATCACCGATAGCATCGATCCGCTGATCAGTAATACCGATGTCCGTCGCTTGTGGGGAACCACCCGTTCCGTCGTAGACAGTACCGTTTTGGATAATTATATCGTACTGAGTAGGTTATGAACAGCCGCATAGATCGAGGATCAGTAAGAAAGCCATGTTTGGTCGTAATAGAGTAGAAAACATTAGCAGGGTAGTTTGTGACTGAGAAAAAGCTAATGTAAGTCTTTTTGTTATGCGTGAAAAATAGCCAGCTCTACGCGAAGATAGTAGTGGACTGAGCGGCCCTATTATCTTTTAGCAATACTTTTACTTCATATTCTGCGAGAAGTTCGTTCAGTTCTGCCAGAAAACGGTCTTTCATATCATGGCACTGAATGACCATAACAGTATCTTTCGATTCTTCCTCGTGTAGTGCTATCATCTGATTCAACTTCTTGATTTGCTCAAGAATATCCAATACTCTTGCTTGCGCTTCATCAATTATTATCTCATTCATTTCTCTTTTCCCCATTGGTTTGCTTTTTCCTTCAAATCCCACCCCTCTTCTTGCGCTAAACTCTCTAGTTCGTCTTGTGCTTTAGTTAAAAAGTAGTCCGAAAGAAGATCTTTATTTCGGAAATTTCATCATCGGATAGCTCCTTATGCGCGAACATATCCAGTAGCTCCCGCTGTATAGGAGTGATTTGGGTGGCTTTGTTTGCTGCAAGGCGAGCTTGCCGACGCTCAGTAGTTTCCTTTATAGTATCTGTTTTCTTCTGCATAGGAAAAGTACCTTATACAAGGTATTACGTTCGGAATGGTTTCGTGTTTAAAGTGAATAGTTTTACCGAAACAAAGGCAAATAACGACCTTACATTATGCACAGTGCACAATGCTTTAATTTTGTCAATATTTTCAGTGAGTAGTCTGTTCATATTTTACGGCAATGATAGAAGACGCTTATTTTTCTTTTCCCATTGACTTTCCTTCTTAGCTACATTCGAGCTTTTTTGTATTAACGCCAAGTGCTAGCCATCGGGCGGCTTGTTAGTATTTCACTTTCAAGTAGCAATTTCCGTGCTTAGCGCAACTAGTGTTCTGGCTGCGGTCGAGCTAGGGTGAGGGCTGCACATTGTTGTGGTGCGTCTATCTTTTTATTCTTGAGTTTGCCGGATTGATGGTTGAATGTATTATTTCTATCGTGTCTCCAACCCGCAAAGGCTTATCGAATAACGATTCATATTCGAAAGGTTGTAATTCGTCCGTACTTGAGAAAATGTTGCCATTGTATTCATAACTAAAATTCACTTTATGAGATCTTATTTTTTGATTTGATTCTTCATTATCGATGTATTCAAAATATTTGTAGTCCTTGACTACAGCCTTATTTAGACTGCTATTTGATTCTAGATCATCAATTTCCATAATTCTACTTATCGCCAAAATAAGCACTACTCCTACTAGCAGTGCTATCGCAATAGTTTTCCTATCCATAACAGAAATTAATAATCTTTTTCGATACACCACAACATTTGTATAGACGCAATTGCGTCTATCTCCCATATATCTACTACTAGCTCTACTAACTTTATTCTACTCTTCAGTTTAAGTAGTATATATACACATCTTAAGTTAAGATGCTTCTTTACCACAGTTTAGGCAAAAATATATTTTTAAACAACGAAGGTACCTCACCTCAGCCGAGGAAAGCCCTCCGGGATAATGCAAACTACATTTAGCCCGAAGGAAAATGTTTTTGCCCAGTCAATGTACCTTTTCTACCCGGAGCAACTTAGGGATGTAATGAATACGTAGGGTTTTTAGGCGGAGCTACGAATCTTTCACTTAACGGAGCAGAAAGTATTTGTCAATTTGCCTACAAAAATTACGGAAGTACGAACGCGTTTCTTCCTGTTTAGTAACTTCAGCCAGGCGTTACGTTCTTTGCCATTAGTTTATTCACATCAAACAGAATGGTTATGAATTTATACAAGAACGACGATTTGTTAGAAGCCGCTAATCTGGCAATTAACAATACCCAAAATAATCCGGCCCGGCAACAGCAATTAGTCACTTTCGTCTGGGGTGAGCCTCAGTTCAACACCGGTAAGAATTTATTAAAGACTTACGAGCAGAGAGGTGTGATATAGACCCAGCTATAGAATGAGCAGTGGGCGCTTTCTCAGTAAATCAACACCGGCTTGCAAGCATTGGCTGAGCAGTTTAAAGAACACGTTCGCATTGTGGAGGTTGCTCTTCGCAACGATACCACCTTGCTGCATTCCCTTAAGGTAGACCGATTGGCTAAGCGCCGTTGGGAGTTGGTGCGGCAGGCAGGTCATTTTTACGGCCAGCTTCAGGATCAAAAAGTATCGCTAGAAGCCTACGGCATTAGTACCAAAGAAATACAGCAAAACCGCAGTGCAGCAAACGAACTGCTCCAACTAAAAGAAGTACGGGCCGACAAGAAAAGTGCTGCTGAACAAAGCACTCAGGATAAACGGGAGGCGCAGGCAGCGCTACGCACGTGGGTGAAGGATTTTCATACCATTGCCCGTATGGCGTTCCGTAGTCAACTGCAGGCTTTAGAGGCATACGGTATACGGGTGCGGGCTACGGTGTAAAAATATGCTCTTGCCGGATTAGGCTTTGCGCCCGGCGAATTCCGGCATCTCCTGCATCATAGGAAGGAGACCCCGGAATTCGCTTTCGCTCATCCGGGGATAATACTTCTATGTGGTGTGAGACCTCCGCTATAGACGGTAAATCTCGTCCTTTACGAGCTGCATGAGGTCCATGTATTTTTCTTCGGCCATGAGGCGGCGGTATTTAGCCCGGTCGAGTTTTTCTACCAGGTTCCAGATGGCCTGGTTCATTTGGGCGTGCTGGGTGAAGAAGCCCACCATATCGAAGATGCGGGGGGAGGCATCGGCAGTGAAGTACTTGTCGTACTCGTACTCTCGGGCGTAGAACAGAAACTCTACCGTATGCAGAAAATTACGGGACCCGCCTACCAAATCCCAGTCGAAGTTCCAGTCGTTATCGTTGGTGTGCAGGTAAAAGTCGATGCCCGACTCAGCGCAGAGGCCTAGTACCTGAGCGGGGTTTTCTTTAGCTAATAGTGAGTGGCCGAAATCGATGGTGACACCGGTGGCGGAGTTCTGAACTTCTTTGAGTAGCACAATAGTTTTGGCGCAGGAGTCTACGTGGCAGTTCACCCGCGTCTCGTTAATCTTGTACTCAATAAACAGCGGAATCTCCGGCAGATAATCCGCCGCTTCAGCTACCGATTCAATCATGTTTCGCCAGGCTCGGGGGTAATCTACCTGGAAGAGGTTATCAAACCCATCGGACAGGGGACAGCAGGTTACCAGCGGGGCGCCTACCGCTTGAGCGTAGTCTTTCGCTTTCTTAATTACCTCTACCGCGCCCTGTCGCAGTTCAGCTTGCGGACGGGAGAGCGCGCCCGGCACCCACTGGGTTTCTTTTTTGATATTGGCGTTAATCGCCGCGAAGGACAGTCCCAGTTCGTCCATGAGGGCTTTGGTCTCCTGAGGCTCGCCGGTTTCGTAGGGATACACTACTTCCACTCCGGTTACTCCCGGAATTTTCTGTACCATCCGGAGGCGTTCTTCTAGGTTGGTAGGTTGCTGATATTCGGAAAAGCGGTCCTGGGTTTTTCCCAGAAAGGCGGTGATAATACTTTGTTTCATTGAAGACATAAGAGAGCTTTTAAATGTATTATAGTTAGCTTATTGTTTAAATCGAAATCCTATTCTAAGCCGGGTGTCAGTTGAGGTGTTCATTTCTTTTGTCTGGGAGATCCCGCCTTGAAACAAAAGAAACAGAACCAAAGAAAAATTCAAGAAAGTTCAAAGCTTCTCCCCACTAGCTTACGCACACCCCGCTGAACTTTCGGGCTCGCGCACCGTGTTGGAAAGTACTCATAGAAATCTTAGTTTGATCAATCAACGATCTTCGTTTCACGGACGATGTTGGGGTCGGAAAATTGGTCCAAGGTATCGCGCACTTTGGTGGAGAAGGAGTACATCACCGCTCCCTTTGCTCCGGCTTGAAACCAGTGTTTGGTGCCCGGCGGTAAAATCAGTTGATCGCCGGGTTTCATATCTACCTCGTGGCGCATGCTGTAGTAATCGTCTTTTCCTTCCACAATAAATCCTTTGTCTAAAGTATTATCCCCCGGAATATAGAAGTACAGATCGCCCCACAGAGCACGAATCACTTCTTCTTTACCCGGATCATCTCCTACTGACGGATGCCAGTGCTCAGGTTCGGTCTGATGCGGAAATAGCACCAGAATTTTTCCGGCGATGCGGTCGGTCTCAAACATCGTCAGAATTTGTATTCCCTCCTGCTCGAGTTGGCTCAAGCCGAAGTCAGCCGCGGCGATATTCTGCTTTTCTTCTTCGGTAATGAAAAGCCCGGCCTGCTCGATTAAGCTAGCAGCGCGTTCCTGAGCGTTTATAAGTTCTTGCTTGGTAATCATATCAGTTAGATGAGTGTAGTTCTAAAGGTTGATCGGAGCGAATAGACCACCATATCGGAATGGCTAGCAGGTTCAGGATGGCGGTTACGTAAAAGAAGGTGACATCCGAACCGGTAAGCGACATCAGGTAGGGAAAGGCTAATGCCGTCACGAACGATCCCAGATTACCCGCCATATTCATGGTGCCTGATACCGCTCCCGAGTGCTCCCGTCCTACATCCACGCAGGTAGACCAGGATGGACTCAATGTCATATCCGCTCCGAATACGGCCAACGAAATAAAAATAATCGCGCCTTGCACCTCGTTCATATACACACTGACTAGTACTCCTACCGCGGCTAAAGCAAACCCAATAATAGCCGGTAGCTTGCGCGATAATGACCACTTGCCTCGGCGGTAGATCACATCCACCAGCCAGCCGGAAAACCAGTTACCCAATGCCCCGAAGATCAGCGGAGCCGACGAGTAAAATCCGGCTTCAATCGCTTCCAGATTATACTTCACTTTTAGGTGGGGAAACAGCCAGGTGAGGCAGAAGAAGAATGTAAAATTGCTGCAAAAGTACTGGCCCATCAGCAGCCACATTCCCTTTGACTTAAATAACTTATTGAAGGAGATAGGGGCGGTCTCCACATTCTTTGAACCGGTATGCTCTGCAATGAACTCGCGCTCTTCTTCCGATACTGCCGGGTGCTCCGACGGGTCGTCGCGAAACCAGGCGTACCAGATTACTGCCCATAAAACTCCAACTACTCCCAGAATGACGAAACTCATCCGCCAGCCTACCTGACTGATAAGCCAAGCTGCTCCCGGCAGGGCAATAGCCGCCCCAATCCGTCCACCCGAAAAGTTAATCCCGTTCACGATACCTCGCTCCCCTACCGGCACCCAGCGGAATACCGCCCGAGCGATACCCGGAAACGCTCCTGCTTCCCCTACTCCAAAGAGAAAACGTACTACCAATAGCAGGAAGAAATTCCACACTGCGCCGGTTAGGGCCGTAAACACCGACCAGATACTAACCACCAGCGTGAGAATACGACGGGCACCAAAACGATCAGCCAGCAGTCCGGCCGGAGTTTGAAATAGAGCGTAACCTAAAGCAAAAATGGACAGCACCCAGCCCATCTGCTTATCGTTGAGGGCAAGGTCGGCACTAACCGGGTCTTTGGCCACTGAGATAAGGATACGATCGAACAGTACGATCATAGCTAGAATAAACGTGGTACCCACCATTTGGTAGCGTACCGGAAATGAGGATTTACGAGCCATGCTGGGTTTGTGCAATAATTAGTTGCTGGGAGCGAATCAGGTGCTCTTTAGCGAGTGCTTCTGCCTGGTCAGCGTCCTGCTGGGCTATCGCTCGGATGATTTCCAAGTGCTCGGGTAGAGTCTCTTCGGGAGGGCGCACCAACCCAATCCGATCTATATAGAGTAGCAAATTACCTTGCTGGAAGAGCTTACGCAGAAAACTATTCCCGCATTGACGCACCACGGTATCGTGAAATGTTATATCAGCGGTCCGATACTCTTGCGGATCGATTGGGTCGATCTGATCTGCAAACGGAGCGAATAGATTTCGTAGTTTCTCAATGGCTGATGGCTTGGCTCGTTGGGTAAAAAGACGGAACGCCATACTTTCCAGGGCTATCCGGCAGTCGTAGATTTCAATAATCTCCTCATCGGTAAAGCTTTTCACGATAACCCCTCGGCGGGGAATAGATTCTACCAGATGTTCGGCCTCTAACATTTGCAGCGCACTACGCAAAGGCGTTCGGCTGATGCCTAGTGAATCGGCTAGCTTGTCCTGAACGATTTTCTGCCCGGGGGGCAGTTTACGTGATAAGATCATCTGCTTGATCTTTTGATAAGCTACTTTTTCTAGTATATCAACATTCAGTTTAGCCATTGGTAATTAGTGTAAATTTTTGATAGCGAGACTATTACGATATTCTATTTAACTTTTATTTTGTATACGGTATACAAAATTATCAATTCTGTTTGCTTTTCAAAGCTGCAATGAATTATTAGTAGTTAGTGGGTAGAATTAGTCCGGTTTAGCAGATTTTGCGTACTTTGGTAGTTTTAATTACCTACTATGAAGAATCTTTCCCTTACAGTTGCTGGCTTCTTGGGATGCCTAACTGTCCTTGCCCAGTCGCCTTCTGACGGCTCTATCTCTAGCACTATCCAAGTATCACAAGTAGAAGCGCATGTGCGTTTTTTAGCTTCCGATGCGCTAAAAGGGCGAGATACTGGTTCGCCGGGATTAGAAATTGCTGCTCAGTATATTGCCTCCTATTTTCAGGGTTACGGACTACAACCGGCTGATAGTGCTAATGGCTACCTTCAGTCCGTTACCTTATTTAGAGAAAGCCCACCCTCCGAAGCGGTTCTGTCATTTCAAGATCAGGAATTTTTGCAGGAAAAAGATATGTTGATCCTCGCTGGCGACAGCACTACGCTGGAGGGACCCGCCGTATTTGTGAACTACGGTATGCCGGAAGATTTGGAAAGGATTGATCTGGAAGGAAAGATTGCGGTAGCGTTAATGGGTCGTCCGGGTGATACCAATCCGCAAACCGCCTTCTTTTACAGTCCCGAGAAACGGGCGAATATTGCCGAAGCCGGAGGAGTAGCGTTGGCGGAACTGTACCGCTCAGCCCAGATGCCTTGGTCATTAATAGTAAACTATCTTAATAGCGATCAGCTAAAAGTTCAATCGCCAAAAAGCGATCAGGGGATTCCTTTTCTCTGGCTGAACGATGGGCAGAGCAATCTGGGTAGTCTTTTTGAGGAGAATTCAGGCGAGGCCGCTTCCCTTTCCATTGGGGCTAAAAACCGCGAGGAGGTACCCACTCAGAATGTGGTAGCCATTATTCCCGGTACCGATCCCGAACTAAAAGAGGAATACGTACTGCTATCGGCTCACTACGATCATGTGGGGGTAAACGCTAAGGCTACCGGTGCTCAGGACTCTATTTACAACGGAGCCCGGGATAATGCCTTGGGTACCACGGCCCTATTGAGTGCTGCCCAGTATTTTTCAGAAAACCCACCTCAGCGCTCTTTACTACTGGTAGCTTTCACCGCTGAAGAAAAAGGACTACTCGGCAGTCAGTACTACGCCCAAAACCCGCTGGTTCCGACAGAACAGGTAGTGTTCAACCTGAATACCGACGGGGCCGGTTACAACGACACCACCAAAGTTACGGTAATTGGACTGGAGCGTACCTCAGCCCAGGAGGCTATTACCTCAGCCAGCGAATCAGCTGGATTAGAAGCTATTATGGACCCGGTGCCAGAGCAGAACCTGTACGACCGCTCGGATAATGTGAACTTTGCCAAGCAGGGAGTACCCGCTGTTACCTTCGCCCCCGGAGCTACCGATTTCGGTCCGGAGATTATGAAGTACTACCACCAGGTTTCGGACGAAGCCGAGAGTCTGAATTTTAACTATGTAGAAAAGTACTGCGAAGCCTTTGTACAGGCCGCCGAAAATATTGCCAACCTTGGCGAAGCCCCAGTCTGGCAAGAGGGCGACAAGTACGAAGAAGCTGGTAAGCAGCTTTACGGACGATAACGCGAGATGGTAAAGGGTTGAGGGTAGATGGTGAAAGGTACAGACATGTCTATGCCTGAAATAGGTTGACCGTTTTGGGTGATTGAACAACTGGATAATT
>CAKZYJ010000012.1 GCA_937884755.1 uncultured Flammeovirgaceae bacterium
CTAATGTCAATGTAGAACTACCTTATGATGATGAAACAACACTGGATGGTAGTGCATCATTCGATGCAGATGGTTCAATTGTTTCGTATACCTGGTCTCAAGTATCTGGGCCTTCAGGTATTAGCCTATCGGGGCAAAATACTGCTAAATTATCAATTACCTCTCTACAAGAAGGTAGCTATACATTCTTACTGAAAGTAACTGACGATGACGGGGGCGAGGATTCAGATCAAGTTACGTTAGTAGTTAACGAAGTATCAGAGCCTTTTCCAGCACCGGTACCTACTGATGATTGTGGATGTGACCATACTATAACTGCTGCTCAACCTTACGTAAATGGTGCAAGTATGGGAATTAAACCTGGTGACGTTATTTGTATTGAAGCTGGTAACTATCCGTATCTGAATTTATTCAATTTTAAAGGTAGTGCCGAGAAACCTTTGTTATTCAAGAATTGTGGTGGACAGGTACTGATTGGTGGCTCATCTACAAATTATGGCATTGTGATGAACAACAACCAATATTTTCAATTTACCGGTACTGGAGATGGCAATTTTAAATATGGGTTTAAGGTTGATGGGCAGACAAGATACCTAGCCTCAGGGTTTGCAATTGCTACTAAGAGCAGTGATTTCGAATTAGATCATATCGAGATCACCAAAGTAGAAGCAGGGGTATTAGCTAAAACTAACCCCACTTGTGATG
The DNA here is from genome assembly GCA_937884755.1 of uncultured Flammeovirgaceae bacterium. Taxonomy (GTDB): domain Bacteria; phylum Bacteroidota; class Bacteroidia; order Cytophagales; family Cyclobacteriaceae; genus Tunicatimonas. The sequence goes on from CAKZYJ010000012.1 coordinate 706, forward strand.
CTACTACCTGGAACGGAAATTACACCATGCGTAATGTCAAGTTCCATGATTTCTATATTCATGGTATTGAAGGGGAAGGGTTTTATATCGGACATACTAGCTTATCTGTAAATATCAATTGTGAAGGCAGCATTCAAGAAGTTGTGCCGCATGATATTGAGCACATAAGAGTATACGACAACATCTTAGAAAGCACAGGATGGGATGGCATTCAAGTAAGTAGAGCTAGCAAAGATTGTGAAATTTATAACAATCGAGTTTATGATTATGGTACCGTTAATAAGTCTTCCCAACAAGCTGGAATTATTGTAGGGGGCGTATCAACCGGAAAAGTATACAACAACTGGGTAGAAAAAGGGACCGGGGCCGGAATTCAAGTATTCGGAACTGGTGAGGTTGATGTGTATAACAATGTCATCAAGGACGCTGGAGAAGATGCAATTTTCTGCGACGATCGGTCTCCAGTACCCGTTTCAGCACGTTTTATTAACAATACTATTATTACTCCTAAACGGGATGGTATTAGATTATATAATGACGAAGGATATGATAACATAGTTTGTAATAATCTTATAGTGTCTCCTGGATCGCTGGGTGATTACGGAAATGATGAGCGTGCTTACTTGTTTGTCGCAAACGGAGTGGATTTTGCCAAGTCTACCAACTATTTCACAGCCTCTACCGAAGCAGCAAAATTTGATAACTTCGTCGAGGCAGACTTTCAGCTTTCAGGGAATTCTCCGGCAGTAGATGCTGGTACAGATGTAAGAACGTATGGAATAGATGAGGACTGTTTAGGAAACGCCAGACCTGCGAACAATGCTTACGATATCGGTGCCTTTGAGGCATTGTCAGACCCAGCACCATCTCCGGCTCCCAGTCCTATTCCAGAATCCCCTCAAAAGACGAATGGTCTCAACTACCGCTACTACGAAGGAAGTTGGTCAGTATTACCATCATTCTCTGAGCTGATTGCAGTAAAAAGCGGTCAAGTAGCTAATTTTGATCTAAGCATCCGGGAGCGTGATGACAACTTTGGAGTATTGTACGAAGGTTATATTGAGATTCCGGAGAGCGGACAATATACCTTTGAGACTGCTTCAGATGATGGTAGCAAATTGTATATCGGTGGCTATGACGAGACTCATGTAGTAGTCAATAATGACGGATTGCATGCCAAGCGTTTTCGTGCGGGTACAGTAGAGTTAGAAGCCGGTCTTCATCCTATTGTAGTGACCTTCTTTGAGAGAAGTGGCGGACAAGTGTTAGAGGTATACTGGAAGAACACGGCGCATGGAGTTGCCACTCGTCAGCTTATTCCTAATGACTTACTCCACGTAGAACTTGAGGAACAACAGGACGACTCAGATACTGTAGCGATAAATGGGTTAAACTACCGATATTATGAAGGAAGTTGGTCAGTATTGCCATCCTTCAACGAGCTGAGTGAAGTAAAAAGTGGTCAAGTAGCTAATTTTGATCTAAGCATCCGGGAGCGTGATGACAACTTTGGAGTATTGTACGAAGGTTATATTGAGATTCCGGAGAGCGGACAATATACCTTTGAGACTGCTTCAGATGATGGTAGCAAATTGTATATCGGTGGCTATGACGAGACTCATGTAGTAGTCAATAATGACGGATTGCATGCCAAGCGTTTTCGTGCGGGTACAGTAGAGTTAGAAGCCGGTCTTCATCCTATTGTAGTGACCTTTTTTGAGAAAAGTGGCGGGCAAGTACTAGAAGTCTATTGGAAGAATACAGCGCATGGGGTGACTACTCGGCAGCTTATTCCAGATAGCTTATTATTTACAAATGCTAGAGATACTACGGCTCAGGTTCCAACTAATAGCCCTGAACCTTCAGTAGATGTTGATCCAGTTATCAGCTCAACAATTTATCAGATTAATATCAGTAAGCAAGGGTTCTCTTCTGGATTAAGTGATTGGTTTGATATTCCAATGGATAACGTATCGGGGAGTAGCACTTTCAACCAGATAGCAGATACCGAAGGAAATTCTTCAGATATTTCTATCGCAGTCTATAATGGCATATCTGGGTCTACTATCCTAGGTGTGGCAGATAATCAAAGTGGTTTGACCAACGGTATTTTTCCTAATAGTGTATTAAAGCATGCTGCTTACACAACTGGTGAGGGAGTTTTAGAGATCAGAAATCTTAATCTACAAAAGGTATACAATATCAAGTTGCTTGGTGGTAGAGCAGGCTCAGGCGAAAGATTCACTGAGTATACTGTAAATGGAAACTCAAAGACACTTCAATGTATGAACAATAGTTCTCAGACCGTACTATTTGAAGAAGTCTCGGCTGATGCTGGTAGAAAAATTAGTATTAAGTTCCGGCAAGCTGGTAACACCTGGGCCTATCTAAATGCTATTGTAATTGAGGAAATTGATACTCAGGTTGCTAGAATAGACAATCAAAGTGGTAAAGAGTTATTGAGTGTTGGCCAGTCTATCGAGTCTGAAATTGTTCAATCTTCGAGTGAGATTAGTGTATATCCGAATCCTTTCCGAAGTAATCTCACTATTAATTTGGGTAATACTGATTCTCGTTTAATATCTGTTTCAATTTTGGATCAGTTTGGTCAAACGGTATATCAGGACATTGCCGAATCAGAAGATACCGGGCAACTTAATATTAATCTTGATAATCAAATTACAAGAAGTGGTGTATATGTCGTTAGAGTTGAATTAGATAATAAGATAGTGAAGATGTTCAGGCTATTAGCTGAATAACAATTCATTTTCTAAAAAATAAAAGCCCTTTCTATTACAGAAAGGGCTTTTTGTCTTCAGAAAACTGATTAGAACCCTTTCAGTGGCTTATTCAATCATTAATCGTTTCTTAATGATACCTAAATCATTACCACTGAATTGTACCAGGTATAAACCACCATTTAAGTCAGTATCTAATGATTCTATTACAATTGAAGAGCTATTAATTGAGTTTTTTATATCCCTCTTAAAAACAACCCTTCCTTGTATATCAAGAATCTCGAGAGTTATCTGTTCGTCAGAAACCTCTGGAATGATAATACTTAACGGTGCGGTAGTTTTATAAGGATTAGGGAAGATCTTAATTTGAGAAGCTAGAAAATCTTCTGATGCACCAGTGACATCACTATTGCTTTCTAATTCATGCTTTGATGCAATACTTTCAGTCCGTGAATTTGGCGTAATTCGGTTAGCAGACTCAATAATAATAGCTCCTATATATGAAAAAGATGCTCCTACATCATTCGTGATAGATACTACTACTTCACCATTACTATCAGCTACAACATTAGTGATCGTAACAATATTATTAATGTTGTTCGCAGCATTTAATTTCACACTTTCCTCATTGATTGTATAAACGGAAGTACGGTTTCCGTCTCCATCTCGGCTGGCAAAAAAGCTGAAGTTATATGTTTGTGACAGATCTAGTCCGAAGAAGCGTAATTCAGCGGTTTTGCCTGGATCCATCCAGTAGGTACTCCGCATAACATTATCAGGCACTACTCCGCTGTCATCGCCTGTGATCTCTCCAAAAGGATTATCTCCACTAAATCCATAGAAGCTAGGATCATAATTGGGGTTTGCGGTTACTATTTCAAATGAAATACCTGTTCCATTTCCGTCTTCGTTTGTTAAGTTAGTAAATGTTAAACCAGGGTCAGGCACAGAGTTTGTGTTGTTCCAAGGTGCAGCGGCAGGGTTGACTACGTTAAAGTTAATACTTACAGTAGATGTGATTGTAGATGCGGCGGCCACATCAGAAAAATCAGAGTAGCTGCCATCGCTAAGTACTGCTCTTACCTGGTAATAATAACTAACTCCTTTGCTAAGACCTGAGTCTTCATAAGCGGTGGTTTCTGCAGATACTGTAGTGATAAGAGAAAAAGAGCCTCCGCCTTCATGACGCCATATCTCATAGCCAGTTTCAAGGTTTGTGTTATCCTGCCAACTCAATTGAATGCTCGACCCACTCAATGGGCTCGCTAACAGATTAGTTGGAGTGGCCGGAATGGCATCAGCAGTATACCCTTCAATAACTAAAGCGTTTAAGTAACCATAAGAGGCTCCAGCACCTTTACTTACAGAAATTATGACCTCTCCGTTGCTGTCAGGTATTACGCCATTTAAACTTACTACCTGGTTTTGGTTATATGATGCATTTAAAGAAACAGACTCACTATTGATGGAATAAATAGTAGTACGATTACCCCCACCATCTCTGCTACCAAAAAATGTGAAATCATAGGCTTTATCTACCGATAATCCGCTAATTCTGATTCTCTTATTTTGGGTAGCACTAATCCAAAGTGAGCTCTGAGTCACCTTGTCAGGGTAAAGGCTAGAACCAGTAACTCCGAGGCCATTATTACCATTCCAGCTATCAAGGAAATCTAAAGATATGCCTGAAGTATTGTCAGTCGCGTCTTTTAAAGAAGATAAGTTATCGCCAGCATTACCTGTGCCTAGATAGTTGTTCCACGGACTTGCAGCAATAAAAGCATTTGTGCCAGCGAAATTAATGTAGTAAGTCGTCAGATTTGAAGGTACTACCTCGATACTAAAAATTTCTTCAGACTGTTCTCCAAACTGGTCAGTAGCTGTAATTTTTAGATTATCGTACGTGCCAATATCATCTAGTTGAGGAGATAAAACCAAGTCTGCTGTACCAGGACCGGTAACGTTCAGCGTAGCAAAGGAGGGTAGGTTCTCAGCATTAATAGTGATAATATCTCCCACATCATCAGTAGCAACTATATTAACCGTTTCAGTAGCATCCGAAGCGAGGATTATATCACTTATCGGTGTAATCTGAGGAGCGAAATTAGGTATTTCAATTATAGCAGTCTCGGTGCGATTAGACTCACCGTTTGCATTATAAGCACTTACCTGATAGTAATAAGTGTTGTTAGGAGATACATTTGTATCTAGGTATGAGTCAACGTTAGTCTGATTTAGTTCAGCAATTTCTTCAAACGGTCCGGTTTCATTCGTTGATTTGAATATTTTATAACCCAATTCGTCAAAGGCTACATCGTTCCAAGAGATAGTGACACCACCTGCTGAAGCATCCAGGTTAGCTACAATCTGAGTCGGAGAAGCAGGAGGGGTACCAGTATTGTACTTTTCTTCTAATACTAAAGCATTAAGATACCCGAATGACGAGCCACCTGCTTTCTCAATTGTAAATATGATTTCATTATTAACTGGTACTATATTACTGATAGTTACAGTTTGACTCGTATTTGAAGCTGCATTTAATGTTACAGATTCATTACCTACTCGATAGGTTGTATTTCGGTCATCGTTAGCTGCTCTACTTCCAAAAAATGTAAGGTTATATCTAAGTGTATTATCAAGTCCACCAATTGTAATGGTGCGAATGCCATCATTGGTCCAATAAGAAGATCTCAATACATTATCAGGATAAATACCCGAATTACTACCAGTATTTGCCCCCAATGTATTGGATCCATTTGCATTCCAAGCAGAACTAATAGTAAGGTTAAAGTTCGTAGAATTATTCTGAGTATCGATCAAGTTGGAATAGTTATCACCTTGTTGAGGGTGCCCATTGGTATTGTTCCATCCATTGGAAGCACTCAGGCTTCCATCAGTAAAATTGATTCGTACGAACGTATTAGGATTTGTGCCCGTGACATTGATACTGAATGATTTTGTGTCTACACCGCCATCAGCATCTGCAACCTGGACACTCGCATTATAAACACCCTGATCTGTGAATCCGGGATTTAGTACTAATGAGGCCGTACCATCACCGGCAGAAGAAAGGGTGGCAAAATCCGGCAAGATTCCACTCCAGATGAGTAGCTCGACTCCTTCTGCATCAGAGGCTTGTAAGGCAATGGTTGTTTCTTCACCCTCAGAAACCGTAATATCAGGGATCGCTGTTAGCTGTGGTAAAAAGTTGCTATTAACAGTAAGGTCAAAAGCTTCGGTTGCCACACCTCCAAAATTGTCTTGCAAGCGAATCTGAATATCTGAATAACTACCTTGATCCGATTGGCTAGGTGAAAATGTAATTAGTCCACTTCCATCACCATAGTCAGTAAGTTGAGCAAATGAAGGTAGATTAGTCTCTTCAAAAGAGAGAGCATCTCCATCAGCGTCGGTTCCATAAAGTTGTAATTCGTAGTCAACTCCATGTCTAATCGTGAGGTTTGACAAATCATCTAACTCGGGGACGTGATTAAGCGTAGTGACTAGGAGCTCACTACTTTCATTACTTCCGCCAGCGTTAACGGCTAATACCTTGTAGTAGTAATCAATATGAGGCTGAAGGTTTGCGTCAGTATAAGTTATTGTGCTTTCAGAATACTCGTCTAAGGTCTCAATCAACTGGAAATTCTGATTATTATTGACCGATCGCCATAGTTCAAAATAATCTTCATTATCACTGTTATCGGTAAAGGAAATCGATATTTGGGTATAGTCAACCTCATCAGCAGTCAGGTTCGTTGGTGACTCCGGAGCAGTAGGTAGTGGAAGAGTAGTAGCTTGGGAAGTTGGATCAGTTGAGGCCATAATAGTGGCAACCTGATTATCGATTGCTTCACCGAATAGATAGAAATCATCTATAAAACCAGAGAACCTACTTGAGTTCTGATCAAAAGCATTGCTACCGTTAGTTCCGCCTAAACCTCCACCATCACTGTGAGCGCTTACTCTTGTATAGCTTAAGTCATTGCGTTCCGCTACTAAATCTCCGTCAATGTACAGTCGTAAGCTCCCTTCATCAAATATTCCCACAACGTGATGCCAGGTATTACGACTAACCGGTGCTTGTACTGAAAAAATAGCTTGCTGATTTTGAGCAGTGAGCTGCAAATTGGCATCAACAAGTCTAATGCCGAATCCGTTCGTTGATCCACCTTCATCAAAGATATCTTGTGTGCCACTAGCATCAGAACTATTAAACCAGAAAGCAACAGAGCGTTGAGAGAATTCATCATGAATGAATTGATTACTTCTGTCAATATCAAGATAGCCCCCATTGAACTGAATTGAGTGGCTACCCTCTTTTTTGTTCGTCGTACTGTAAGAAATTGCTCCGTTGGACTGAGTACTTACACCATTACCAGAGTCATCACTTAAGTTGTTTTCGAACTTGAGACGTACTAAAGAATTTACTTGAGTAACCACTTCTTCAGATTCATTATATTCTGAAAGTGTAACAACCTTATAGGAATAGGTAGTTGATGCTTTAAGACCAGTGTCAATGAAGTTAGTGGTTGTGACATCCAGCAATGCCACTGGTATGTAAGTTCCCCCATCCTCAGAGCGATATACTTGAAACTCTAAGGCATTAGTAGCTGTGTTTTCCCATTGAATCTGTATCTCTTGATAGGAAAGTGCGGTTGCGGTTACATTTGCAGGTGATCCTACTTCTTCGTTAGGTATCGTAACTATACCATCTAAGTTAATCAAGTCATCTATTTGTCCAGAGGAAAGAGCTTCGTTAAAGAAGTAAAAATCGTCAATGAAACCGTTTAAACTACTGCTTGATTGATTAAAAGCGGTTGAGCTGTTAGATCCTCCGAGTCCGGCATTGTTTCCATGGTCGCCAATTGTAGAATATGGGACACTGTTATTAACAGCTACCTGTGTACCATCAATATATAGTTGTGTCGTTCCTTGATTGAAAACTGCTGTAACATGGTGCCATTCATTTACAGGAAAAGGAGCTGAAATTGTACGTTGAGTATTGTTATTGCGAACTGCGAACTCAATATTTCCATTATTTAATCGTATAGCAAAACCGTTGCCGCTTCCTCCTTCATCAAAGACATCTTGTCTACCACTATTGTTGTTTCGCTTGAGCCAAAATGCGACTGACCGCTGCTGAAACGCATTGTGTACAAATTGATCGTCTACATCTAAGTTTAGAAAAGCATTTCCCCCAGAAAAAGCTAAACTATGGCTACCTTCCACTTTATCAGCTGAAGAGAATTGAAGGCTGCCACTGGATGCTGATCTTACATTATTAGAACTCGCGTCGCTGTAATCACCATTCAACTTATGATTGATTGCAGCAGTGCTATTCAGTGATGTAGCCACTACAATACGATTACTAAACGGCGATTCATTTCCGGTGAAATCTCTGGCCTTTACCTTAAATTCGTAGATTACATTAGGCTGTAGATTATAGACAGTTGCTTCAGAATTATCAACTGAGAGCACTTTAACATCATTCCGGTAAATGTCATATCGGTAAATGCCAACATCATCCGTTGCATCATTCCAGTTTAACGAAACACTATACGAAGTACCACTGGTAACTTCTAGTTCTGTAGGTGCAGAAGGATTATTAATATCTACTAAAGTTTTGGTTGAGATTGTTTCTGCTGGCGGAGAGGAAGCATTTTCGTTAACAGCTCTTAGCTGGTAATAATAAGTGCTATTTGGTACCAAGTTGGAGTCAATATATTCAAAAACATCATCTTCAGTGATAGTTAAAAAACTGTAAGGCCCGCTCTCGTTTTCAGCACGATACAACTCGAATCCAGTAGCTGGATTAGCATCATTTGGGTTACTATCCCACACAAGTTTAATCTCAGTTTTCGAGATGGCGAATCCAGTAAAACTAAGCAATTCGGCAGGACCGTTGCCGCCATTGGCATTCACTACTTTAAATGGATTAGAAAAACTGCTAGAACAGCCAAAGTTCTCGGTAACTTTAGCAACGTAATTTCCTGGTTGAGAAGCTTCAAATACCCGTTCGGTACTTACCAGACTATTGTCAGATTGTCGACGCCACTCATATTCAGCATAGCCTTGAGGTAATTCCAAACTAACACTATTGCTACCATCTAGCGCTGGCAATACCTTACTAGCTTCCCCTACAATTTGAATATCTGGAGTAAGAGTAGGCTCTCGTAACGTTACTTCAACGGGAGTAGGAGACCACTCGCTCCATTCATTTCCTCGCTTGAATCGGGCTTCATATACACCAAGTGATGTTGCTACGTATTCATTGCTGGTAGCACCGTTAATGATAGTACCATCTTTACGCCACTGGTATTCATTAAATCCGGGAGTTAGACCTAATCTTAAATTAATGACGTCGCCCGGGCACGGTTTCTCGCTAGTGAGGAACTCATAAACGATCTTTTTATTATCATCAAATACTTTAGCATACTCACCATCAAGCACTGCGGGGTTTGCTTTGTGTACTCTTGTAAAGAATGGAAAAAAATCAGGGTCTGCATAGGCTTTGTCAAATATGCCATGACCTGCCCCTTTAAAATTGGTATACTTTACATATCCTTTCTGGTCAATAATTTCTTGGATAACCGCTTCAGTTGTAGATGGGGCAGGAGCTCTATCAAGTTCTCCTTGAAAAAGCCATAAAGGTATATGCCGGTATTGGTTAATTTTATTAGTTGAGGTGCTTTTAACACCACTCATTGGCACTGCGGATGCATAAGTTTTAGGGCTTTCTTGAATAAAAAGCCATACCTGTTGCGAACCACCTGATCGTCCCGTCAATGAAATACGATCTTCATTTAGGTTGATCTGACTTTTTGCTTGGTTAATAAACGTATTAATAGTATTAATATGAAACTCATTAAACCAACTGGTGGCTGACTGCGGTGAAAGTACAAACCCATCGAATTTATTCTGATTAATACCGTCCTCATAGGCCTTAGCACCAGAATTATTTAAATGGCGCTCGTTCATGTAAATATCTCCATTCTTAAATCCAAGACCATGCAGAATCACAATCATAGGATACGGTTCTGTACGATTAGGATCATAGTTATTGGGAAAACGTAATCGGAACGCTATTCCATTTAAATAATAGCTCTTCCATTTTGTAGCATTCCAATTCACACCTTCAGTACGGACCCACTTTGCAATAGCCCCATTGGGAGGAGTAGCTGGAGGATTATCAGGATCGTAGTCTACAATAGGATCATTAGGGTCTAATACCTGCGATTGTGCCTGGTTGACAAATAGTAGGCAGAGTAGAGTAGCAAATACGGCTAGCTTTTTCATGCTGAGTAATAGGAAGTACAACAAGCGTTAGGAAAGAATACTATAAATAAAGTACAATTGTAAATTTTAAAGAATAAATATAATAGAAAGAGAGCGGTAAATAAAGAAAATATTGACTTTTTTAATAAAAAGTACACCAGTTTATTATAGCTCAATACACCACTAAGTATTGAACTGGTTCTAAAAATTACAGTATGGTACTATAATCTAGAACTATAAGTAGGAAGAGCTTTGCAATTTTGATGTTAAAGAATACTTCAAGCTGCTGTATTGCTTAGAATTATGTAAAAAATTACATGTGAGCTGATAAAAAAAACCTTATTAACTTGGCGTAATGTCAAGCTTCTGGAGATTATGAATTGCACCGGATTGTTGTAGGACTAACAACAGTCTTTCTGCAATAAGTACAATTTATAAAAAGTCATAATGATAAGCCTTATGACTGATAAGAGAGAAGTAAAGACAAGGTTTTGTCTAAACATCACAAATCTCAACTCCTAGTTGTAACGAAGCTAATGCATCATCGCCTTTGGGGACAAACTCCTGAGCTACAAAGCCCTCGAAGCCAGTCTCTAATATGGCGCGCATAATAGCAGGGTAGTAGAGTTCCTGGGTTTCGTCGATCTCGGCTCGGCCGGGTACGCCGCCGGTATGGTAGTGTGAGATGTAGGAGTGATACTTCTGAATAGTAGCGATAACATCGCCTTCCATAATTTGCATGTGGTAAATATCGTAGAGTAATTTAAAGTTCTCCGAACCCACCATTTTACAGAGTTCTACTCCCCATTCGGTATGGTCACACATATAGTCAGGGTGGTTTACTTTGCTGTTGAGCAATTCCATAACCACTAGCACATTGTTCTTTTCAGCCAACGACATAATCTTTTTAAGCCCTTCAGCGCAGTTCTTCATACCAGTTTCATCATCCATGCCATCACGGTTACCCGAGAAGGTTATGACCTGCTTCAGGCCAGCTTCCGCTACCATTGGAATACTATCTTCGTAGATGCGAACTAGATCCGAATGGTGCTCAGTTCTGTTCCAGTTCTTTTCAATACCGTAGCCATCACTTAAAACCGAGGCCATAGCACAGGTTAGTCCATGTTTCTCTAGTATGGGCCATTCTTTTAGACCCAGGAGCTCTACCGATTTTATGCCCATTTCTTTAGCAGAAATGCAGAACTCTTCTAGAGGAATGCTCCCGTAGCACCATTTACATACTGAGTGGTTGATATTGCCTTTCAAGGAAGTTGCGGTAGGTTGCGCCATTGACGAAGAGATAGAAGTAGTAGAAATAAGGGCGGCACTGCCGGCCAAATGTTTAATTGCTGATCGTCGGGTAGTCTTCATATTGTTGTCTTACTAATTATTAAAGATGTCTGAGAATTAACCTAGATAATTCATTCGCTTACGGATTTCGGTTGTTGCTTCGGAGCCTGCCCAGCGTTCGCATAAATATAGACCTAAATCTAAAGAGGCTGATACGGCCCCGGCAGTGATGATACCATCATCTTCCACAATCCGATCGGTGGCTACCGTCTGGCAGTAAGGTCTCAAAGTTTCGTATTCGTTGAAATTTGTGGTGGCAGTTTTGCCTTGCAGAAAGCCCGCAGCACCCAGTAACAAACTACCGGTACAGATAGATACTTTAAGCGGAACCTTATCGGAGGTTTTTATCCACTGCATAAATTCCACGTCATGCTGCAATGGTCGAGTACCGAATCCGCCAGGTACAATAATTACGTCGTAGTCGGCCAGTGAGTTTTGGACTTTTGGGGGCTTTACTTCCAGTCCAAAATTATCAGTAACCGAGTCGGTAAAGGCGCAAATATCCCAATCCAGACTAGGCAGAAAGCTCATCGATTTCAGGCGGCTCAGTGGATCGTAAATTCCAACAAAATCGAGCCAAGTAATCCCGTTAAATACGATGTAGGCTATCTTTTTAGGTGCTTTCAAAATCGGGGATGTACCAACTGAGTTTGCGAGCATATTTTCGGTAACCGAAGTCCCGGCGGTAAGCAAGGTGGCGGTGCTTGCTAAACTTTTTAGGGCGGAACGCCGCGTAGTTATCATAATTGCCGAAGAAAATACTTGGTCCGAATCAACAATATACAGGATTTGATCACGAAGCAAAAATAATTATCTTATTGTATTAAGTTTTCCGTATCTTCGTTTGGTGTTGCTTTCTATTGTAAGTCGATAGTTTTTTTAGACTTTAACTTGAAATGAACACTACGCAAAAGACACTTTTATGGACGGCGGCTCTCGGATTAGGCGGGTTGCTCACCAGTCGGTTTGTTAATAACCAGCAGCGCGCTATTGAATTGGCCGGCAGGGTAGCTTTGGTTACCGGAGGATCTCGTGGGCTAGGTTTAGCTATTGCTGAACGGTTGGTACGGCAAGGGGCTCGCGTTATCATCTGCGCCCGGAATAAGGAGGATCTAAAATTAGCACAGAAGCAACTAAATACTGTGGCTCGTAAAGTAGGTAGCTCCTATCAGGTATTAGCGCTTCCCTGCGATGTATCCGATCAGAAACAGGTCAATAAGCTGATAAAAGAGATTGAAAATCAGGTAGGTGAGGTAGAAATCCTCATTAATAATGCTGGCATTATACAAGTTGCTCCCATTGAAGAGATGGAAATACAGGAGCACGAGGAATCGATCAACACCCACTATTGGGGGCCATTATTTATGATGGAAGCGGTATTGCCTGGAATGCGCCAACGACAGGAAGGCCGCATTGTAAACATTGCTTCTATCGGAGGTAAGGTGAGCGTGCCTCACCTAATACCCTACAGTGCGAGTAAACACGCGTTGGTTGGATTATCAGAAGGCTACCGTTCTGAGCTATTGAAAGATAATATTTACGTCACCACCGTTTGTCCCGGATTGGTACGAACAGGTAGCCCAAAGAATGCTATTTATAAGGGGAAGCATCAGGTGGAACAAACCTGGTTTACCATTGGGGATTCATTACCTATGACTTCAGTTTCAGCCGAGGATGCTGCGGAGGAGATTGTGGATGCCGCTAAGTATGGCGAAAGTACCATAGTGATTTCTTTACCAGCTAAAATACTTTCCGGGTTGAATGGATTGTTGCCTGGCCTGGTATCCGATGCTTTAGGTTGGGTAAACCAATGGTTACCTGAGCCGGGTGGTATTGGAAAAGAGCGATTGAAAGGTAAACAAAGCGAATCGGAATGGTCGCCATCCGAACTTACTAAAAGAACTGAAAAAGCGGTTAAACGATACAATCAGAATTAACAACTTTAACACCATAGCAATGAAAACTGTATTAAACCTAACTCGAGGAATTGGAATCCTGATACTGATAATGACTTTTCAGTCTGCCTTTAGCCAAGATTTTTGTACCTGTAATTTACAGCGAGAGACTGCCTGGGACAGTGATACGCTAATCTACAGTGCTGGTCTTACGGTTTTCCCGGAGTCACGGGTACACGAGATGTTTTTTGTCGTAGCCCAGGACGATGATGATATTTACTATATTCAGAGCAATAAGAGTGATAAGCTCTACCTGTTTGATAAAGCTGACCGTAGCGTATCTGACCAGTGGGGTGAGTTTGGACGAGCAGTAAGCCTGAGAAAAGCCATTCTAGAGATTATTTCTGAGGATATGTTTCGCGTACAGTGTCCTGGAGTATACCTGGATAACCGTACCTACGATTTCTCTTCTATTCTTACGTACCTTGCTCCAGTTGATAAGAAAGACTAATCCTTTTATTTTTTCGAGTACCTGAAGTAGGTAGAAATCAGGTGTAGTGCGGAGGAGATAAAAGTAAACGTAACGTATCAGTGTTAGTTACAGGAACATTCATTGGTTTATTATTTCCGAATTAGATACCGGCAAAGTTAAAGTATTCGTCCAAATTCAGTCAGGAGAAACAGCCCGACCAGATAGTGTAAAGATTATGTTAGGAGCTAAGAACGAGAGGGTCGACCAGGAAATAGTAAAAGCTATCAATAATCTTCCGGACTGGGATGTTTATTATAGGCTTGGCAAAGTTTACCCCGTGAAATGGACAGTTCCCATAATTTTGGATGAGGAAAAGAGAAAAAATCACTCCCCCTAATAAAATGTGTTTTCAAGTTCGATTTTAAAAAACGACCCTTCTTTTTGCGGTAAGTAGTATCAATACCCTGCTTTAGAAACCTCTCTCAATAATCTTAAGTAAAGTGCTAACGAGGTGCTCATTAGCTTCCACTAATCATTAAGTAACTATGTTTCGCCGCGCAAGAAATATGTTATACTTATACAATCTTTGGGTATGATCGTATTTGCTCCTTGGCTGGTTAAGACAATTACATTTGGGTTTGCCCGGGCAATCACACTATTCCCTTTTATTTTCATGAAGCACTTGAGTGATAAAACCAATCAGCGATTGATTAACCACGAGGAGATTCATTTGCGACAACAGCTAGAGTTGTTTATCATTTTCTTTTACCTGCTGTATCTGGTGGAATACCTAATCGGTAGAATTCGGGGGCTAGGTCACCGACAAGCTTACTACAATATTAGTTTTGAACAGGAAGCATTTGGTCACGAGTACCACTTAGACTACTTAGCCCGCCGACCAGTTTTTGCGTTTGTCCAGTACTGGAAAAAATCCGAATAATTTAGATAAACGAAACTAATCAGATTGTAAAACCACCGTCGGCAGTAAAAACCGCCCCAGTACAGTAGGAGGCAGCCGGGGAAGCCAAAAACAGGGCCAATCCGGCAATTTCTTCACTTTCTCCCACCCGAGAGATGGGCAGCATCTTCAGCATCTTAGCTGCAATGGATTCGTTACTCCACAGTGCTTCACTGAATTTAGTCTTAATCAATCCGGGGCAAATTACATTGGCTCGAATCCCGTCGCGGCCCCACTCTTTGGCCATTACTTTGGTTAAAGAAATCAGCGCGGCTTTGCTGACACTATAAATGCCTAAGCCCTGCTCGGGACTGATGCCACCTACGCTACTGATGTTGATGATGGAACCCCCGCCCCGGCTTTTCATACTTTCGTACGCCAGCTTACCTAGCTCAAACGGACCCTTGACGTTTATGTCCATAATTTTGTCAAAGGCCGCTTCGTCGGTATTTACCACCGGACCAAAGACTGGATTGGTTGCTGCATTATTTACGAGAATATCCACTCCACCAAACTGATCCTTAGTTTTCTCTACCAACTCTTTAAGGTCAGAAGAACTCCCGGTATTGGCTGCGATAGCCGAGACCGTAATGCCTTCGGCTTCAAATTCAGCTTTTACCTTATCAATAGCTTCCTGCTTACGGCTAGAAACCACTACTTTGGCTCCAGTCGCTCCTAAAAAGTGGGCAATACTTTTTCCAATACCCTTACTAGCCCCAGTCACAATAGCGACCTTATCGGTTAGTTGAAATGACTCAAACGGGTTCATAGTGAAGCGGGTTTTAGGTTACGAGTTCCCTCAAATCTACCGGCACTACCCGCGACACGCCCTGCTCTACCATCGTTACTCCGTAGATTACGTCGGTGCTGGCCATCGTCCGTTTGTTGTGGGTGACGATAATAAACTGAGAGTCGTCCGAGAACTCCTTAATTATGTTATTGAACTTATCAATATTGGCATCGTCCAGCGGGGCGTCTACCTCATCGAAGATACAAAATGGAGCCGGTTTTAGCAGGTAAATCGCAAATAGCAGTGAGGTAGCCGTTAGCGTCTTTTCCCCTCCCGAAAGCTGGTTAATGGTCAACGGTCGCTTACCCTTCGGGCGAGCCATAATTTCGATAGATGATTCCAGCGGATTATCCGGGTCGCTCAGCTTTAGTTCACAGTCATCTTCTTCGGTAAAGAGGGTTCTGAACACCCGAACAAAATTCTCCCGAATTTGCTCAAAGGCTGCCATAAAAGTTTCCCTAGCCACTGTATCAATCTCATCAATGGTGGTAAGCAAGGAATCTTTTGCCTGTAGCAGGTCTTCTTTTTCGCTGTTGATGAAATCGTAGCGCTGCTTAATCTCATCGTAAGCCTCCATAGCCATCGGATTAATCGGACCAATTTTGCGAATCCGTTCCCGTATTTTTTCTAGCTTGGTGTTCATAGCCTCTAACTCTTCCTCAATAGGTAATACCTCTTCGGTATCCTGAGCCATGAGCTCCTTTACATCCAAATCAAACTCCACCGATAGCCGCTCCTGAATACTGGTAAGCTCTAACTGTATCTGATTCAACTGATTTTGCAACTCCATAATCAGATTATCTTGCTGACTGCGCAGCCGCTGTAGTTCCCGTACTGCCTGTTCGGTTTCGTCAATATCGCCGCGGTGGGCGTAGTAGTCGCGCTCAGCTTCATTCACCCCGGTTTCAATAGCTTCTTTTTCCGAATACATCGCCAGTAGTTCATCTTCGCTTATCTCGTTGCTGTTCAGAAGGTCGGCGATATTCTGTTCGTTGGCTTCCAGCTCCTGTTGGTTCTTAGCAATATTCTGGACTCCGGTTTCGTAAGACTCTTCCTTAAATTTGATCTCCTGGTCAATAGTATTCAGCTTGCTCTGCTCCTGAAAGAAGTGAATCTTCTCCTGATTGAAGGCCGCTGATTTTTCGTTCAGCAAGTCGTTTTCTTCCGACAAGTGACTACTTAGTTGTCGCTGTCGCTCCTGCACCATCTGTAAGTGCTGTTCAGCTTCATCTAGCTCCGGACCTAACTGTTGCTGTTCTTCTTCAAACTGCGCAATCAGTTCCTGGGTAGCTTCCTGCTTTTGGACATTGCTAGAAAGCACTACAGATAATTGTTCTTTCTTAGAAGAGAATGTGACAAAATCTTGTTGGAGGCGATTAATCGTTCGCTGTATCTCGATGATATCGGAAGCATAGGATTGCTGCCGAAGTTGCTTTAGCTGAACCTGCTGCTCCTGTAGTTCCTCTTGTTTGGTTTGAATACCCTTTTTTAGTTCGCTGAGATCCGCTTTCAGCTTTTCCAGATTTTTGGCGCGGCCTAGTCGCTTACCTTCAAATAACCCCACTGATCCTCCCGATAGGCGGAAAGGCTCCTGCACAATTCGACCGTCGTGAGTAATCAGGGAGTACTGATTGTCCGCATCCGGCTGGGACTGGTGGGTGACGTACACATTATGCAGTAAAAATTGCACCAGTTTCTGATACTTAGCGTCGTATTCCACCACATTGAGTGCTAACTGTGACTCAGCTATCAGGCTTTTGAGGGGTATGGCAGGAATAAATTGTTGTAGTTCGTCGAGAAGAAAAAAGTGAGCTTTTCCCTGAGCAGCGTCGCTGAGTAACTGAATAGCGCTCTGGGCTTGGCTTCGGTTTTCCACCACAAAATAATTCATGTACGGCCCGAGGTAGTTTTCTATACATACTCGGTACTCCTTAGGGCAGGTAACCACATCGGAGAGTAGGGGAGCAGTACGCGCCCAATCTACTTTCTTTTTCAAAAATTTAATCGCCTCAGGAAATCCCTCTAGATTATCGACCAGCGACTTGGTGAGGTTGTATTCGTTTTGCACCGCATCCTGCTTACGGTTGAGCGCCACTAGCTCCTCTTTGGTACTTTCAATCTGATCTAGCAAAGCATCAATCTGATTTTGCAAGTCGGCTTCTTGCTGTTCAGTTTCTTGCTGCAACTGCTGGTGCTCTTCTATTTGCTGCTGAATGGCGAATGCTTTCTGATCGAATTCAGTGAGGTCAGCGTTTTGGGCGGATGAGTCTTCGGCGCTTTTTTCCAGCTCCCGGCGGGCTGTAGTAAGCTGCATTTGCTTGATCTCAAGTTGCTTTTGCAATTGATATACTTTGTCCTGTTCCTCCCGAACGGCATCATTGGCGTCGGCTACCTCATCTTTCAAGGATTGGGTTTGGGACTGAAAAGTGCGATGTTCTTCTTCTAATTCAGCCACTTTTTGCTGAACTTTATCCAGGGCTTCTGTGGATGAAGCTTTCTCCAACTGAAGCTTTTCCAGCCGGTCGGAAGTTAGGTCAACTGTTTCTCGATCTTGCCGGAGTAGAGCACTGAGCCGGTCCTTGCGGTCTTGCAAAAACTTCAATCGTTCGCCCTTCACCTGCTTATCGCTTTCGGCATTGCGAATCTGGGCTACATGATCATTCAGCGTTTTCTGGCGAGAGGCTAGCAGTTTCTCTTTTTGAACCAAGTCGGTTTTCAGTTGAGCAATGGCGGCTTCTTGTTCGTCTATTTGCCGACTAAGCTGAATTTTGCGATCATTCTCCTCATCTAGTTGCTTCTTGGCTCGTGCCGAAGCGTCTTGTTGGGCTCGGGTACGGGACTTAGCCTGCTGAGTGCTGAGATTTTTATACTAGTCGTTCGGCTTGTAGTAGCGTTCAGCCTGCTTGGCCTGCCGTTCTAGCGACTTTAGGTTCTTATCAATCTCGAATAGCTAGTCTTCCACCCGATCCAGATCGTCATCGGTAGCCGAGAGATTCCGCAGCGTTTCCTTCTTCCGAATGCGGAACTTACTAATACCGGCTGCTTCCTCAAATAAAGCCCGACGGGACCCGTCTTTGTCGTTCAGAATATCGTCCACCATTTTTAGCTCGATAATGGCGTAGCTATTCGAGGCAATACCGGTGTCCATAAATAGTGATATAATATCTTTGAGGCGGCAGGGAACGCCGTTGAGCAGATATTCGCTATCCCCAGAGCGGTAGTAGCGACGGGTGATGGTAACCTGAGTGTATTCAGTGGGTAATAAATTGCGGGTATTATCAAAAGTGAGGGATACTTCGGCTAACTGAGTGGCTTTCCGTTTTTTGGTGCCGTTGAAGATGATATTCTCCATCTTGTCGGAGCGTAACATTCGTGATTTTTGTTCGCCCAGTACCCAGCGGATGGCATCAACCACATTGGATTTACCACATCCGTTAGGACCCACAATACCCGTAATACCCCGGTCAAAACGGATGGTAACCTTATCGCCGAAGCTTTTAAACCCTTTTAGTTCTAGTGTAGCAAGCTGCATATAATCTCTTCCAAATCAGGCGGATAGGACGCCCGAAAGCGGGCAGAAAAGAAAATCTAGCCCATTTTCAAGTTCGAATTAACGGCGAATATAGCCTAATTTGGAAGATTCAACGAAGAAAAAAGAAGAATAAATAGCAACGTAGTGTTATAGTATTTTAGTCCGTTGTTTTAGTATTAGTTGCTAGAGTATTTGGGCATTAAATCAATGGTAGGTAACTTAAACACCAAAACTAAATGGAAGATTATTTTCAGATATTAGTATTTCTGGCATTTGTCGTTTTTTCTATCCTCTCCCGCATCCTAAATCCGAAGAAGAAAAAACCGCCAGTGCGGGGTCCTAAAGAACAGCCAAGGTACGAAGACCTCGATGATGTCTCTGATGAGGATAAACCGGTGGTAGCCCAAGAGGAGCCTGAGCGTCGTCCGGTTTCCTTTGAAGATATACTTCGTGAAATGATGGGCGATACTTCCCAGCGGCAACCTGAACCGCCCCCTCCACCGGTAGAGCGCCAAAAGCCGAAACCCAAAAAGACTGAACCAGCCACTTCCAGTTCTCGGTCAGCGCAAAAAAAGGCGACCCGAATTGCCGACAAAATATCACTAGAAGACAGCGGAAAGCGAATTAAGGCTATCGAGTTAGAAGAGAAAAAAAATACTGTAGCGCAGGAAGTCGCCGAAGCATTAAAGACTCCTAAAAATGCTCGGGAGGCCATTATTTTGAGTGAAATCATCAACCGAAAGTATTTTTAGAGAATGAAATAAGTGAGTGCAGCAGTCCTTATAATTTTGCTCTCTTTGCCTCCCACTGGTCTGGTAGCGTACGATAACAACTTTGCGAAATTAGAAGTTGAAGTTTATGATTACACGTTGATTATTTACTATGATTGAGTACTTCTTCTTTTGTCCCTACTGTTTTTCTCAGGTTTCTATGTTACTAGATCCCTCGGTTTCCCAGCAATCCTACGTGGAAGACTGTGAAGTATGCTGCAACCCCATTGATGTTTCCTTCACCGTAGATAGGAGCCTAGACAGTACCGAAGAGGCTATTGTCTCTTTTGATGCCCAACCCTTAGGACAATAGTGTGTTTAAGTAAGCTATTTATATTTGAACACCGTGCGATGGGCTGTCCCACGGTCGCCTGAGCAGCGTTTCATACCGACCTGAACACTATAAAACTACACCTAGATGAATTCAATCGCCTTACTTTTTGACATGGACGGAGTGATCGTCGATAATCATGAATTTCATTTGAAATCCTGGCTTGATTTTTTTGAGAAGCATCATATCGGGATGAACGAAGCGGAGTATAAGGCCAAAGTAAATGGTCGTACCATGGAGAATATTATTCCTCAACTCTTTGGCCGGGAAATGAACCACGAAGAGATTTGGAAGATCGGCGAAGAAAAGGAAGCGCTATATCGCGAAATGTACCGCCTCCACATAAAGCCCACTGCTGGATTGGTTACCTTTTTAGCTGAAGTAGTTCGGCAACAAGTTCCCCGTACCGTTTCTACTTCTGCTCCGCCCGCCAACGTAGATTTTACAATGAAGCTCACGGGTTTGCGTAGCTATTTTCCTGCTATCATCGATTCTACCATGGTCACACACGGAAAGCCTCATCCTGAGGTGTACCTTAAATCAGCGAAGGCATTGGGAGTGAAACCTGCTCAGTGCATCGTGTTTGAAGACGCTATTCTCGGTATTCAAGCTGGAAAAAACGCCGGAATGAAAGTAGTTGGCGTAGCTACTACCCACACCCGCGAAGAACTAGAGTTCGAGGGCACTGATTTGGTCATCGATGATTTTAGGGGTCTAGATTTAAACCAACTAAGTGATTTGTACCAGAATTAAAAAAGAGAGATCCGATCATACGACCGGATCTCTACCTTTAAAACCTACTATTTATTGAAAAAACAGTTTTTACTCATGCAGACCTTTTTCCCGCAAATAAGTAAGTAAAGCCTCCGGTCGGTCGGTCATGATGGCATTGGCTCCGTGATCAACAAGCCAGCCCCACGAGGCATCTGGACCTTCCAGTAGCATCATTTCGTCGGTACGTCCCGCGCAAAGTTCGTCCCAAAGAGCAATCGCCAAGACAGTGATGTTATCTTCGTTCATCTGAGGAATGGCTCGGAACACTGGGGATGATTCCTGATCGAAAATCATTTCGTAGGCAATGGGGGATAGCTGTTGGTTGTAGTCAGCAATATACTTCGGAATATCGGGTAGGTCGTACCACACTTTCGGCATGTAAATGATAGAGTCTAGCAAGCTGCCGTATTTTTTCCGCATTACCTCTACCGGATCATTACCCTTAAAGATGGCGTGGTCTACAGTTCCCGTCTCAACCAGTACTTCGTAAGCTTCGCGCACGGTTTCGGCCTCAGTTTTATCTAGATTAACCATGATTTTTCCCTTCGCCAGTTCCATAATCTCGGTAAGGGTAGGAACTTGCTGGTGGGAGCCTTTCACACCACAGGCATTCTTTAGGCGAAACTCCCTGATCTCCGCTAAAGTCAAATCACTCACGTTACCGCTTCCGGTGGTGGTTCGGTCTACCGTCAGGTCGTGCATGGCCACCAGATGACCATCTTTGGTGAGTCGCACATCAATCTCCACAATGTCCACCCCCAATTCAATGCAACGCTGTACGGCCAGTAAGGAATTTTCGGGAGCGTAGCGCCAGTCGCCCCGGTGGGAGACGACCAGTACGTAATCTTCGGAAGGGCTTTGCAGACGGTGAAGTATTTCAGCAGCTCGCGAGGGGGCCATCGTGGATACGGCCACCGTGGAAACGGTCCCTGTGCAAGCAGCCCCTGCGGGTGCGGCTTTTGGGGCAGGGGAGAGGGAAGTAGCCGGTGACTGCCCCCAACCCGATAAAACGACAAAATAGACCAGACAGGTGCTCAGGTAGGTTTTTAAGTTATGCATGGTATTAGTAACCTGAATTTTGGGTGATAGCTGGGTCGGTATCAATCTGGCTCTGAGGAATCGGCATCAACAGATCGTTTTCATCGATACGAGTGCTGCGTCCTTGTTCGGCAAACCAGGCGTTCATTACCGAAATAGCCTGATTGGTTCGCAATAAATCAAACCAACGGTGGCCTTCGGATACTAGCTCAAAGCGTCTTTCCAGGGCAATAGCATCCCGAATGTCGGTTTGGCTACGCGCCGTAGCATTCGATAAACCAGCCCGAGTACGAACAGCATTAAGGTTTTCCAGCGCAGCTTGAGTATTTCCCGTTTCGTTTTGTGCTTCGGCCAGCATAAGCAGTACGTCCGCGTAGCGAATAACCACCATATCACTGCCTCCGTCCCGAGGGTCAGTAGCTGGTTCTGCTAACTTTTTGCTAAAGGGAATACCTTCTTCGGTAACCCCTAAGAAAGCATCAAACCGTAGATCATTAGGGTCAAACAGATTATACAGAGTGACCGTAGGTAGATTGTGTCCTTTAGCCTCGTTTACCGTGCCAGAGGGAGCCGTTTGCTGAAAGAGGCGGCTTCCTTCACTGTTTCCGTTTAGGCCACTGGCAAACTGAACCGCAAAGATAATCTCCTCATTGTTTTCGTTTTCTATGGTAAATATATCGGCGGGATTAGCAACTAAACTGTGTAGACCGGAAGCTTTTACTGCGCCTAGATGGTTTATAGCTTCGTTATAGTTGCCTAGCGTTAGGTGGACTTTACCCAGTAGTGACTGAGCCGCCGTCTGGGTTACTCTTCCAGCCTCCGACTGGCTTTTGGGAAGTACCGTGATGACTTCATCCAGATCGGTAATAATTTGGGTGTAGACATCAGCCGTTGGGGTACGCGCCTGTCCGAAGAAGTCGTTGGGGTTACTGGTTTCTTCAATAACCAAAGGAATGTCGCCATACAGCCGAACTAAATTAAAGTATAGCAACGCCCGAATGAATTTCATCTCGCC
This sequence comes from uncultured Flammeovirgaceae bacterium, assembly GCA_937884755.1. Taxonomy (GTDB): domain Bacteria; phylum Bacteroidota; class Bacteroidia; order Cytophagales; family Cyclobacteriaceae; genus Tunicatimonas. The sequence goes on from CAKZYJ010000012.1 coordinate 23,647, forward strand.
TATGCGAGAGCTCTTAACATTTTCGTCCTCAAACTCTACCTCTTCAATTCGATTCAGCACCGTATTGGCGCGTTGGATACCTCGGTAGGAGTCTCGCCATAAATTAGTAATCACCGGATTTTCAGTGACCGTAGTAAACTCATCTAATTGTCCGTAACGTCCCCCGTCGTTGGCCGGAACCTCAGCAAAGGTATTATCCGAAGGAATCTCACCAATAATGGGGATATATACTCCGTATAGATTGAAGCCCTGAAGGGTAGCGTACACTCCATTGACTGCTGACTCTATTTCTATCTCGGTTTGAAAGAAATTGTCAGCTGACTTATCGGTGATCGGACTCTGATTCAGTTCGTCTTCGCAGGCAACAAACCCTAAAACTGAAATAGCAAGAATGATATAAATAAGTATCGTTTTCATGATTTATTACTTTAGAGTGATGTTAGCACCAATGAGGAAAGACTTGGCAATGGGGAAGTTATCTCGGGCGTAACCGGCTCGGAGAATATTATCGGTAGAAGCATCCGGGTTAAAGCCTTCGTACTCGGTGATTGTGAATAAGTTGTTCGCTGTCACGTACAGCCGTAGGTTTTCTAAGCCAAACCGGGAGATTAGTTCGGGCGTAAACGTATAGCCTAACTGCAACGAACGTAGTCGGAGGTAATCGGCATCTTGCATATAAATATCGGCAGCGCGGGTGTTACGACGAGCCGAGGAGAAATTACCCATGTTCGGTTGGGCAAAGTATCCTTCCGGATTATTTACCGGGTGGTAGCGGTTATCAAAATAGCGCTGGGTTGGCATCCCAAAGCCCTCGCCAGTTTCGGTGATAATGCCCTGATCCCAGTTGTACAGGGTGCGCCCCCCGATACCATTGAAAGCAAAGCTTAGATCAAAATTGCGGTAGCGGAACTCACTGCTGAAGCCGTAGAAAAAGTTGGGGGCATAGGTTCCTTGTGATACTTGATCGGCTTCATTGATGACTCCATCGTTGTTAATATCAGCTACGATATAGTCCCCGGTCAGGGTTCCTTCCAGGTGGGGAGTATCCTCAATTTCCTGCTCGGTTCGATATACCCCAATCACGTCGTAGGAGAAAATTTCGGCAATCGGGCCACCAATCCGCGTCACCCAAGCCCCGCCGTTACTACTAATTTTAATCTCTTCCTGACCTTCGCCCAGGGCTAGTACTTCATTTTGGTTGGAGGCAAAGTTCGCTGAAACCGACCATTGCACTGGCCCCAACTGTAAGCCACTGGCACCCAGTTCCAGCTCAATACCCGAATTCCGCACTTCTCCAATATTTTGTAGTGAAATGCTGTAGCCCGATTGTTCCGGTACAGGTACTTCTAATAGCAATCCATCCGTATTGGTGGTGTAGTAATTGGCCGATAGAGAGAAGTTCTCTAAAAAGGTCAAATCAACTCCTATGTTAACCGAAGTATTAGTTTCCCAAGACAGTGCACTGTTGGGTGAAGTAGTAGCCGCGAATCCGGGAGCCAGATTACCACCAAAGGTATAGTTATCGGCGGTAACTAATGCTTGAGAGCCGTAAGAACCAATCTGGTTATTTCCGGTCCTACCCCAAGAGACCCGGAGCTTAGCAAAGTTGATCACGTTAGACTGAGGGAAGAAGGTTTCGTCCGAGATGATCCATCCGGCGGATACTGAGGGGAACAATCCCCACTTGGTCTCATCCCCAAAGCGAGAAGAGCCGTCCCGTCGCAGAGCCAGTGATAATTGGTATCGCGACCGATAAAAATACTGCAAGCGACCAAAGTACGATAGCAGTGTCCAGGTGTATCGGTTAGCATCTACGTTGTGGGAGCTGGCTCCGGCAATATTATCAATATTATCGTCGGGAATTTCCGTACCTACAATACGGGTATCGCTACCCTGCTCTCGCTGAAAACTGTATCCCGCTAGAAAATCAAATTCATGGTTACCGATGTCCTTGTAGTAGGTCAGGGTGTTTTCGGATAGGACATTGGTTACCCGAATATTAGTTTCCACCGCTTCGGCTTGGTCAGGTGCTAGGGATCGGTACTGTCCTAGAAAAGAAGGATCGTAAAAGTCGTAGAAGTAGTTGCGGTAGTCGCCACCCACCAGAAACTTGAACTCTAAGCCTTCCAGCGGCTTCACGGTTAGAAAGGTACTGCCAAAGGTGCGGAAGCGGTTTTTATTGTCCTTAATTAAGTTGGCATAACCCAACGCATTTTCCTGCAAGGAGCCATCTTCTGGGGTATTCTCCCGGATTTGCTCGCTAATATTGAGCGAGCCATCAGGTAGGTAGGGGCTAAAAAAAGGGTAGCTGGTGTAGCTTACTGCCACTGGGTCACCCCGCCAGTCGCCCGAATCAGTATCTCGTTGCTTGGAGTAGGATGGGTTGAGATTAATGCCAAAGTTCAGAAATTTGTTAAGCTGAGTATTTACCCGGATTGCCGCGGTATACCGTTCAAAACTGGTTCCTACGGCAATACCGTCCTGGTTAAAGTACCCACCCGACACGTAATAGTCTGACTTTTCTCCTGCGCCCGATACCGAAGTGGTAATGCTAGTCATGGGGGCGGTGCGAAAGATTTCGTCTAGCCAATCGGTGTTGGTCAGGCCGGGTTGGCCCTCCAGGTAGGGATCAAGGTAGTGTAATCGAAGCTCCCGGCGGCTAGCCCCGTTGGCAATGCGGGTGTCCCGGTCGTCGGTTTCGCTACGGTTGGCGGGGTCTTTAGACACGTAACCCCAGTCGCGGGCCTCGGTAAAGTACTGAGCAGCATCGTAGGCATCTACGTAGTCTACGTTATCAGCCCGCATTTGCCATCCGGTAAATGCGTCAATCGTAATAGTCGGTTTGTCGCTGGTGCCTTTCTTGGTAGTGACCAGTAGCACCCCGTTACTGGCACGGGAACCGTAGATGGCCGCCGAAGCAGCGTCTTTCAGTACGTCAATCTTTTCAATATCGTTGGGGTTGATTGAGTTCAGGGTAGAGCCTTCGGTGAGAGGCACACCATCTACCACTACCAGTGGGTAGCTATCGGCGGTAAGCGTTCCTACTCCCCGAATGACGATCTGAGCATCGTAGCCAGGTTGACCACCTACTTCATTGATTTGCACTCCGGCCAGCCGTCCGGCTAATTGCTGATCTACGTTAGGCGAAGAATACTTTTGTAGAGCTTCCGCTTCCACTCCGGCCACCGCACCGTTTACCTTAGCTTTGGATTGGGAGCCATAGCCAATAACCAGCACTTCCGAAAGCATCTCTGAATCAACGCTTAACGAAACATCAATGATCGACTGGTTTCCAATCGTAATTTCTTGGGTTTGGTAGCCGACAAATGAGATCGTTATTGCTTCGGCATCATCGGGAGCCGATAGGGTGTATTCGCCATTAATATCTGAGATGGTGCCGATGGTGGTGCCTTTCACCAAAATGGTGGCCCCGATCACGGGCTCGCCGGTTTCAGCATCGGTAATCTTTCCGGATATTTCCTGCTCGTTCAGAATGATGAACTCCTCCACTTTTTCCTGGCGTTTGACCTGCTTAACTACAATCAGGTCGTTAATCCGTTTGATGTGGAGCCGATGGGCATCGGCCAGGTTTTGGAGTACCGATTTAAGATCACCGTCCAGGGCAACCGTTACCCTCTCTTCCAGCGGAACTTTTGTTCGGAGGTAGGTAAAGTTAAATTCGGTTTCTTTTTCCAGTTGGTCAAATACTTCCCCCAAGGTCAGATTAGCGGCTTCCATTGACACGTAGAATGTCTCTAGCTTTCGGTGTTGAGCGTGGGAATCGGCCAGGGCCAACGTGTAGAACAAGCATTGGCAAATGGCTCCGTATAGTAAAAACTTTGTCACTTGCGTTATCGTAAGTAAGATAAATTTCATAGTTTAGAGTGTTTTAGCGAAATAAAAGAGGTTCGTTAAGGCATGGAAAATCCGATCAGGGCCAAACACTGGCAGGTGTTGGAAGGCTCTGTATCTAATGATCCAAAGGAAGGCGCCTTGGCAGAGGCGCTTTTTTTGTTAGTAGGTTTTCCGGTTTTTTACATAAGCTTTATCAGTTGAAAGTTTATCCCGGATTAATTCCGGGGTGGATAATTGGCAATGGTAGCTTACTCAGAGTCTCTCAACGAGGACTTTGAGGAGGGCAACCTTCTCCGTGCAGGGTAACTTGGTTGTCTTCTCCAATCTCGTACTCCAGGTCTCCCGCAAACTTTAACGCTTCCAGTACGCCGTACAGCGTTTCATCCTGAAAGTCAGCTTTAATAATACAATTGAGTAGAGCCGAATCACTAACCTGAAAGGTAGCACCGTACTGCTGACGTAGCTCTGGTAGCACGTCAGCCAGCCTTTCGTTATCAAAGACGAGTACATTATCCTTCCAGCCTACTGTCTTCAACAAATCAAATACTTGCACCGTAAGCTCTTGGGTTTGGTGATTATAGACTAATTGCTCCCCCGGTTTTAGTATTTTAATGACATTTCCTTTGTCGTTCAGTACCTTGATACTTCCTTCCACTAAGGAAATGTAGGATGTATTTTCGGCGGAGCGAGCCTCTACATTGAATGCAGTTCCTAGTACCTCTACTTGTAAATCTTTAAAATTCACTATAAAGGGGGCTTTTGGATTACGAGCTACGTTGAAGTAGGCTTCTCCATTCAAGCTGAATTCTCTCAAATTGTCTTGAAACGGTTCTTTGAAAGTCAGTGCACTCTCTCCGTTCACGGTAATAGTGGACTGATCAGCCAGGGTGAAATTAGCTCGTTGTCCTGGTTGAGTTACTTTCTCTTGTACTACAAAAGCAGGCTCAGTGGGTATTTTTTTTGTAGCGGTGTAAACCACGTAGAAAGCTACACTCAGCAAAATAACTGCTGCGGCTACCCGAACTAGCTTGCGGTAGAGCGGAATTACTTCTGCCTCCTTCGGTTTGGTTGGGGCAAAGGTTGGTTCTTGCTGCTTAATTTTATTGACGAGCATTTGGTAGCCTTTCGCGTGAGAAAATTTCGTCAGATCAGTTTCCTGGGTAGCATTCTCCCATTGGTGTTTGATAAAATCAAACATCTTCCGATTCTCCCTCTCTTGCAGGAGTTGATGGAGTCGGTTCGTTTCGCTAGCAGACGTTTCGCCTGATAAATGCCGCGTGACTAATGTTAAAAATTCTTGGTCTTTCATGACGTTCTGTACCTATGACAAATACGCCAATCAGAATCTACTATCCGCCAATGTTAAGAAATTGTTAAATCAAGAGTGAAGGGTACAGGGTACGAGGTTGAAGGTAGATGGTTAAAGGTACACAGCGTGTCTATGT
>CAKZYJ010000013.1 GCA_937884755.1 uncultured Flammeovirgaceae bacterium
AACCATCGGCATTATGATAAACCATTTCAAAATCGTACTCAGCGTGAGTGTTAATTAGAATGATTCCGTCGCTACCTACTCCAAACCGACGGTCGCAAAGCCGGGAAATAAGGGCAGTATCCTGAGAAGGAAATATGTCTTCTCGGTTATCAAACATCACAAAGTCATTGCCTGCCCCTTGGTACTTATAGAAATGCAGCGAATTCATGCTATGAAAATTAGGAGGCTAAAGATACAAAAATTACCTACGGCTTATAAAGCAGAACGGGAAATTTAGGGTAAGCAGTGGATAGGCTTAAAGTTATCTCAATTCTTGAGCATAAAGGACGTTATAGGCACGGATATATTTTAGAAGATTCTTCTTATCTTTTTTGTCTTCTTCAAACTGCTGAAGTAAATCAGGATAATCTTTTAATATCCCGGCAACGGTTGGCGGGTCTACTCTGTGGATGTCGCCAGTTTCTAAATCTAGCAAAAAATAGGTGGCTGGTGATAAGGCACCTGCTAGGGTACCAACTGCATCGGCCGTTTTCTTGTAACCATCCCCGGCTCCTAAGAAATAGCTGTATCTACCGTATCCTAAAATCCGGCTGTATAGTACAATGGGTAGGCTAGTATAATTTCTAGAACTGATATATACGTATTTGCCATCGTAGAAACCCCACATACTGCGCCGTATCTCTTGCCGACGCTTTACCGGAATATCCCACTCAATACTGATACTACTGGCCAAAACGTAAGGGTGGTCTTCCGTGTAATCAAACATTGATCCAGTGTAGGTGTGATATAGCGGATCGATAGAATCAGCCGGAGGATAATAGACGGAAACCTGGGCGGGGATAGGGCGATTATGGAGAAAGTTATAGAAACTATTGTAGATACCAACTTTTAAGTCAGGTACTTGGCCGAAGCTTTGGCTTCCAATCAGTAAAAAGAAACTAGCTAATAGCCCACTAATGACCAACACGCTGACTCGATATTTTCTTCCACCATACTACTTAATTTACCTAGAAAGCACCACTATTCCTAAAAGGATCTTGTCTAAAGTCGTCAGTCTTCTATATTTAGCCAATAGAAAGTGTAATTTAGGGAAAACTAACTATGCCCCGCATTTTTGGACATATTCCGGGCTACAAAGAGGGCTGTGAGTTTCAGTCTCGGTTGGAGCTATCGCTGAGTGGGGTGCATGCGCCGCGGCAGGCGGGGATTAGCGGTGGTCAGCGAGAAGGTGCAGATTCTATTGTGCTTTCGGGGGGTATGAGGACGATGAAGACTACGGTGATCTTATTATTTATACTGGACACGGAGGGCGTGACCCGAAGTCGGGAAAGCAGGTCACTGATCAAGAATTGGTAAGGAATAATCTAGCGCTAGCTGTTAGTTGTCAGCGAGGCTTGTCCGTCCGCGTGATTCGTGGAGCTACTCCTCACTCACCTTATGCTCCGGAAGAAGGCTATTGCTACGATGGACTATTTAGCGTAGAAGACTACTGGAAGGAGAAGGGTAAAAGTGGGTTTATGGTCTGGAAGTTTCGTCTGCGTAAGATCAATACAGAAAGTCACTTATCTACTGCCCAAGAAGACACTGAGAATTATCGACAACCCCAGCGAGTAGAAACAACTATTCAACGCATTGTGCGAAATACCGAAGTAGCTCAGCAAGTAAAAGAACTCTATCAATACCGCTGCCAAGTCTGCGATATGGTCATCACTACTAGTGCAGGAGTTTACGCCGAAGCCGCGCATATTCAGCCTTTGGGTAAACCGCATAACGGTCCTGATATAATGGAGAATATCTTATGCTTGTGCCCCAACTACCATGTGATGCTCGACTACGGAGGCTTCTCCATTCTGGAAGACTTTTCTTTGATTGGCATTGCTGGAAAATTGATAGTGCATCGTAAGCATAGTATTGGTAATGAGTATCTTTTCTACCATCTCACTCACTTTTACGATGAGAAGAATAGGTAGCTTCCATATATTTAGAAAATGAGAAATGTTAAGCACTGGATAGAAGATTATTGGGATAATATTATAAGTATTGCTGGTCTACTCGTTTTTGCTCTAGTGCTTGTTTTGATATATGTATTTGTTCCTAGGTTGCTAAATGTATTTCTTTTAAACCGTTTAGATGCAGAAACAACAAGTACAGTTTTATCTATCGAGAAAGAAATGGTAATGCACGAAGATCATTTGGGTGGTAGAGTGAGGGTTGGAGGGTTTACTATAAAGTATCAGTATAACATAGAAGATAGCACCTATCAAAAGGAAGAGTATGTGGATCGTAAGTCAATAGATCGTGATGCTGAGCTATTTCTGCTACACCTTAATTCGGGAGATACAATTTCTGTAAAGTATAACCCAAATGAACCTTCAGTAGCGAGGTGGCTTCCTAAAACGAGCAGTAATAATTAATTTCATGACCGCTTACTAATTCATGTAAGCTAGTACAAAGCCATATCAAACTGCTTGCGGTACTGCTTGGTGAGCGGGTGGTCGGCACCCATCAGTCGGAAGAGGGCAATAGATGCCCGGCGGGGTAGTTCGTTGCAGTAAGTCTTATCCAGCATTGTTGCCTGAATCAAGGCTTGCAGTGTCTGTTCAAATTTATTTCCCCTCAGCGATTCTT
>CAKZYJ010000014.1 GCA_937884755.1 uncultured Flammeovirgaceae bacterium
TTAGTTTCCCGAGCTTCGGCTAGTCCCTGAGTATTAAGCTCCTGTACTGAGTAACCCAGGGACCTTTCTTCTCGCTTAATTCCCAAAGCGGTTACGACTACCTCCGATAGTTGCTGGGAATCAGTTAACAGTTCTACATTAATGGTATTACGATTACCTAGGTCAACTTCTTGGGTAATGTAGCCAATAAACGAAAAAACCAATGTTTCGGCATCTTCAGTAGCGTTAAGACTAAATTTCCCCTCAATATCAGTTACGGTTCCGCTGGCGGTTCCTTTAACAATGACATTAACCCCCGGTAAAGCTTCACCCGCCTCACCGGATACCTGGCCTCTAATTTCTCTTTGTGAAAATGCAGTGGTCGTCATAAGACATAAAGAAAAGGCTAGTATCCAGTTATTCCCAGCCTTCAAGAATAGGCAGTAAAAGAAAATTTTCATTAGTTTAGCATTAAGGTTGACAAAACAAGACAGTCCTGCCCTCTATGGAAACATAGAAGTGTTGGCGCACTGGCAGGATTAAGTTCAACTCCAAGCCAGAAGCGGTACCCACGTTTCTGGCTTTTCTGTTTTACTTAAGCAAATAAGAATACTAGTGCCGGAGCACTAGGCTGATCATATCACTGTACAGTTACAACTTTCACATCCGGGAACATAGTCCGGGATAGGTTCTCATATTTCATCAAATCAGACTAGCATACTGTTAAGAAACTAACAGATCTGGAGAGTATTTCAGTAAGATATACATAAGCGTGACACCTTAATTGTAGAGTCAGTTAGATATATTATTCTGATTATTAGCAATTTTATTATACAATATTATGAATAAAGTATTTTATATCAAATAATATTTTGAAATTATTGGTAAAGTATAAAATTAAATCTGTCTTTATAATTCTTTTTAGTTTCATTTGGAAATGATTAAAAATCAGACTTTACCCCTAGAAAAAATTACAATTTCACAATAGTTAACTCTAATACGATATAATTATCTTAAATCAAGATTTTTGGAAGGCGCTGCCAAAAGCTATAGATCTGTAGAAGGTGAAAGAAGCGAAAGAAACTGGAACCAAGTTACCGTCTTTACACTCTCCCTTCTACGCTCTGTTACCCGAACCCACTATCACAACTGGAATCCGAGCGATGAGTGCGGCGGCTTTGGAGTTGCTAGAAAAATAATGAATCATAATATTCACCTCTTCAATGTTAACTCACATCTGACGACTTTCTTCTCCTGACATAACCCACAAAATTTACTATGGATACCATCAAAAATAGAACCGGGGGTAATACATCGTGAAGATTATACAGCTCATAGGGGTAATCTAGATGTAGGAAAAGCAGTATAGCGGCCACAACCCAAAGAAGACTACTAATCAGATACCCGTTGGAAGAGATTCTCGATGTTTTCATACCGCTAAGATTAGAGTTTTAGCCAATACTAAGAATTACAAATTTAGCTTATCTCTTTAGTGTACGGTACAGGTAGTCAAGGCATTTTTTAACTTAATGAAGGCATTTTCAGTCGCCATTCTCTATGAATGTAGGAGAAAGAAGACCAATATCGAAAGCAATTTGTAGTGGCCTAAAGAGAGAGTAAGCTCATAGTTAACATTACCCAAAAGAACGAGATGTCAGTATGGGTAGCGAGGTAATCCCGAAGAAAGCTATTCGCTCGGACTAGCTGTACCCGCACTGTATTTTTAGAAATACCCAGTTGTTGGGCAATTTCCGACGGGCTCATGTCCAATTGACGGCGCATAGTAAAAATAATTTTGCGTTGGGGTGGTAATCGGTCAATAGCCTGATGAGCTAGCTGGTTATATTCTTCGGTGATGAGGTGGTCTTCGGTCGTATTACGAGCAACAGGGTCTTTGTATTCCGAAAGAGTAATCTGGTTTTTTCGTTCCCTAGCTATTTTCCGCAAACAGTCAACGCTTAAATCCCGGGCTACTTTGTATAGCAGTGATTTTACCGGGCGTTCGGGATCAATTCGTTTCCGTTTCTTCCATACAGTAAAGAACACATCCATCATCACCTCCTCCGCTAGTTCTTCTGATGAGATAAGTTTTAGGCAAAAGGTATATACCTGCTGGTGGTGTTCGGTAAAGAACTGATCGTAGGCTCGGCTATCGCCCTGAATGAGTCGAGTAGTGAAGGACATATTGCCTTGGGTCGTGAGTAGCTGTTATAATAATGATAAAACCAGCAGTAGCAATCAAACAATTTTTATACACTTTTCAAAAAAAATGTTTGCTATCGTGTAGTCCTCCTAATGCTATTGATCGGATTACTTATTAAAGAGCTAACCGAACTCCAATGGCAAACCGACAGGAGCTTATTAAAAAATACTGGGCCGAACAGCTAAACGAGCAGGAACGGGCCTGGCTAATGGAAGATCTGCGTCGTAATCCTACTCACCCTGCTTACGAACCGATATTGCAACACCTATGGAAGGAAGCCGCCTCAGAAGCCCCCTTGACCTCCGTGAGGTCTCGCCAACTAGAAGCTGCGTTCCAAGCGAAGCGAAATGCTCAGCGGGGAAAGATAAGACAACTGATTTGGTACCGGGCCGCAGTAGTAAGTGGATTGGTCTTAACTGCAGCTTTAGTGTGGTTTCTACTAAAAGCGGATTCGCTTACTGAATATGCCACTGATTATGGGGAAATTCGGACACTGACACTACCGGATAGTTCGAGAGTTACTCTCAATGCAAATTCCGCTATCCACTATGCTGCTAAATGGGATGTAGATGTGGCGCGAGAAGTCTGGCTCGATGGCGAAGCCTATTTTTCGGTCACCCACACCCAAAACGACCAGCCTTTCATAGTACATGTAACCGACGGACTGCGGGTAAATGTGCTGGGAACGGAGTTCAACGTAAAAGAGCGGCGCAATGAAGCGGAAGTAGTACTGTACCGGGGGAGCGTAAATCTTACGATGGATCGAGATAATGCAGGCGAACAGACACTGGCCATGAAACCTGGCGAACTGATTGCCATATCGCCCGACAACCGACAGGTAGCAAGAAAGTCAGTGAACACGGTTAACCATCAGGCGTGGCGCGATCAGAAGATGATTTTTGAGAAAATTTCGCTTCAACAAATTGCTCGGCAACTGGAAGATATTTACGGTATTACTATCCAGATTAAAGATAGCCGTCTGGCTGAGACCCGACTCACCGGAGCGTTTCCCGCTCATAATCTGGAGACCGTTTTAGTTTCCCTCCAGACGATTATTCCGCTGAAAATAGTCAGAGATAAAAATCACATCATTTTGCAAAGTAATCAATAACCCTACTCGTATGAAACACTTTACAACTATGTTTTTCAGTGCATTGCTTATGCTATTAGGAGGGGAACTCTTTCTACCGGCTTACGCTCAGCAGCCACTAGCGTACGAGAGCCAGCCTCTTCCGGCACAGCGACAGCAGCAACGCACCTTGCAATCGGTTCTCAAGGAACTGGAAAAAGAGTACCAAGTAAACTTTACTTATCAGAGCGATATTGTGGAACGTAAGCAGGTAAAGCAGCAGGATCTCCTAAGAGAGCAGCGTAATCTGGATAATATCTTGAACGAACTGCTTAACCCACTCGGCCTTATATATCAAAAAGTAGATAAGAACTATTATCTGATTTATCCAGCCGAAAATTCTCAAAAAGTACCTAAGATAGATAGAGAAAACCGCTCTTCAACGAAGGATATTCCAGTGATTCCCGACCAGTATCAGCCCGCCGTAGTACGGGCTAACCCCATTTCTATTCCTCTGGCCCAAACGATCAGCGGTCAGGTAACCGAACTTGTATCGGGAGAGGATCAACCCGGAGTCAATATACTCGCTAAAGGAACATCTACAGGAACCGTTACGGACGTAGAGGGAAACTACCGGTTGACTGTGGCCGATGAGGTGACTACCCTGGTATTTTCTTCCATTGGCTACGAAACAACAGAAGAATCTATCAATGGACGTAGTATGATTAGTATCGCCCTTTCGCCCGATGTTCAGTCGCTTTCGGAAGTAGTGGTAGTAGGTTACGGTACGCAAAAGAAAATCAACCTTACCGGATCAGTATCTACGGTTGATGGCGAAGAGTTAACCCAGGTGCCCAGTGCTAGCACTTCTGGGCTACTGGCGGGCCGTTTTCCTGGTCTGATTACCAACCAAGCTTCTGGCTTGCCCGGAGAAGATCAGACCAATATTAGTATCAGAGGTTTTTCCGGAGATCCTTTGATACTAGTAGATGGGGTGCAAATTGAAGGAGGTTTGGATCGGATTGACCCCAATGATATTGCCAGTATTTCCGTGCTAAAAGATGCTTCGGCAGCTGTTTATGGTTCGCGGGCTGGTAACGGAGTGGTACTGGTAACTACGAAGAGGGGGCAAACCGGACCACCCCAATTGTCATACGACGGGAGTTATACCATGCAGGAAGCCACCGCTTTTCTGCAACCAGTAAATGCCGGTCAATACGTAGAATTGTACCGGGAGGCCGATCTGCTAGACATTGGAGATGCCAATGCTACCTATACGCTAGAAGACCTGGCAAACTTTAGAGCGGGTGCTCCCGGATTTGAGGGCGGCGACTGGCAAAATGCATTGATTAAAAATTTCGCCCCACTGCACCAGCATAGCTTGAAAGTATCGGGTGGATCAGAAAATGTTAAATACTTCACCTCGGTTGGGTTTACCGACCAAGAAAGTTATTTCCGCAGTCGGGATTTTGATTATACTCGGTTTAACACTCGCTCGAATATAGATGTCAGTGTCAATGAAAATTTTAGCTTTCAAATTGATTTGGCCTACCGGGTAGATGATCAGAAGAGACCCCATGACAATGAAAATTCTTCTATCAATGAAACATTTACGCAGTTATCTACGGCGGTTCCCACGTTACCCACTGAATTTCCCGACCCATCTTTTATACCGTGGTCGGGTTTTTTACAACGCCAACCCGTAGCACGGACAACCCGCAGCATTAACGGAACTTGGGATCGCCGGGAAAATACTTTTCGGGGTAAACTCGGGCTAACCTATCGCTTTCCTTTTATCCAAGGTATGCAACTACGGGCTGAGATAAACACTGAACTACTGCAACGGTCGACCAAAACTCTGCGTACTCCCTTTGAGATATTCGAGTATGACGCTGCCAATGACGAATATATTAGCCGAGGCGTAAATGGAAGCTTGAGTTCAATATCTGATGCCCAATTCCGACGACAGCAAATTTACCCACTGTTAGCCCTGGAGTACGAACGGGGCTTTGGCGACCATGATTTTAAGTTTTTGGCATTGGCTGAGCAAATCACCCGGGAGGAAAGCGGTATATTTGCCGGGAGACAAGATTTGTTGACGACTACGGTACCCGAAGTTTTTATTGGTTCCCAAGATTTACAAACGGCTAACGGTAGCTCCTTTGCCGATATTGGTCGGAAAAGTGTAGTAAGCCGCCTCAATTATTCATTTAAGGAGCGTTATCTATTGGAAGTGGCGTTTCGGGCTGATGGGAACGTGTTGTTTGCTCCAGATACCCGATGGGGCTATTTTCCGAGTGTGGCTGCCGGGTGGGTAATTTCCAGAGAGCCTTTCTTACAAAACTCTAGGGTCTTTGACCAGCTTAAAGTTCGACTTTCTTATTCACAACTGGGCGATGACTCAGCGGATGAACTAGAAGCATTTGCCTACCTACCTGGGTTTGAGCAAACTGGTGTCTACATTCTAGGTGATAACCAAACTCAGCCCCGTATCAGAACGCTCGGGCTACCTAATCCAATACTAAGCTGGGAAGAGATCACTTTATATAATTTCGGTATTGAAGCTGCTTTCCTTGATGGTCGACTAAGCGTAGAGGCGGACGTCTTCTACCGCAACCGGGAAGGTCTGGTAGGTCAGAACTTACGCGATATACCTAGTACCTTTGGTGCCCAATTACCGCTGGTAAACCTGAACTCTCGCAATAATCGGGGATTTGAAATGCTAGTAAATTATCAACAGCGCATCGGGAATGTGCGATTGAACATTGCCCCCAACTTTACTTTCGCCCGAGCCCGCTGGGGGGAAGTACGTGATCAGGAGGAATTTGAAGATACTGATCTGGAACGAATCAACAAGCGAGAGGGACAATGGGTGAACCGCAACTTTGGCTACATTTCGGATGGCATCTTCATGAGTCAGGAGGACATTGATGCTCATCCAGTAGATCAGGACGAACAGGGAAATACAACCTTGCGCCCCGGCGATATTCGCTATGTGGATTTGAACGGAGATGGTGTGATCAACTTCCGGGATCAGGATGAAATCGCTTTCGCTAGTAACACTCCCGAGATTGTTTACGGATTAAATCTGGGCATCAGCTACGGCAATTTTACGCTCAGTGCCTTATTTCAGGGAGCTTCGCGATTTAGCTTTAATCCTACCGGTAACGACCGTACTATGTTTTCTAATTTTTCCACTCCGCTGGACTATCACTACGATTTGCGCTGGCAGCCTGACCCGGATAATCCAGGGGTAAATATTAATCCGGATGCCCAACTACCGGCAGCTACCACCTCGCCAGGGCCTAATAATAATCTGAATTCAGATTTCTATCGGCAAAACGTAACCTTCGTGAGACTCAAAAATATCAATCTTGCTTACAATTTGCCGGAAAGTGTGCTACAGACCGTTGGTTTTAGCAGTGCCCAAGTATACTTAGCCGGGCTGAATATATTCACTGTCTCTAATCTAGGTATCTTCAAAAACTCATTTGATCCCGAGGGTTCTACTGATCCTGATAGACAGGCGTATAGCAATGTACCAATTACCCGTAACTACACAGTTGGTGTTCGACTTAGTTTCTAACAACGATTACTATGAAATACGTATATATCACAATCATCGCAATTTTAATTTCATCCTGTCAGGATGCTTTTGACCTTACTCCGTCCGCAGTTATTCAAGAAGAATTCGTGTATCAGGATGAGAACCTCGCTAACGCCTACCTAGCCGAACTTTACGCTGAAGCTAATTTCACCTTTACAGGAGGAACGAGCTTTGATCACCGGGTAAATACGATTAACTCTATGGGTGGTGAGGCCCGAAACTTTGCCCCCTGGCAACCTGCTTTTGGTCAGGTAATTGGCCCGGTCTTCAACGAAAACGGAGCCGGTATTATGACTTATTGGCCTTATGAGTATATCCGACAATGCAATGAATTTATTGAGCAGTTACCACAATCGGAGTTCTTTGACGAGGAGTTTAAGGTGGTTCGTGCAGCGGCAGCTCGCTTTCTCAGAGCTTTCGCTTACTTCGAGATGGTGATCCGGTACGGTGGGGTTCCCATCGTTACTCAAGCCCTTCCACTAGATGCCCCGGAAGAAGAACTTTTCGTGGCGCGTAACTCAGAAAAAGAGGTCTACGATTTTATTGCCTCCGAAATGGACGATATTGTCCAGGTACTTCCCAATGTTGCTGATCAAGAAGGAAGAGTGACGAGGTGGGCTGCCCTGGCACTGAAAAGTCGGGCAATGCTATACGCAGCTAGCATCGCCCAATTCGGCACAGTTCAGTTAGACGGGCTGCTAGGTTTTCCAGCTTCGGATGCTAACGGCTATTACCAAGCTTCCTTAGAAGCATCTCAGGAAATTCTGGAAAGTGGCCCATTCAGTTTATATCGAGAACAGGCTGATCTGGTTCAAAATTTTGCCGACTTATTTACCGACGATGCCAACAACCCAGAAGTGATACTGGTCGAAAAATACGATGCTACCGCTGGCTTAGGCCACAACTGGGACTTATACGCTCACCCCGATGGTTTTGGCTTTGGTTGGAACTCTAACTTCCCGGTGTATGTGGAGACCTTTGAGAACTTCGATTTTATCGATGGCGCCTCAGGTAAATTAGACCGTTCCGTCTACGACGGGCAAGCCCCTATTGCCCCGGCTCGGTTTTTTGGCGAGAGGGGCC
>CAKZYJ010000015.1 GCA_937884755.1 uncultured Flammeovirgaceae bacterium
CGGTCAGTAAACTAAAGCCCACTGGGTGACCCGCCCATACTTGGTCGATCTTGATGATCTTTTCAACTGATACTTTTTGATCTCGCTCATCAATAACTAAAGTATCTGCTGTATCGTGACCTTGTGAAGGTTGAGTGGCGCCTGGCAAGGAGAGTAGCAGAAATGCTAAGATTGAAATGAGGGATCCTTTGAGAGCGGTCATCTGGAGAATATTACTTGAGAAGAATCAACACTGTTTGGTTATAGAAAATGAAAGCCCGTAACTTTTGGTCACGGGCTTTTTCTCGAGAAAGCTAACCAGCCTTCACAGCTAGATAATTACTCACCAGCTCCCCAACCCGGGTTTTGTCCAAGGTTCGGATTCTGCGATATTTCCGCAATAGGTATTGGCCATAAATAGTGCTTGCTTTCGTCAAAGATTGGCACTTCATAGTCAGTGCCAGCATACACATCTAGATAGGGTACTCCGTCAACTTCAAAAACACCAATAGTAGACTCACCATCCGGATCAAAACGACCTTGGTTGGCAGCATCCCAACGCATACCTAAATCTTTATCTTCAAATTTCTTACCCTGCCCCCAGCGGCGAATATCGTCGTAACGACCTCCTTCCATAAACAACTCAACGCGACGCTCCCGGCGAATCTCAACTAGCAAAGGTGAGATTCCATCGTTAGCGTAGCGAGGGTCCATAGGAGGGCTCATAGTCATGGCTGGCATAGCTACTCTAGATCGAAGTAAATTGATACTCATATCTAGGTCACCTTGCGTAATGGTTCCTAGTTCTGCCTTAGCTTCAGCATAATTGAGCAAAGCTTCGCCAAATCGTAGAATGATTGCTGGGGTAGATGATGTATTATAAGTAGCATGCGCGGCATTTACATCATAGACTTTGATGATGTGATATCCAGTAGTAGAGGACTGACCTGGTTTAGTCTGTCCTTGAATTTTAGGATAATCTGCCACAGATGGATCAGTGTTACCGTACATATAAAATGCTTGGTCGTCGGGATGGAGAACAGTTTGTCGTAGGCGAGGGTCACGATTTTCGAAGATATTCTCGAAAACTTCATCACCCTGATATAAAGGAGAAGACGTGATGGGTAAACCATCAGTACACAAATAATCTTCTACCATGCTCTTAGTAGCACCACCATTATAACCCCGGTGGTAGCTTTGTACATGATTAGTGAAAATTCCTAGTTCGTATCGTCTCCAATACAATACTTCAGGGTTTCCAGATAGATCTGTCATCCGATGGATAGCATTATAATCCATCGTAGGGTCACCAGTACTGTAGAGCGAGTAGGGTCCATTCATGATCAAGTCCTCTGCTGCATCGGCCGCAGCTTGAAACCAAGGAGCAGGATCGCCTAAATTATGGTATTTCTGCCATGTGCCTTCGTAAAGAGCAATACGGGATAACACTAACAAAGCTGCCCAGCGGTTCAAACGACCGGGAGCGTTTCCATCGCCCCAGTCATCGGGTAGGTTTTGGGCAGCAAATTGCAAATCTTCTAGTACTTTCCCCATTACGAACTCTCGACTATCTCGTTCGCCGTTAAGTACCTCGTCGTCATCAATATTGAGTGTTTGCTCAACCCACTGCACATCACTAAATTTGTGAACTTTTTCGCCGTAGAACCAGCCTCTGAATAAGCGAGCTTCGCCGATGTATTGGTTTCGTACTTCATCAGTTACTTCAGCTTTATCATAATTTTCCATTCCGAAATTGATAGCTCGCACAAAATCCCATCCTCGGTAACCAAACCATTGTTGCCCGGCATTATCAGGAACTTGATGTCTTCCAGCCCTAATTCTTTGAAAATAATCATGGCGAGGATGACGGGGAGCGGTATTATCCGAAAAGCCCGATAGATGCCATATTCCCCAGCGGTGGCTACTGAAGCCGTTATGGTGACCCATTAGAATTGGAACATTGTTGTCATCCCTAGCCATATCATAAAGGCTGTTATTGTATACCCGAAGGTCGTTTTCTGTATTCCAAAACGCTTCGTTACTAATTTCATCTAGCGGTTGCCGATCTAAGAATTCGTCGTTACAGCCAAACATAATGACTGCTAATGCTAAGGCTATTTTTGAAATATATTTTTTCATTTTATTTCTCGTTTAGAGTCATTAAAAGGATACTCGTATACCCATTGCATAAGTACGCTGCTTGTAGTATTCCTGCGTTAACGTTGGACGTACTTCAGGGTCTAAAGGACGTCGCATTCGGGTAAACTCCCACATGTTTTGACCGGCGAAGTATATCTGGGCACTTGTCATGCCTACTTTACTCGCCAGGTTTTGCGGTAGATTATACGCTAATGTTAGGTTCTTTAAACGGACATAAGCCCCGTCTTGTACAAATCTACTCTGTGGTTGAAGGTTTTGCTTAGTATTGGTAGAGATATGGGGAGCGGGAAAATAAGCGTCCCGATTAGTCTCACTCCAGGTATCAGTGAGGTAGTAGTTTTCTACGTGCCCAGCGTTGAATGGATAAAACGCAACCCAGTTATTGTTCGGTGGCCAGTAGTCATGTTGTAGAAGACCCTGGAAGAAGACATTGAGGGTAAATGCTTTCCATCCAACGGTACTATTGACGCCGAAGTTGTAGCGGGGTGTTTCGTAGCCGATAATCTGTTGATCGCCTGGGTTTTCCAAGGTATTATCGCCCAAACTAATTTCTCCGTCACCATTCAGGTCGGCGTAGCGAATATCACCAGGGCGCCAGTTAGAACCGTTCGGAATTTTAGTTTGGTCAGGTGCATTAGCTACTTCATCCTCGGTTTGGAAAATACCCTGGGTTACGTACCCCCAACGCTCGCCAATAATTTGTCCTTCGTAATACTCAGTATTATCGTTACTTGGATTAGGAAGAACCCCGGTAGGGTTATCGTATTTGGTAATTTCTGTGACATTATCGGATAGAGCCAGAGTGATACTGTAGTTCCAGTTGTTGTTCACTCGGTTTTGCCAAGTGGCGGCTAGTTCCCAACCTCGGGTTTGTAGATCAGCCGCATTTTGTTGCGGGGCATCAGTACCCAAAATAGACGGGAATTCTACGGTAGTAAGCATATCTCGAGTATCTCGGGTATATACATCAAACGATACATCCAATCGATTGCCGAACATGGTAACATCTAATCCTAAATTTTGGGATACTACGGTTTCCCAAGTAAGGGTGGGGCTTATCAATCCGGGAGCCTCAACAAACGGCGTACGAGCTCCAGCGGTCATCATATAGGGTGAGTTGCCTGACCCCAAAGTAGCGATGTAGGGATAGTATATTGGCGTTCTGCCATTTCTCTCAAATAAAAGTTGATTACCCAATTGACCATAAGAAGCTCTAAGCTTCAAATTATCCAGCCAGGAAGAAGTACCTTCCATGAACCCTTCTTCAGATATTCTCCACCCTACTGAAACGGAAGGGAAGAACCCAAAGCGGTCATCTTTCGGAAAGCGAGAAGTTCCGTCATAACGACCATTAGTTTCTATTAAGTAGCGATCGTCAAAGATGTAGTTCAACCGATAAAATGCTCCTCTAAGTGCCGTATGCTCTTTTCCACCGTAGGCCTCCTGGTTTCCAACAGTAGCATTAATATCAGTAATAGCAGGGGTGATTAAACTGTAGGAGCGCGCCCGGAAAAAATCAAATTGACCCCATTCTTGGTTAAAACCAACCATCGCCTTCAGGTAGTGTTGCCCCTGATCTATGGTATAGTCAGCGTAGGTGTTGATAACGTAGTACTGATCGGTATCCGTGCGATTATCAATCCAATCGTTGCCGCTGAATCCGTTACCAATGATTAATCCACCCGCTAAATCGCGGTTCTCAATTACATCAATTTTACTGTTAACCTGCTGTTGATCTCGGTTGGTAAGGTTAGCAGAGAATTCCCCGCGTATATTCAGACCGGGGATTGGGTTGAGCGATGCCCCCTGTGTCAAAATAATATCATTGCGAGTCCAAGTGTCACGTCCTCCATCTTCCAGGTACGGTAAAAAGTTCGTGCCAGCAAAGTACATTCCGATGTACTGTTCAAAGTCAGCCCTATCACCAGGTTCCAAATAAAATGGCAGATCAGGGAATTGAAGGGGGTCTAACGGATCTTGCCGCGCGGAAGTATTAACATTTACGTCCCAGTTATAAAAACGGGGCTTATCGCTTTGTTCCCTAGTTATCAAAGCCCGGCTATCTAAACTTAACCAGTCAGTTACTTTAAAGTCGCCTTTTAGTAATATGTTATAACGCCGAAATTTCTCATTCTTATCTTCGTTTTTTAGATAACCATCTTTACCTAGGTAACCGAATGATGCGTAATAGGAAGCTTTTTCAGATGAACCTGAAACGTTGACATCGTACTTATTCTGAGGGGCAAATTCGGTAATTAACCGATCCTGGTAATTATTAAATCCGTAGAAGCGAAGTTGGCCGTTAAAGACTCCCCAAGCATTCTCTTCAGTAGGGTTCTCACTCCAGCGTCTGGTTCCATCAACGTAGTCCTGATCGTAGGATGGAGCGCCATTGGTACGTATGTTGGCCGCATTACGGGCGAGTACAAATTGATGCGGGTCAGTAATAGGGTCAATGAATAATATAGGTTGGGACAAGGCAAGCTCAGCCCCAAAATTAACCGAAATTTTATCTCCTTTACCTTGTCGGGTAGTGACTAGAACCACTCCGTAAGCTGCCCGAGCTCCGTATACTGCCGCTGCCGAAGCATCTTTGAGTACGCTAATACTTTCTATGTCATTTGGGTTGATTCGGTTCAGATCCATTGGAACCCCATCTACTAGGATCAGCGGTGCACCACCATTAATTGACTCAAAGCCTCGCACGTTGAAGTCAATAGGTTCAGCAGGGTCGCCATTCCGAATATTTACGTTTAAGTTCGGTACTACCCCCTGCAATCCTTCTCCAACATTCGCAATGGGTCGGTTCTGCAGAACTTCACCATCGGTTACACCAACTGCTCCAGTTAGATTTACTTTTTCCTGAGTACCATACCCAACTACTACAACTTCTTGTAGGCTTTGGA
>CAKZYJ010000016.1 GCA_937884755.1 uncultured Flammeovirgaceae bacterium
TATCTTTTGGCGTGGAAAAACCCTTTGTCATTTATCGCTCTTCGGCTGGTTCGGGGAAAACCTATACGCTGGCTTTAGAATATCTGAAGCTAGCGCTGAAGCAACCGCTGGCTTACCGTAGTATCCTGGCTGTAACCTTTACTAATAAGGCTACCCAGGAAATGAAGGGGCGAATAATTCAGTATTTGTACGAAATTGCTAAAGCCAAAGACAGTCCGTTACGACGAGCATTAGCCGAATCTCTGAATATGGCTGAGTTGGAACTGACGCTCGAGGCCGAGACTGTCTTGCAGCATTTGCTCCACGGTTATTCCTACTTTTCCGTGATGACCATTGACGCCTTTTTTCAGAAAGTGGTTCGAGGGTTTGCCAGAGAGATGGGACTACAGGCTGGGTTTAGAATTGAGTTGGATATTGATAAAGTGCTGGATGCAGTTATTGACGAGCTGTTGCTAATCATTAGTGAACCCGAATATCGCTCTCTCCGATGGTGGCTAACCCGATTCGCCGAAGAAAAAGTAGAAGCTGGTAACAGTTGGGATTTTCGTCGGGAGATTAAAGAACTGGCTCGAGAGCTATTCAAAGAGAGTTACTGGGAGAAACGAAATACATTGACTAATGTAGCCGTAACCCAGCAGTCTACCGCTCAGCTTCTCAAAAGGCTCCGCGAATTGCAAACGGCCTTTGAGCAACATATGGCTGATATGGGTAAGACAAGTTTGGAAGTGCTAGGGCAGGAGGGAGCCACGGTGGAAGACTTCGCCTACGGCCGGAGTGGGGTAGTAGGCTACTTTAGTAAAATTGCAGAGGGTAGTAGCTACGCGCCTACGACCAGAGTGTTAGCCGGAATAGAAAATATTGAAGGCTGGGTAAGCAAGAAAAACCCGCAGCGAGAACGACTGCTTACAGTAGCAGCTAAGCTTCATACCCATCTAGAACAGGCACTGGATGCTTATCAGGAATACGGCCCGCTTTATCATTCGGTAGTTCACTTGCAGCGCTTTATGTACGCTTACGGCATTTTGCATCATCTGCGAGAACAGATTGATAGCTACAAACGGGAGAATGATCTGATGCTTATTTCCGATGCGCCAGTGTTTTTGCAGGATATTATCGGTAAAGACGACACCCCATTCATCTACGAAAAAATCGGAAGCTATTACCAGCACTTTCTGATTGATGAGTTTCAGGATACATCAGGTTTGCAGTGGATGAATTTCCGCCCTTTAGTAGAAAACAGCCTGGATGCAGGTTATCCGAATTTAGTAGTGGGTGATGTGAAGCAATCTATCTACCGCTGGCGGGGGGGCGACTGGCAATTGCTGCTAGAGACCATCCAACAAGATGTTCAGGATTGGCGTACCCAGGTAAAAAATCTGGATTATAATTACCGCAGTCTGCGCAATATTATTGCCTTCAACAATGCGCTGTTTGAAACAGCTCCTTTAGTACTGTATCAGTATTTGACGAAGGAGATCGAAAAACTATCAGATGATACTTTGCGGGAGCGTTTATTAGCCCAAACTTCGGTGCTAACCCGTGCTTACGAAGATGTTTCCCAAAAGCTACCCGATACCTACGATCACCATACCGAATGGCACGGACATATCCGCATTGAGATGCTGGACGAAGACTACTGCCTGGATGAAGAGGGCAATCAGATTGATTGGCGAAGTTACGTGCAACAGCAGCTTCCTAGATTGGTAGAATCTCTTCAGGCGGAAGGTTATTTGGCCAACGATATAGCATTTCTGGTGCGTGATCGCCGAGACGGACAGGCGGTGGTGGATACGTTTATGCGGTACAAAAATGAAGATAAGGCCCAAGCTAACTGCTACTACGAAGTAATCTCGTCTGAGTCGTTGTTTCTACAATCTTCAACTTGCGTAAATCTTCTGGTAGACGTAATGCGGTTTCTGGATAATCCGGAGGATGCTATTATTAAGAACAGCATTGTTTATAAGTACCGAAAGCTTTCTGGACAAAACCTGGAATCTCATGAGCTACACCGGATTTTTGCACCAAAGTCAGACGACTCAACTGAAGATTTCTTTCAGCAATTACCCGCCGACTTCCAAAAATATTCTTCATATCTCAATAAGTTACCCATTTATGAACTGATAGAAAACCTGGTTCAGATTTTTGATTTGGGAGCATACGAGGAAAATGCCTATATCCAGGCTTTCCAGGATGTGGTGCTACAGTACTCTCTAACGGAGCGAGGTGATTTGCACACTTTTTTAGATTGGTGGGAGGAGCAGGGGCAAAACAGCTCGGTACAGCTTTCCGAGGAAGTAAATGCGATGCGGGTGATGACGATCCATAAGGCCAAGGGCCTACAGTTTAAGATTGTGATCATTCCTTTTTGCGACTGGGCACTGGATCATTACCCCTTCAAAACTAACGTGCTGTGGGCCAACTCGGAGGACTCTTCTCTGGCGGGTATGGGGCTACTCCCGCTTAAGTATTCATCTCAGCTTACAGAAACCTTGTTTAGCAAGGAATACTACGAAGAAAAGATTCGGGTGCATATAGATCATCTAAACCTCTTATACGTAGCTTTCACCCGAGCTGAAGAAGGATTTTACGCGTTTGCCCACCCGATTGCCACTAAGAAGGGTGATTTTCAACTAAAGGGAGTAGCTAACCTACTTCGCTCGGTATTGCCTGACCTGTCGCTTGATGAATCTAACCCTTTAGCCGGATGGGACGAGATGGGGCAAGTGTACGAAGCAGGTGCTTTTCCCAACCGAAAATCGGATGAAGTATACCATGAGAATTCCCTTGCCCTTCCGGAATATGCTTCTGTCCGTTGGCGAAACCGGTTAAGCGTTTGTCCACTATCTCGAGGCTTTTTCCAGGCTGACCCTAGCCTGGGTAAAGTTAGCCAGGTTGCCCTGCTTCAGCAGGTTTTGATCCAATTGCGGGAGATTGATAACCTGGAAGCCGAAATAGAACGGCTAGCTTTCGAACGAGGATTAACGGGTTGGGAGCAAAAACAGCTTTGGGAAAAACTCAATCACTTTCTAAACGAACCTACCACCAGCCAATGGTACCAACCAGTGGAGAATTTATTTATTCAACGAACCCTATTTAGTAAGAAAGGGGGGGGCAACTATACGGTAGACCGAGTATTGTTTGAGAAGAATCGAGTTACAGTAATAAACTTCTTTACCCAGTACGATCAGGAAGAAAAAAAGCTATCGTTAGGTAAAGTTCAGGATTTTTTAAAAGAGAATTACAACAAAGTTCAGGGGTATTTGGTGGATGTATCCCAGCTATCATTTGAAAAAGTGACTTGAGTTACATCTACTATCGGTTATTGTAATTGTAATAACGCAATTTGGATGAGTCCGATGATGAAGCCTAGTATACCCCCGAGAATTTCAATGAACTTAAATTCTTTACGCATGATAGAGTATAGAATTTCTTCCAGCTTATCGGTAGAGAAATTTACTACTTTCTCGTACACGGTTTTTTCAACGTCCACTTCCCGTTCAATTCGGTCGGCAAATGAGCTTATCAGTTCGGGTAGCATCGCTTGCAGTTCCTTCTGTAGTGTAGCTTTAATTTTTACCCGCATCTCGTCGCTCATAAACACGTAGAGCATAGGCATACTTTCCATCATACGTTCTTCTAGAAATTCATCCAGTTTCTGATCAATCACCTGATGCACTTCGTCCATGTTCGCCGGATCGGTAATAGCAGTTCGTACATCATCCATGGAAAAAAGTTCATCCGCTACAACTTTTCCCAGCTTTTCCGCCAGCTTTTTCTGCCGCTTAGGAAAGATACCCTGGAGCTCAAAGAATAGCACTTTCACTTTTTCCCGAGGATGAAACAGCATCTTAATCGCAATATAATTGGTAATCCACCCGGTAAGTGCAGCAATAATAGGTAAGGTAAATATGATCATTGATCGGTATTCTGATTTAAGGTGTTAGAAAAAAAGTAATGATCGCAACTCGCAGAGTAATTATTTTCTCTACGACCAGCGGAAGCAAAAAAAACACAAAAGGTGCAATTAACTAAGTATACGCTAATTTTTGTATCTTACGAGTAAATATTACTTGTTACCAATCTATTGAACTAATGACGAAGCACCTGAACCGAAGAAGCTTTATGAAAACTTCGGGAGCCGCTGGCCTGGGAATTACTTTTCTGAGCAGTGCGGTACCTGTTTTTGGCAAAAATGCACCTAGCAATCAACTTAATGTAGCTGTAATGGGAGTAAATGGGCGAGGAACCGCTTTGCTCCGAGAAATTCTAAAAATTGATGGTATGCATCTGGCCTACATCTGCGATGTTGATCAGAATGTACTGGATAAGACTCTGGCTGGAGTGAAGGAATCTGAAATGCAGAAGAAGCAACCGAAGGGCGAAGCCGATATTCGTAAGGTGTTGGAAGATGATGACGTCGATGCGTTGGTGATCGCTGCGCCTGATCACTGGCATACCCCTGCTACCCTAATGGCACTGGAAGCAGGTAAGCATGTGTACGTAGAAAAGCCCTGTGGTCACAACCCCCGAGAAGGTGAGTTACTGGTGGAAGCCCAGAAACGCTACGATAAAGTAATACAAATGGGTAATCAGCAACGCTCAGCTCCCGAATCAATTGAAATTATTAAAGAGATCCACGACGGAATTATTGGCCGGCCGTACTTTGCCAAAGCCTGGTATGCCAATGGTCGCGGCTCTATCGGGGTAGGTAAATCCGCTCCGGTTCCCGAATATTTAGATTATGAACTTTGGCAGGGACCAGCACCCCGACGACCTTATCAGGATAATCTGATCCATTACAACTGGCACTGGTTCTGGAACTGGGGTACTGGCGAAGCCTTGAACAATGGTACCCACGAAATTGACGTTTGTCGCTGGGCATTAGGCGTAGATTATCCCATCCGGGTAGGTTCTCAAGGCGGCCGCTACCACTACGACGACGACTGGGAGTTTTACGATACCCAGATTGTTACGTACGATTTCGACGGAGACAAATCCATTACCTGGGAAGGTCGTAGCTGTAATCCTAATAAAGTGAAGGGGCGTGGAAGAGGATCGGCAATTTATGGTACCGAGGGAACGGTGATTCTGGACCGAGATGGATACGAGGTTTACGATATGAAGGATCAATTGGTAAAAGAAGGAAAAGCTAGTACGAAAGCCGCTTCTATGGATACCCGAGGGGGAGATAGCATGACCAATTTACACATTATGAACTTCCGCGATGCAGTAGTAGACGGTGCTAAACAACATTCGCCGATTGAAGAAGGTCATAAAAGTGTACTGATGTGTCATTTGGCTAACATAGCTCAAGAAACTGGAAGAATGTTGCAACTTGATCCACAGAACGGGCATATTAAGGACGATGATGAAGCGTCTAAGATGTGGAGTCGGGAGTATGAACCTGGTTGGGAACCCAATGTGGAAACACTTGGGATGAGTAATGAATAGATTTTGATTTCAAAGCCTCTGCTAAGCAGGGGCTTTTTTAGTTGCGGTTATTTACACTGCTTAGGTCTAACAGCGGAGAGTTAGAGTTATTAGATAGCGTGCGGTAGTGCTCCATATCTAGGTTTTCTAGTTTCTGAATTTGTCGGGCACATTCATTGAGCAGGCTAATTTCTACCAGGTCTAATTCCTCTTCGGAGGTTAGTACAAAAGATACCTCGTCTTCGTCGGTTTCTTTGCTATACTCATAGCCAAAGTCATTCAGGAGCTTCTCGAATTTCTTTTGTACAAAATGGTCTACACTTACACTTACTGTTGGCATAACTGGTTAATTTTTCAATGCTTAATTGAGTGCCAATCTAGGTAGAGGTTACTAAGCATTTCAAGTCAGTTTCTGAAACAAAAGTACATCGTAAGTTTGCGGTTCTTTCGTCGGATTGCGGCTTGTTTCGTAAATGGCAAACTGAGCAAAAGATCGTAAAATTCAAACAGCTACGATACTACAGTATAAATAATAATAGATGGCGGCAGAGTAGCTAATCCGTATAAATTGGACTTCAACACCTCTTAGTAACTTAGTCTATGAATTTGTCACTGCTTGTTACTTATTTTTTTACTCAAAGTCAAGCTAATTGTTCATTATCCAGGGCTGATCTTGCAAAATGGCATTGGCGCGCGCATATACCAGGCGCGGTAAATAATCGCCGCGTTGCTTAGCGTTTTCCAGATACTCCTGCACTTTCTCTTTGGTTGCCAACTGTTCAACTTCCTGCAATAATTTCTGCTCACGCTCATTTTCAAAACTTGCTGCTAACAATACCTCGTCATCTGAAAACTTTTTTGAGAGTTCGTGGCCGAGGTTATAGCGACGATTAAATTCAGCGTAGTCCATTGAATTAAATAGAATAGCATCGAACCAGCTAATGATGGTTGGTACCAGCGTCCAACTAAATGCCAGATACCACCAGCCTTTTTTCTTCTGTCCAACATAGAAACGGTGAATACCAAGCCCGCCCATTAATACGGCTAAAAGAATCGCGTAGGGTTTATGCTTCATAATGATAACCTGTTTTATCAAATTTGTTGCTTTGAGGAGGTCTTTCACCCACCCAAGCCAGTAGCTTTTATCAACTAACTATTGGCATGTAGGCCGATGGTTCTGTTTTGATTAACCACACGCCGTCGGCAAGTCAATTGAAAAAAATCAACGATCAAATAGTGTTCCTTTTTTGTGAGCTGGGTCAACCGACTGAAGTAAGTTATCGGTAGATAATTCGGAAACTTTTTCTGAGAATACTTATAGGTTAATACTAGAGTATACTCAAATCTATTTATACATAGAGAGTCAGCTTAGCCTACTTTTTAAATATATGGTAGGGCTGTACAAAACTTTTACTAAATTCGTTAATTCAGATAAAGAACTAGTGATTGCTAGTTTAGAAGACAGTAAACTACGGGCTTTTTATGAGTAAAGATGTGATCATTCCGGCACGAGGAGATCTGCTTTTATCCGAACCTTTTCTGGCTGATCCCAACTTCGAGCGTTCGGTAATTTTAATCTGTGAACATAATGAGGAGGGCTCGTTTGGGTTTGTGTTAAATAAGTTAGCCGAGTTGGAATTGTCTGATGCTTTAGAAGAGTTACAGAATTTTCAGGAAACCCTACATCTGGGTGGACCAGTTCAAAACAATACGCTGCATTTCCTGCACCGAATACAACCCCCAGTGGCCGATTCCGAGCCTATAAACAACGGGGTATATTGGGGAGGCGATTTTGACGAACTGCTTACCTTGATTAACACTCGTCAATTAACCACTTCCGACATAAAGTTCTTTGTAGGTTACTCAGGGTGGGGACCAGGACAGCTAGAATCTGAGCTATCCGAAGAAACCTGGATAGTCTACAAACAGGCTTCACCGGAACAAATATTTGATATTCCCATTGACAACCTTTGGCAGGAAGTATTACGTAGTATGGGAGGAAAATATCGTATGTTCTCCAATTACCCAATTGATCCTCGTCTGAATTAAAACATTTGCTCCTATTTTTATATTTTATAGGAAAGAAATAGCGTAGTTGAGAATTAGATTGTTTGCACTATGGCCGATGCCCCCGAAAATCAACCAGAAAAACAACCCCTGCAAAGTACTGATGCCGATAAAGCAATTAGTGAGTCTGTAGAAATCACCGCCGATGATCAGGCAGATATAGGGAAGAAAGCAGATGTTGAAGAGTTTACTGAAAATACGGTAGAAGATCCTGTACAACCCGATGATGTAAGTGCTGAAGAACGAACTTCATCGAGTCTTGAAATGTCAAACACTGCATCTGTCGTGAAAGACTCTTCTGCTGATAAGAAAGAAACTACCCCAGAAACTAATAGTTCTTCTGAAACAAATGATGTAATTACTTCTGATAGTGCACCGTCCGCTGAACCGACAGAAACATTAGCTGAGTCTGAGGAAGAATCTACCGTAGAAGTTGAATCTTCTATAGAAAACGCTGCCAATCCTGAGCCAGAGAAAGAGGAAGCTAATGATCAAATTTCCCTAGCGGAAACCGAACAGGAAGAATCAGCTTCTTTAGAAGAAATTTCTAAGTCAGAACCTGAAACATCTGAAGCTACGGTAGTTGCCACGGAATCTGATGAGAGCAATAGTTCTAAGGAAACTCTAATTGACACCTCAGAAACGGCTCAAAATCAAGGTGCTACCCCTACTGATGGTCAGTCTGCTGGAACTGAATCCGTGGCACAACCGGATGAGGGAGATACTGATGAAGCGGATGAAGACACTGATGAAAGTTCTGAAGCGGAAGCTCCTGATTACAGCCAGTTCAGTCGGGAAGAATTAGCTCGAGAGATGGAGAAGATAGCGAAAGGCGACGATGTACGATCTATTACCGATCAGATTCGGGAAATAAAAGTGCATTTTGACGAGCTGGAGGAAGTTGAACGTCAGAAGGCACTGGAGCAGTTTATCAGTGAAGGGGGTGAAAAAGATG
Source organism: uncultured Flammeovirgaceae bacterium (assembly GCA_937884755.1). Lineage (GTDB taxonomy): Bacteria > Bacteroidota > Bacteroidia > Cytophagales > Cyclobacteriaceae > Tunicatimonas. Next base: position 8,453 of record CAKZYJ010000016.1, read on the forward strand.
GGTTTGAATATCGCCCGGATGAATACTATACTCTATTCTACGCTGCCTACGATAAAATTCGAGAACGGCGTACCCAGCAGCGAGCTGAACGGGAAAAGAATCGTCAGCAGAACCTGAAATTGAAGGAAGAGATACTAAACAAGCTTCGAGACTTTGTTGATAGCGAAGAAACCCAAGTAAGTATTTCTAAGCTAAAAGAAATCCAAGAGGAGTGGAAATCGGTAGGAGAAGTGCCTTCCTCTCATAACCGTACTCTTTGGGCTAATTATCATGCCCTGCTAGATCGGTTTTACGATAATCGTAGCATCTACTTTGAACTCAAGGAGCTTGACCGAAAGAAAAACCTGGAGTCTAAAACTACCCTGGCTGAGCGAGCCGAGCAACTAGTAGATGAACCGGATATTAAGAAGGCTACTCAAGAGCTCGACGAACTGCACGAAGAATACAAACATATTGGGCCGGTGCCTCGCGATGAACAAGAAGCGCTTTGGCAACGTTTCAAGGCGGCATCAGATAAAATACACGATCGCCGACGGGCTGATGTTGAGGCTTTTAAGGAGCAGTTGAAAGAAAACTTGGTAGAAAAGCAGAAGCTAGTAGAACAGGTGAAGGAATTCGCCAGCTTTGAAAGCGATAGTATTAAGGAATGGAATAAGAAAACAAAAGAGATACAGCAGCTTCAAAAGCAGTGGGATGCAGCCGGTAGCATGCCCCGTAACCAGGCCAAAGAGGTTAATCGTAAGTTCTGGTCTAGTTTTAAAGAGTTTTTTGCTCATAAAGGAGAGTTCTTTAAACGTCTGGATGCCTTACGTGAGGAAAATCTCAAGAAAAAAGAAGAGTTGGTAGAAAAAGCCGAAAGCCTGAAAGATAGTGACGATTGGAAAACTACCTCTAATGAATTAAAGCGGCTGCAACGGGAATGGAAGGACATTGGCCCGGTGCCCGAAAAATTTAGAGAAACCGTTTACCAGCGCTTTAAAGCGGCTTGCGACGAGTTCTTCGAGAGAAGAAGAAATAATAGTCAGGAGACGGAAGTTGAGTACCAAAAAAACCTGAAAAATCGAGAAGAGATTTGTGAAAAGATTGAGCAACTGGCTCAGGAAAAATCGAGCGACCTGGAAGCATTCACTGACCTTACCCAGCAGTATAGCAATACTGGATTTGTCCCTCGTGGAGCAATAAAAAGTATTAGCGAACGCTATCAAGCCGCGGTCAGCAAGTTTTTAGCTAATGCTGAAGAGTTGGATGAATCTCAAAAGCAAGAAGTACAGGTGAGTATTGAGCTTGGGTCAATGAAAAGCGGTCCAGGAGCCGGAAGGCGTCTAAACCAAAAAGAAGGAAATGTCCGGCGGCAGATTAGTCGTTTAGAGGATGATATTGCAGTGTGGAAGAATAACATTTCAATATCATCCTCTAAACGACTAATCAGGCGAATAAGTTGATAGCCGATGTAGAACGAAAAATAGAGAAAGCCAGTGCTGAGTTAGAGCAATTAAGGTCGCAACTCAGAGTACTGCGA
>CAKZYJ010000017.1 GCA_937884755.1 uncultured Flammeovirgaceae bacterium
GTTCCTAAAAAAACTAAAGAGTTAAAAATATCTCATGATGGATACGCATCAGGTGGGGCAATTATTGGTAGCAGAGAAGCAGTTAATGTAGCATTACTTCGTGATCCGTTTATTGATCTAGAAAATGCTCTGTTTATCATAGATGGTAAAATTCGAAAAGATATTCATTCCTTTGATGCTGTGGAAGCCTTAAACTTAGATATAATATCCACCCAAACCTTTACAGGAGATGACCGCTGGATGAGCCTTCCGCTAGAATATCGTAAGCAAGGATACACCAAACTGGTAAGAGTATTCACTAGTGATTTTAAAGAACACCTAGTAGGCCGAACTGTTCAGGGCAAATTAGTCGCTACAGGAAGTGAGAAACCGCTAGCTGGAGCTAAAATCAGTGGGCTACGCAACGGGGAAAAAATTCTACTAACTCGTACTAATGAGCGTGGTGAGTATAAAGTAACTTTACCCGAAGATGTAGAAACAGTTGAATATTCCTATCCAGGCTACAATTCAATTGTGTTACTAGACCGCCGATTGCTTCAATCCATTCCTATGGCTTGGACGCTGTATCTAAGAAAGGAGGAATTACCTGATAAGGCTCCCACTTTTAATAAACAACTTATTGTTTCTCCCAATCCGGGAGGTGATAAAATCAACGTAAAATTTACACTGGAACAACCTTTTGTAGTAGCGTTTGAGATACTAGACAAAGAAGGAAAGGTATTGCATTCAGAGAAGCACCGCTATCTTGACCCTGGCAGCAAAGAAGTTTCTATTCCTACCGCTCGCTTTCCAGCCAATGTGTATTTGCTTCGTGTTAGTGTTGACAATTTCTCCATTACCCGCCGGGTTATTCTGGAATAGAAGGTATAAAAGGACATCCTAAGTCTCTAAAACTTCGGATGTCTATATCTAGGACTAATAAAGTCATTGGCTAATTCTCTATCCCGTGATAGGCTACGTTCATCTCCGTCGGACCAGCCCACTCTTGAGGAACTGGTATATCCAGTACCCAGTGAACAGCGTTGATGACCACCCGCTGAAAGGGTTCTCGGTCAAAGTCGTAGGGATGGCCCAATGTAGTTGTGAATATTTTGCTACCAAATGAGTTCGTACCTGTCCAGGCTGCGGGGTAATATCAGTGGAGTAGTCAGGAAAGATATGCAGCCTTAAGCTTTATGCTATAAAGCTCTTGAAAGGATGCTCTATTCTTATTAATTGAACCTCGAATGTACCACAGAGATAAAACAAAAAGAAATATAATGGCAAACTCCGCAGGCGATCTATGTCGAGATTGTATCGCCTCTACTACCTGTGAAATTAGAAAGAGGTAGGCGAGGAGCAACAACAATAAAGAAATAGATAGCTTGATTATTGGAGACACCCCTTTATCCAACAATATCTTGATACTACCACCCACCGATAGCAATATTAGAGGCAGAAATAATAAAGAGCTTACTATATTGAAAGCAATCAGGATAGGGTACTCTTTAGCAAAAAATGTTAATGTATACCAAGCACCTTCCTTGTCGAATACTTTCCTCCAACTCTTTGTCGGGTTTTCAGTGCTCTGGGGAGTAATTTTTAAAAAATCAACTAATAAGCGGTTTATACCAGTTTTGAAGAAAAAGGTAAAGGTATCTCTAACGTAATGCTTTATAAACGCGAGAGGATGATGTATAGCAAAATCGAAATACTCTAATACTTTCAGCCGGCCTTCTTCAGCATCAGCTAAATATATGGCTTTTATCTTTTCCTGCTGCATCTCATCAGATACTCTACTTATAGCCGCTACTCGCTTATATAAATTTGAGCCGAGATCATGCCCGGATCTACCCATACCAAACTCTCCGGTTTGAAAAAATATAAAGCTCATCCAAAGGAAGAGAGGTATAAAGTTTAGAATGGTGTATGCAAAAAGTGGTTTAGTTTGAAATTTTGGCTTGTAAACGAAAACAATTGCCAGAACTACCAAAGGGAACAGCACTGTGACTGGCCTAATCAGATTAGCTAATCCGATAAGTCCACTAGCCAACACTCCGTAGTATATTTTATTCTTCTCAAAAAGAAGACGAAAAAGGTAGTAGAAAGAAATAATGATAAGGGGATTAAAAAAGGCTTCGGTTATTAGTTGGTGTGGAAATACCAAAGAGTGAGCAAAATGCATGTATAAAAAAACCACAAAAAAACTATATATCCTTCTTTTAAAGATCAGGAAAGCCATTTTGTATAATGCGTAATAAGAGAACAAAGCAAGAAAAATTTGAAAAAGAACTAGGCCGTTCTCATTAAAAAGTTCATATACAAGAGCTTGAAAATAATAGTCGCCTATTATTCCGTGGGCACTCAAGTATTCTATTTTCTCTGCTATACCGGGCAAGCTGTTAAAGTTTTCTATTTTATATAGCCTATCGTCAGCTCTATCTGCATCTAAGAATACAGGGTAGCTATTTGAATATAGAAATAAAACTAAGTGCAACAAGAACGCATATAGTATAAGAAAGGGAAGGTCATAACCCTGTCTGAAAAAATCAATAATCCTTTGCATACTCAAAAAAGATATTGGGCTTCTTGTGGTGAGCAAATCATTCCACTTATTTATTAACTGATGTTACAAAGTTGTGTCCCTAGTCTGGCGAAAATCTTCTTTTGAGCATTTTGATTGTAACATCAGATATTAATGTCAGAGCTCACTTGACATGATTAAAGATAATACCGTCTATTTCTCTATCCGATGATCGAAATCATTACCTTATATTTTTTTGATTAAACGTATATTCTGGCCGCCCCCTGTATAAATCTGTTTATTGCCGATCCATCAATATACTGTTGAGAAGCTTCTAATAGCTAGAGTCAAAGCTACTCTTACTGCTACTTTAGGTAAGTAACAATATCTTCTCGGGCGAATGTAATACTCCAAATACCCTGTAAATCACCCAGTTGGTGCTTGGTAGCGTTATCTTCCGGATACAGGCTGTTGAGCAAAGCATTCGCTTCAACGCTTACCTGCGTTCCTACTGTGCCATGACAATTTAGGCACAACGGATTGTTCATCACAATAGGTTTAGCGTAAAGTATTTGCTGTTCGTCCAGTACTTCCACCATTGGCTGAAGCTCCTGACTGCTGCTTAGCTGCGATTGGTACTGTTCCAGAATTTTTCTTTCTGTATCCGTAGGCGCATCTTGGGGATTCCTAAGCCGCATGGAAACTCGTTTGATTCAGCATCCAATCCAGTTGTCAATGTGTCAAGAATGGGGTAAGAGGTCACTTTCGGCATGGGCTGGAATGTTAGCGAAGAGCTTTAAGAACTTTGGCCTATGAA
>CAKZYJ010000018.1 GCA_937884755.1 uncultured Flammeovirgaceae bacterium
GTTGAAGTTAGTTGTTATTGAATTTGTCCATCCTGATTTCACCTGCCTGATGGATTTCATAGGAAGAAACTTCTTCTTGGAAGAATGGAAGGGATTCGCAAATGCTTTTTGCCTCAGCTAGTGAATTGGCATTCACAAAAAAGACAAAATCGGTTACTTCATTCGGAGAGTAAGTACCTTCAATATCGAAGTATACGTTTTCTATAATGCCATCATTCCAAAGCGCCAGTATGGCGTCACTCTGGTTTTTGAGGAGCTGATCCGCCTCCTCTCCCTGAAAGGGCGATTTTTTAGTCGTCCATACGGCTGCATATGATTTGGTGATCCCCTTTTCGTTGATTATCGCTGTTTTTCTGTCTAACCATAGCTGTCCGACAGGATGTAATTGGTAACTGGCTATGTCCTTAGTTACCACCGTCAAACCATCCAAAACTGATCTGGCTGCAGTCTGATCTTTTGCTTTGAGGAAGAAAGCAATATTAGCAAGATTGGCTAGTTGATCCGTTTGGGGTTCGGAATCAAAATATGCATTTTCAATAATGTCCCGCTTCCATAAGTCAGTAAGTTCATTGGATATTTGCACGATGTTGTTTTTAACCAATGCAGCATCCGTTGTTGCCCATTCCCAGACAACAGCATAGTTGGTTTTACCGTACTGTTGCTGGGGTTCTGACTCGCCAGAAGATTCAGATTCGTCTGGGTTGGCTCCTCCATTCTTTTCTTGGGGAGATGAGCATCTGATAAAAAACAGAAAGCTAAGTAGCGACAGGAAGGTGAGTGTGTATTTATCCATAGGAAATAAGTTTTGTACAAACCTATTTCTGCTGGATATTCTTTAATTGTATAAATCGGTCGTTTTTCGCTTCATGAAGTTTGGTGGGTGTCTCGCCAGTATGCCTTTTCACTTCTCTGACAAAATGGGCTTGATCAAAGTAGTTTTTCTCAGGAAAAAACCGCCCTTCTCTGATTTGAATGTACGATTGATAAACCTTCTGAATATTGAGATACCTTTTCAGTGAAACTCCCAGGTATTTGTTCATATAGCGATTGATTTGCCTATTTGTCCAGAGTATTTGCTCTGACACTTGCTTGGCCGTTATGTCTCCTTTCGTGATGTCTAACAATTGAGATAGTCTTAGCTTGTTACTAGCTATATCTCTTGAAGACTTTATTTTTAGTAACTCAATTTGCCATTGATCTACTATCTTCTCGAAGGAAGAAAGGTCAAAATGCTTTAGATTTAAGTATGCTAAATCTAACTGCTTGAAATCTTGGAGGATAGATGCAACTTCCTGATGGATCAAAAATTCAGGAGCTAGTATCTTCAATCTACACCCGTAATTGGTGGCATTAGGAGGAGTAATAAAGCTGTTTTCTCTGATCCATAGACCCGTCATAAAGTACTTCACTACCTTACCATCCTGTACTACAAAAACTATTTTAAAGTAGCTATCCGGCACAATTGTCAACTGCTCAGGGTCATCCGATAAGTTTCGGTGCATCCAGAAGGAATGCACCAGATGCTCGAGCTTTTTGATGGGCTTAATTTCTTTATATGGTTGCTCTTCCTTCATATGTCTGTAGTTGCGGATAAAGGGAATGATTTTAGGTAACTAAAAAAGAAAGAAGAGGGCTTACCAAAGATTACAGAATGCAGTCAAACGAAGTTCGGTACTAGTAGCTTCCGTTTACTACCTTATATAAAGTTGCCCGGCTGATACTATACTGGGTCATCAGTTCCTGAATGGTATGTTCTCCGGTATCGTACAAAGTTTTGAGTGCCTGTTGCTGTTTTTTTGACAACACTCGTTTACGGCCACCAGTACGCCCCCTTGCTCGTGCTGCATTTAATCCGGAACGAGTACGCTCCCGGATCAAGTTACGTTCAAACTCAGCTAAAGCTCCAAAGATGTGGAAAACCAGTCTTCCCCCTGGAGTAGTTGTGTCTATGTTTTCAGTCAGGCTTTTAAACTTTACCCCTTGATCGTCGAGTAATTGCACCCACCTTACTAAATCATTCATAGATCGGCCCAGCCGATCCAAGCGTTGGATAATTAACGTGTCGCCTTGGCGCAACTGCTCCTTCATTCTATTCAGTTCTGGACGAGACGACTTAGCTCCACTGGCAATATCAGCAAACACTTGCTCAGCACCGGCAGCAGTGAGTTGATCAATTTGGGCATCTAATTTTTGGTCTTTGGTAGAGACGCGAGCGTATCCGATGTTCACAGGCTTGTGGAGTGAAGAAAAGTCTATAAACTCATTAACAAGTACAAGTATATGAATTTTGATTGATAGACGAAAAGATGAACGGAGAATATGGTGAAAACCCTGCTATTTTAAGGAAGAGTTTTTAAGTCTATCAAACGACCGTTTGATGGACGATCAAATTATTATCCTGATAAATAGGGTGGCGGATTTCGCACGTATAGTTGCCAGACCTCTGTACGACAAGCCCACTCAGGAATACTAGCAATTCTGATACTATAGTTCCAGACTCTAATAATACATAGCGTATCATTTGGTGGCACGCTGAAGCCCTGGCTGGTTAAGAATAACTACTTTCATCCGGTCAATGTCAATTAGGCCTTCCTCTTTAAAATCGGCCAGGGTGCGGGTTACGGTTTCTTTCACTGTACCCGCCAAGCCCGCTAAGTCGCGCTGGGTAAGGGTAATCACAGGATATTCCTCGCTTTTCACCTGGATTTCGGCCAACCGAAGCAGCACTGCGGCCACCCGCTGCCGTACTGAGTGATAGGCAATATGTAACAACTGCTCTTCCCGCTCTACTAAATGATGCGATAACATTTTAATGAATTTTCCCGCCACTTCGCGGTTGCCGTACAGTAGCCGGAAGAAATCATCCGGAGGAATCAGGCTTACTTCTGTTGCTTCCAAAGCCGTAGCCGTTTCGCTGTGCTTTCGGTTATCGTCAAGCAACGCCATATAGCCCAGAAAGTCACCAGGTCCGGACATCCCGGTTACCAGTTCTTTGCCGTCTGCGCTGGTTTTGTAGGTTTTTACTTGACCCTGGTTCACAAAATACAGCCACTGCCCCATATCTCCTTCCCGAAACAGGTCAGATTTTTTCTGATATACCTTTACTGTTCGTTCTGCCGAAAGTTCTCTTAGATCGGCAAACGTCCGGGCTTGCTGAAAAAACTGATCCAACCCATCCGAATCCGGGGCGTATTCCTGGCGGAGCTGATTACTCTTACGCAGCCGGGTTTCTACCGCATCCAGCAGCTCGCTTTCCTCGAATGGTTTGGTCAGATAATCATCCGCCCCTAGGTTCATGCCTTTACGTATATCGGTTTTTTCCGATTTAGCCGTTAGGAATATAAAGGGAATTCCGGTGGTCTCGGCTCGTTTACTAAGGATATGCAGCACCCCGTAGCCATCCAAACCGGGCATCATAATATCACAGATAATCAAATCGGGTGTTTGGTTGAGCGCGGTTTCCACTCCGGCTCGCCCACTGTCTACGGCGGTTACCTCGTAGCCCGACAGCTCCAGAATATCGGCCGTGGTTTCCCGCACGTCCTGGTTGTCCTCAATCAATAATAGCTTTTTCATACCGCTTCTATTTTTGCTTGCGCTAAGGGCAGGGTGATGGTAAAGGTGGTACCCTTTTCCAGTTGGCTTTCTACGGCAATATCCCCCTGCATCAGATCAATGTACTTTTTTACAATCGGCAGCCCTAAACCAGTACCCTGAATATTAGTCGCATTACGGGCCCGAAAAAACAGATCAAACAAATGCTTGTGCTCGTCTTCAGGAATGCCTACGCCCCGGTCGGCAATCTGTACGCTGAAGGTAGGCGGATGATGGTCGATCACAATGTCTACGGGCTTTCCTTCCGGGGAATATTTGAGGGCATTGGAAAGCAGGTTGAGAAAAATGTTGCGGGCAAACTGCTTGTCTACCTGCACCTCAATAGCAGATTGGGGTGAGTTGATGTGTACTTGCTGACCGGGTTTATGGGCGTGCTGCAACTCCTGCACAATTTCATTCATAAACCCTACCAGGTCAAAAACTTCCGGATTAGCACTCACCTTTCCTTCCTCCAAGCGGCCCAGCGAAAGAAACTCATTGAGAATATCCACTAGGTTTCGCACACTGGAGCGGATCCGCTCCACGTTCTTGAGCCGTTTTTCTTCCTGTCCTGGCTCATTCTGGCGGGCAATCAGGTTAGCCGATGACAAAATGGTACTTAGGGGGGTGCGAAACTCGTGGG
>CAKZYJ010000019.1 GCA_937884755.1 uncultured Flammeovirgaceae bacterium
CTTCCCAGAAAAATTATACGCAGAAAACTTGTTTTAACCTTAGAATTCACGGTGGATCGCTGCGCTCAAACAGTAAATCTTCCCCTAAATTAGTGGAAAACCAGTCTTTATTTATGCTTACTTAAATGAAAGAGGGCGATCTAATGTAGACCGCCCTCAGTTTACTTCACTGCTAATGTACTTCACTACTGAACCTCCCGCCGGAGGTATCTAATATGCTTCACTGGCTTAGGTTTCGGTTAGAACTGGATGAAGCGAAGGGCCCGCTCGCCAAACTGGGAAATATATAGCCGACGGCGGGCGGTATCGGCGGCAATGCCGTTGGGGTTAGAGAAAGTAGCCTCGGCTAACAGTCCATCATCGCTGCTGTTGGTACCAGTACCGGCTAAGGTGCTTATCTGCCCGTCCATTGTTACCTTAAATATTTTGTTATCGCCTATACCGGTGGCGTAAATATCTCCCTCAAATAAGGTCATATATCCAATAGCAAAGTTCTCTACCAAATTGGGAATTTGGGCAATCAGGCTTACTTCGCCGCTGCTGGCGTTTACGCGGTAAATAGCCCCGTTGTAGAAGTTGGCCGTAACAATATTGCCCGCTTCGTCCGTATCAATGCCCACACAACCCAACAGTCGGTCATCCTGAGCCAGTACGGCTACCGTACCATCGGGAATAATCTTATGTAGCAATGGGGCGACAAAGTTGGCAACGTAGAGGTTATCATTAGCGTCTACCGCTATCCCTGATGGCCAACCTGGCAACGTAGCTATTTCGGTAGTATTTCCGTCGGGGGTCACGCGTATTACTTTTCCGTCGGCATAATCTCCCCCATTTTCGTGGGTAAAATAGAAATTACCCTGACTATCCGTGCCCCCACCCATAGGAGCTACAAATCCGGCGGCTTTTTCGCTCACTGCTCCTTCGGGAGTAACGGATAATACTTTGGTGCCCAAGCCTATCTGTAAATCATTATCAAACGTACCAAAGTCCGAGGCAATAATAGTTCCGTCGCTGGTTACGTACAAGCCGTCGTTGGCCCCAAAGTCAGGAATGAGTGTTTCTACTACCAGTTCCTCGATAGGAATAGCTGGTTCGTCCGCGGCATCGTCATCTGAGCAGGAGAATGCTCCTAACGTGAGCGTGAATAGAAATAGGATGTGTGAAAAGTGTTTCATCGGTGTTTGAGATTACATTTTCTCAAATCACCGAAAACAAGGCTCTTCAAGCGTCTTTTTCCTCACAAGAGGGTGTCTTTGTACCCATCGCTACTCCTATTGCTCACAAACTGGGAGGGAGTAAATCCGGTTTCAGCTTTAAAGGAAGTATTAAACGCCGACTTAGAGCTAAAGCCCGAATCGAACGCTAAACCGAGCAGCGTTTTATGTTCGTATTCCCGGTTCTTCACCCGGCGAACGAAGGACTGCACCCGGTATTTATTCACGTACTTGTAGAACGTAGTCTGATATACCTGATTCAGCAACCAACTAAGATTGTTGGGCGAGGTGTCTATCATATCGGCCAGTTTTTTCAGGGTAAGATTATCTTGCAAGTATACGTGCTCCTCTTCCATATAAAACTGAAGCCGTTTCTTCAGCCGCTGCACCGTCACGGGGTCAATACGGTCTCGCTTCACTTTAGCATCTTTAGAGCGCAGATATACCCGAAATATTTCGGGCTGCCGTAGGCTGTAGTAGCCAATGAGGTAGGTCAGCAGCGGAATAGCTACCCAGAACATATCGTAGTTGAGCACCGGCAAATACGTTTGAAATATATAAACCGAAATAAAGCTCACCACCCACAGTAAGCCAATAGTAGCCAGAAAGCCCACTACAATCATGGCAAAGGGTAGCGCCGTTTGGGGAAAAGAAATTTGCTGATCCTTCACCCGCAGGTAAGTGCGAATCAGCCGAGAGATTCGGAAAAGATAGACGAATAAAGAGGTGATACCTCCCGCCTCTACGGTGAAAAAGATATAATGGAAAGTCTCTCCTTGATAGAGCTCGATAAAATATTCCAGATCCAAACTGAGCGTCCAGAGAAAGAAAAGTGCATTCAGTAAGGCTGGCCCATACTCCCAAACCCGAATGGGCAAGTTATCGGATTTTTGCAGGAATAATCGATGAAAGTAACTGTAGAGCCAGGGGCCAAATAGAAAGATGGTGGTATCTGCCAGAATGGCAAAGCGCCACACCCACAGTTCTTGTATCCGAAACAGAGCTATCCGCCCGAATAGCATGAGTACGGCTATGAGCAGGCAACGGGTTAGCCATCGGTTAGCTTCTACGTTGCGGTTTTGCAACGATTGCAGCGCTATCACCAAAAACAAACCCTGGCTGATGCCCAGGAAAAGTAGAATATCAAAAAAGGAGTACATAGGAGCGATAAAACCAGCCGTGAAGATAGAAGGAAGTGCCGTAGGAAGCGTACTTCTGTACCCAAAAAGCCTTATCACCTCTTCTGGGTTTTTTTTATTGAGCTAAGCTGAAATTCGTAATTCACTCAACAGTCGCGGTAGATTAAAAAAATTCTACTTTAACGTGAACTATGGATAAAAACTTATTAATGGCAAACAGTAAGCGTCTGACTTCCAATGCTCTGCCCTTGAGCCGGGCGGGCTTCTACTTTTCCATCGATGAAAAGTAGACAAAAATCTAGGAAACCTTGAAACTCGCTTCGCTCAGACAGCAAGCTTTCCCCTTGTCCAGCGAGCCAAGATATATTTCAATCCATAGTTTGCGTTATTTTATACCTTTATTCTTTATTGGTATACAGCTCAATATACTTTTGGTCTAGCTCGGGTGAGTCTTTATACTTCTTTCGTAATTCGTCTAGCTCCTGCCGCAATATAGCCACTACTTGGGCGTAGGCCGGATCGTCATAGACACTAGTCATCTCCTGCGGATCTTTTTGGCGGTCGTACAGCTCCCATTCATCTACATCGTAGTAAAAATGGGCTAGCTTGTAGTCTTTGGTCACAATGCCGTAGTGCCGCTTTACGGCATGCTCGCCGGGGTATTCGTAGTAATGATAGTAGACGGCATTCCGGGTCCAGTTAGCGGTATCACCGGTTAGTAAAGGCATTAGGCTTTCTCCCTGCATATCATTCGGCGCAGCGATGCCGGCTGCTTCCAAAAAGGTTTGGGCAAAGTCCAAGTTCTGCACCATCTCGTCGCTGGTAGTGCCCGCTGCAATTACATTAGGCCATCGAATCAGCAAGGGGGTTTTGAAGGATTCATCGTAGATAAATCGCTTGTCAAACCATCCGTGTTCGCCTAGGTAAAACCCCTGATCCGAAGTATACACGACGATGGTATTTTCGGCCAATCCGCTTGTATCCAGGTAGTCTAACACCCGGCCTACATTATCGTCTACCGAAGAAATACAGCCTAGATAATCCTGCATGTAGCGCTGATATTTCCAGCTTCTCTTTTCCTTATCGCTCATCGTGGGCCAACGCTCTTTAAAGGATTCTGCGATAGAATCCAGAATGGGCTGGTATAATGTACTTTGGGCTTCATTAATGCGAGGGTATTCACTACCCTCAAAATAGCGTTGGTTTCTGGGGTCATCGGAGATACCTAAATCAGTAATGGCCTGAGGAAGTACTTTATTATCATAGCTCAGTAGCATTTCGTAGGCAATGGTCATTTCGGCTTCCCGGGCCGCCGTACCCCGACTGGCGTAATCATCAAACAGGGTTGTGGGTTCGGGAAAGGTTTTGCTGGCAAATGCCCTGAACTTCTCGGGACTGGGCCACCAGGCCCGATGGGGGGCTTTGTGCAGATACATCATCAGAAAGGGCTTATTCGGATCGCGTTCCTGATCCAGCCAATTAATGGTCAAATCGGTAATAATATCGGTCACATATCCGGTGATAGTGGTATCACCCTGAGAGGTAATGAACCGGGGATTGATGTAACTTCCCTGCCCAGGTAAGATCATGAAATCATCTACGCCTTTGGGGTTATTGCCGAAGTGCAGTTTGCCATACATGGCCGTCTGATACCCGGCCTGCTGAAATAACTGAGGGAAAGTAACCTGAGTGGTATCAAAGGGCATCATATTATCAATTTTGCCGTTGATGTGAGTGTGCTTGCCGGTCAAAATAGTAGCCCGAGATGGAGCGCAGATAGAATTGGTGACCGAAGCATTCGTAAACAACATGCCTTCCTCGGCTAACCGATCAATACTGGGCGTTTGGATTAGCTGATCAGAATACGCACTAATGGCTTGATAGGCGTGATCATCGGACATGATGAAGAGAATGTTGGGGCGATTGGGCAGTGTAGCCTCTTCGGGCTCTTGGCAAAAGCTCAGCAACCAGGCAGATAAAGCTAGCAAGGTGAAGGAAAATATCCGTTTAATCATCTGGACTATCGATTTAGCACGTCAATATACTATAATAATGGCGGGCTCAGATAATCAATTTGTGCTCCTCTCTACTCAGTTTAGGGTTTCTAGTTTAAAGACCTTCAATTTACACCACGAATTATTCCCCAATAGTAGACGCACTTGTCTTAGGAACTTTTCATTCGTTGGCCCAGACATGACCAGAGGATTAGGGCTGAAAATAGTAGGGAATTACAGACTGAGGTGAGCGTCGTGTAGGAAAAATTTGGACACGCTATAACTATAGCGGTAACGTCAACTTAGCGTATAGTTAATTTTTAAGTGTTCTATTCCTCGGGTAAATAGTCCCTGCTCCCGGATGTTATCCGGCTCAGCTAATTCTATAGAAGTCGTCAGATCAAGTAACTGATCAAAGGCTACTTCCATTTCAACCTTCGCCAGCATAGCTCCCACACAGAAATGCCGACCGGCACCAAAAGCCATATGGTTGGCTGAACCGGAAAAAGCTTTTTCTACATCCAGATCTTCCCGAAAAATATTGAACTGCTCGGGTTGGTCAAACTGTTGTTTATCGTGCTGGGCAGCTCCTAACAGCATAATCACTTTTGCCTCGGCGGGTATGGTTCCTCCGCTCACTTCTACCTCTTCTGAAGTAATACGCATAATTCGGTGCGTCACCGGGCTAAACCGCAACGACTCGGCAAAAGCATTAGCAATCAGAGAACGGTCGTGCCGCACAGCCTCCAATTGCTCAGGGTGCATGAGCAGGTTTCTCAACGTAAGAGAAAGCATTTTGTCGGTACTCTCACCTCCAGCGGTAATAAGTAAACTAATGAAGGCCTTAATTTCCTGATCACTCATTCGCACCCCATCAATTTCGCTTTGACACATAGTAGATAGTAAATCATCTGCCGGATTATCCCGTTTATGGGCAATAATGGGCAACAGATAGTCGGTTATTTCTTCCTTGGTTCTGAAGGCCGCTTCGGTAATTTCGGGAGTACGACCCAGATCAGCAATAAAATCAACAAAAGTGCGGTACCAGGTCAGAAAAGAAGATTCGTCTTTTTTATCTAACCCTAATAACCCCACAATCACCAAAATAGGAAATCGAGCGGCGAACTCAACCGCAAAATCAGCGGTGTTCTTTTCTTTAAATGGTTGGTAGAGTTCTCGAGCCGTTTGCTCAATAATCGGTACGATGTTCTGCATCAACTCTCGCCCTCGTATAGAAGGTGCCACAATATTTCGGTACTTGGAGTGTTCGGATCCATCCATCTGGATAAAAGTACGCCCGTGCAATGGCTCCGATTGAAATTCGTAGTTTTTTACGGTAAAAGCCGGGTTTTTGAAAGCCAACGACACATCATTAAAGCGACTGAGCACGTAGGCATCTGCTTCAGCATAATAAAACAGTGGATGGTTTTCCCGAATCTCCTGATAAAGGGGATACGGATTAGCATCGAATTCTGGAGAGAACAGATTGATAGAAGCGACATTCATATGATATGGAGTTTACATGGCAATCAACGCCAGAAAAATACGCTCTTTTTTAATTAAGACAACCATTCATGCTTAAAAAATAGCAGCTCTACGCATAATGAAAGAGTATTTCGCATTACTTATCCAAATTTAGTCATCGTTTTCCAGCCTATTTTGAGATAACTATTTATGCTCAATTATTCTTATCTTCCGAATACCGAAGAACGAAAATTCGCAAAGTTTGCAGATATTTTCTATTTTACTTTTCGAAGAAGTGTATTACTCAACAACCTGCACTGTTTTGGAACCTACTAATATCAACGACCCCGAGTATTTCCATAAGGTGGTAGACTGCCAGTACGCCTGTCCCGCCCATACTCCCGTTCCCGAATACATCCGTCTGATTGCCGCCGAACGCTACACCGACGCCTACATGGTCAACTGGGAATCCAACGTATTCCCCGGCATCCTGGGCCGCACCTGCGACCGTCCCTGCGAGCCGGCTTGCCGACGAGGCCGGGTAGAAGAAGAACCGGTAGCCATCTGCCGCCTGAAGCGCGTAGCTGCCGATAACAAAGGCGAAGTGCGTAGCCGGATGCCGAGCGTACCGGACAAGAAAAACGGAAAAAAGATCGCCCTCATTGGCGGTGGACCGGATTCCCTTACCGTAGCTCGCGATCTAGCCCCGCTAGGCTATGAACTACATCTGTACGATGAGTTCTACAAGGGCGGCGGTATGATGCGCAGCCAGATTCCCGCCTTCCGCCTTCCCGAAGAGGTGCTGGATGAGGAGGTGAACTACATTATTGATATGGGCGTGCACACCCACTTCAATCACTACGTGGATAGTATGAAAGAAGTGCTGGAGAAAGATTACGACGCTATTTTTGTCGGTACTGGCGCTCCTAAGGGTCGCGATCTGCATATTCCCGGTCGGGAAGAGGGCAGTAAGAACATCCATATCGGTATTGAGTACTTGGCTAACGTAGCCTTTGAGCATACCGATAAAATCGGCAAAAAAGTAATTGTGCTGGGCGGAGGGAATACCGCCATGGACTGCTGCCGTACCTCTCGCCGATTGGGTGGCGATGAAGTGACCGTGGTAGTACGTAGTCCTTTTGAAACTATGAAAGCCTCTCCCTGGGAAATTTCT
The DNA here is from genome assembly GCA_937884755.1 of uncultured Flammeovirgaceae bacterium. Lineage (GTDB taxonomy): Bacteria > Bacteroidota > Bacteroidia > Cytophagales > Cyclobacteriaceae > Tunicatimonas. The sequence goes on from CAKZYJ010000019.1 coordinate 6,986, forward strand.
GATGCTCAGGCCGAAGACATTCCAATTATGAACAACATGCCGCCCAAAGAATTTGTGGTGGAAAACGGCAAACTAAAAGGTGTGCTCCTCGAACATGTACGGGCCGAGTACGACGAAAACGGTCGCCGCAAACTAATCCCTACCGGCGAACCGGATACCTTTATTGAAGCCGATGATGTGATCATCGCCATCGGGCAGGATAATGCCTTCCCCTGGATTGAGCGCGACCTGGGTATTGAGTTTGGCAAGTGGGATTTGCCGGTACTGAACAAAACTACCTTCCAGTCTACGCTACCCAAAGTCTTCTTCGGCGGTGATGCCGCCTTTGGTCCCGAAAATATTATCACTGCCGTCGCCCACGGGCATCAGGCCGCGGTTTCTATCGATAAGTTCTGCCACGGCAAAGACGTGAGCGAACGATTGCCGCCTACCACCAACCTGATTCGTCAGAAGATGGGCATTCACGAATGGAGCTACGATAGCCCGGTGGTAGACGATCTGCGCTACGCCGTGCCCCACGAAGCTAAGACCATCACCCTCACCAATCGCAAGGTAGAAGTAGAACTCGGCTTTGATCCACCTACCGGCTTTAAGGAAGCCCAGCGCTGCCTCAACTGCGACGTGCAAACGGTCTTCACCGAAAAGCTCTGTATTGAGTGCGATGCCTGCGTCGATATCTGCCCCACCACCTGTATTACCTTCACCGTCAACGGCGAAGAAGATGATTTACGGCAACGGCTCAATGCCCCGGCTGAAGATAAAAGTCAGGACTTGTACGTCTCCGAAACCCTACCCACCGCCCGCGTGATGGTGAAAGATGAAGACGTATGCCTGCACTGCGGGCTTTGTGCCGAGCGTTGCCCTACCGCGGCCTGGGACATGCAAAAATATCTGTACAACGTAACTAAACCTACCAAGATTTTATGAGTATCAGTGCGGTGAATGATATGGTCATCCGGTTTGCCAATGTGAACGGCACCGGGTCGGCC
>CAKZYJ010000020.1 GCA_937884755.1 uncultured Flammeovirgaceae bacterium
AAATTGAAGTTGGTCTCGCACCGTAGCCAATGGTAAATCCTCAAACTTCGCTGTTACCTGGCACTTCTGAATAGCCGGATTCTCTACTGCTATCGTGACCCCGTACCAGCGGGCTAATTCGGTAAACACTTCACTTAGTGGCTGGTCTTCAAAAATCAACGTACCGTTCGTCCAGGCAGCATAGCTATTGGCATCTACCGTACTACGAATAGTTTCACCCGTAGTAGTATTCAATACGGCTTTATCGTTGGGCTGAAGCACTACGCTAGAGGTTGGGTTATCCTTGCCACTAAACGCTACTTTTCCACTTACTACTACCGTTTCAGTGGGCTGGGCTTCTCGAGCCTTCACATTGAAAGAAGTTCCTAATACCTTAACGCTAGCCTTTTCCGTACGTACAACGAACGGGCGATTGGCATCGTGAGCCACTTCCAGAAAGGCTTCCCCGCTAAGGTAGACTACTCGTTGCCTGGCAAAAGAAGAAGGGTAGGTAAACCGACTATCGGCATTGAGCCAAACCTTAGTTCCATCAGGCAATTGGAAGCGGATTTTCTGCCCCATCGGGGTTACTTTCTCTACCTGGCTGATGGTTTCCGTGGGGGTAATATCAGTCAACCAGGCGGAAAAAAGAGTAGCCGACAGCAGGCCTATTACCGAGATGGCCGCCGCAATCCAGTATCGTCGGGTAAAACGTTCCTTTTCGGTAGGTACCAGTCCCTCCCGGCGGAGTCGCTGATCGAGTTGCCGAAAGGCTTGATCGGCTTCCTTCTTACTATCGTAATGCTGGTTCATACGTGTGGCTACTTACCTCTATGACGTTCAATAATTATCTTTCCCTGACAGTAGAGCGGTAAAAAAACGATAAATTATTGAGGAATAACATTCCGCAGGGCCTTTAATGAGCGACTCATCTGGGTTTCTACCGTTTTAATTGAAATATTAAGTCGTTGGGCAATTTCCCGGTACTTAAGCCCTTCTATCCGGTTAAGCCGAAAAATTAGCCGTCGCTGCTCGGGCAATTGGCTAATGGTACGCTGAATGCGTTCTTCCAACTCTTGGCTAATAAGATAATCTTCCGGGCTGGGAGTCTGATTGTTGGGCACTGACGAAAAACAATCTAAGGCCTCTCGGGTACCCCGGGCTTTTCGTAGACCATCCAGTGCCTGGTTGCGCACCGCCGAATAAAGGTACGATTTTACCGAAGTGTTGATAGCAAGTTTCGAACGGTTTTTCCAAATCTTATAGAACACCTCGGATACAACGTTCTCAGCTTCCTCCTTATCTGAAGTAAAGCTAATGGCATAGCGTAACAGCTTTCCGTAGGTTACCTTAAAGAGCTTTTCAAACGCCCGGTAATCACCGTCTTGCGCTACCTGGTTAAAAAGCTGTTCGTAGGATGGATTATTTTTACAATCAGACAATGATCTTAACAGTTATAGAATAGACTAAAATCAAAAATATAATATTGTCAATAGCATCCTTAAGAAAGCCAATAAGATAGTAATTTTTCAAAACACTGTCGGGGTAAGTGATTTAATATTCGTCTAATCACTAAAAAGTATGGCACTCTCCCGACAAAAATTTCTACGTCTCTCGGCGTTGGGTCTAACCGCTCCGGCTTTTCTTCCGGAGGTAAAAGCAGCTTCCCGTATTAAAGCGGTTGATTTCGTAAAGATCACTAAAGTGAAGCCCTACGTCTTCAAAAAGGCCACCTTCGTGAAAATAGAAACTGATGCCGGGGTATCGGGTTGGGGAGAAGCCGACCACGATCACCCGGAGATTGTAGCCAAAGTAATTGACGAATTTTGTGAGGATGAAGTGGAAGGGCAAAACCCATTTCACTCCGAGCACATCTGGATGCAATTGTTCTTCAAGGGCGAAGATCTGGGCTCTACCGGATTACTGCCCGGTACCATTGCTGGTATCGACAATGCCCTCTGGGATTTGAAGGGAAAGCTGCTGAATATGCCAGTGCGTAACCTGCTGGGTAGCACCCAATATGAAAAAGTCCGAGTATACGGCAGCTACGGTCGCAGTGGCGGTAAGAATGGGCAAAAGAATGCAGCAGAAATGGCCGCTACGGGGGCAGCGTTCGTAGAGCAAGGCTACACTACCATCAAAGCCCGGATGCAAATCCGTCAGCTCAACGTAGATCCCGACCCCGACCCGACTTTTGAAATTGTGAGGGAGGTTCGTAAAGCGGTAGGCGACGACGTAGAGCTGTTTGTCGACTTTAATAATGGCTACACTCCCGCCAAAGCCATTGACATGGGGCTGCGACTATACGAGCACTTCAATATTGCTGCTTTGGAAGAGCCGGTTTCCTACCTCGATTACCCCGGCTTACGCCAGGTGGTAGAAGCCTTGCCTATTCCGGTGATGGCGGGGGAGCACGAATTTAACAAATGGCAGATGCGCGATCTGCTGACCATCGGAAAAGTAGATGTGATTAATGCTGATGTAATTAAGTGCGCGGGAATTAGCGAGTGCAAAAAAATATCGGACATGGCTCACGCCTTCGACCGACCAATTATGGTGCACAACGCTCGGCCTACCTTGGCGACTGCGGCTAGCCTTCAGTTGATTGGGGCCATACCGAATGCAGCGCGGGTGCAGGAGTACGGCGGAAGACGGGAAGAACTAGGCCTGAACGACCTGTTTGAGGACTATTTTACATTTAAAGATGGGTATCTCTACATTCCTGATAAACCGGGTTTGGGGTTGACGGTAAATGAAGAGGCCATGGAAAAATTGAAACGCAATCAGTAGAGAAGCATAATTTTGAAAAAATTTTAAAATCGTGTCAGGGTATTTTATCTGGTTTACGTCTTAGTCATAATCAGAAGTAACGAAACTATGGTAATTGTTGGGTTCAAACTGGGAAGCTTTATCATTTTACTCTCGGCTATGTTGTCGGTTGAACCGGAAAAGGAGTTAGTCTTTCGGAATACTCCTTTAGATCAGGTTTGTAGCACCCTGGAACAGCACTTTGACATAGAATTTAGTATCAAAGGAAAGTCTTTGAGGCACAAACGGGTTACCGCCCGCTACACTCAAGCCAGTTTAGATACCATTCTAGAAGACCTGGCTTTCGTGCTAAACTTTCGTTACGAGAGAAAAAAAGATATGATCGTTATTCAACAGTAGAGCCATGCGTTCACCAAGGGTTTTGTTATCAATATTGGCTATCTGGTTAGTTTTCCCACTTACGGCTCTATCGGGAAGTATCCCCAACATCCGCGAAGTAAAAGTAAGCCTGAATCTGGTTAACGTTAGTCTGGAAGAAGCCTTACAGCGTATTGAAGAAGCCACCGTTTTCCGCTTTGTGTACAGCAGCGAGAATATTGATAAAGACCAACGGGTGAACCTCCGGGTATATGATGTCACGGTAGCGCAGGTGCTGGAGGAGTTATTCCGGGGCAAAAACCTGATGATCCGGCAGCGTAACTACCAGGTGATGATCAAAGGGTTTCATCGGGCAGGTAGCCCCAAGATTGTAGTGGAACAAGAATACGGAACGATTATGGGTAGAATCACCGACGAGCAAACTGGAGAACCCTTACCCGGAGCCACGGTAACCATCAGAGGGACCAGTATTGGCTCGGTTACCAATCTGAATGGCAACTACACGCTGGTGCAGGTGCCAACAGGTACGCAAAGTGTGGTCATAAGCTTTCTAGGCTACCGCGATAAAGTACAGGAAGTAGAGATCAAGCCGAACAGTACCCTCAGCCTTAATGCCGCACTACAACCCGACGTGACTACTATGCAGGAAGTAATCGTCACTGGGCAAGCCCTGGGGCAGCAAGCGGCCATCAACCAACAGCTTTCGTCCAACACCATTGTCAACGTTGTTTCCAAAGAGCGGATTGAGGAATTACCCGACCAGAATGCCGCCGAATCGGTAGGGCGTTTGCCGGGGATTGCTATTGAACGTAATGCCGGTGAAGGACAAAAAGTGATTGTACGTGGTCTTTCGCCCCGGTTCAATGCCATCACCATTAACGGCGAACGGATTCCATCTACTGATCCACAAGATCGCTCGGTAGACCTGAGCATGATCTCGCCCGAGCAACTGGCGGGTATTGAAGTGTTTAAAGCCCTGACCCCGGATAAAGACGGAGACGCTATTGGCGGTACGGTGAATTTTGTGGTAAAACGCGCCTCCGAAAATTGGCAGGGCAACGTAAGGGTACAAACTGGCTACAACAGTATTGCTAACGAGTGGGGACAATACCGGGGGAATGCCAGACTCAGTAATCGCTTTTTAGTTAATAAGCTTGGGGTGCTTGTTACCGGTAATTACCAACGGGCCAACCGCAGTTCTGATGTGCTCAGTGCCGACTGGCAAACCCTGGTGGAACGACCGGATTTAATCCGATTGGAAAGCAGTACGTTATCCGATATTATCGAAGTACGCCGCCGCTACGGAGGTAGCCTGGCGGTGGACTATGACTTGGGGGTAAACAGTTCGCTGCTCTGGAGTACGCTCTGGGGGGAGACTGACCGCGATGAGTTGCGCCGCCGTCGTACCTTTGATGTGCGGGAAAACTTTCAGGATTACGGGTTAAGGGAGCGTTCGCTCAATACCCGTTTGCTGTCCAGTAGCTTCAGTGGCGACCATGCGTTTTCTAACCAGTCGCTTGAGTTCGACTGGCGGACTTCCTACTCTACCTCCCGGCAAACCACCCCCTTTTCGCACCAAATGCGATTTCGGGAAGTAAACGCCTTTGATTTTGATGAGGGTGGCCCTCCGGTGGGGGCTGGGCCAGGTGCCATTACCGGGTTTGCCAACAACGATTTTGCCAATGCTTTTCTGCGGCGGGGGGAGATTGACGATGACCTGACCACCGAGGATATTTATACGGTGCAAGCCGATCTGAAAAAGGTGCTGAATTTTGGGTCGGGTAACCGGGCTTACGTAAAAGGAGGGGTAAAATACCGCTTGTTTGACCGCTCAAAGGATGCTGTACAATTCCGTGATCAGGGTAATGGGGCGCAGGATGGCTTTGAAGATTTTTTGGAGGATTTTCCTAACGAATACCAGCTTACGCCCAGCGCAGCCAATCAGGATATTTCCATGACTAACTTTTTGGGCAATTACCAAGCGGAGGATTTTCTGGATAACAGCGTGGACTTCGGCCCGGGACTGAATGAGTTTGCCGTAGACCGCTTTGCTACCCTGTTTGCTTCGGATTATTACTATCCCAACGGTCTCGTAGATAATGCTGACTACGAGGCGCAGGAAGGCATTGCCGCCGCCTATTTAATGAGCGAAGTGGATTTTGGTAAGCTGATGCTGCTCGGTGGGGTGCGGATAGAACATACTGATGCCGAATACTTGGGTTTCCGTACCGCCGAAATTGATGAAGACGACCTAGATGAAGGGGAACTAGGGGCTACTTTCCGGCAGGAACAAACCAGCGAGATTGCCTACACTGAATGGCTACCGATGCTACACGCCCGCTATAAATTTACCGACTGGTTCGACGTTCGGGTGGCGGCTACCCGCTCGCTGGCTCGTCCCGATTTTCAGAACCTAGTACCCTGGGAGCGAATTGAACCCTTTGAGTCGCGGGCGGAACTAGGCAATCCGGCGTTGCAGCACATGACCGCCTGGAATTTCGATGTTTTCTTTTCCGCTTACCGAAATTTTGGGCTGTTCACGGTCGGGTTCTTCCAAAAGGAATTGAGCAACATTGATGTGCAGTATCAGTTTACCGAAACCAACCGTCGCGACCTGCTATTTGGTTACGAAGTGTCCCAGCCGATCAATGTAACTGAACCCACCACCGTGCGGGGAGTAGAAATTGACTTTCAGGCCAACTTGCTAGCATTGCCCTCCCCCTTCAACGGAATTGTATTTTCGGCCAACGTCACCTTTATCGAGTCCAGCACACTGTACCCCTTCTTTGCCCGACGGGGCGATAGTGGCAGCCCGTTGTTTACCCCTCGTTTCGTAGATGATTTCCGCCCCGGACGAATGCCTGGTCAGCCTGACTTGACGACCAACGTTTCGCTGGGCTACGAAAAAGGTGGTTTCTCGGGACGGCTTTCTATGATTTTGCAGGATGATAGTTTTGACCAACTGGGCTCGCGCCCTCAGGAAGATAGCTTTTCCGATTTGCTGGTACGTCTCGATGCAGTGGCCAGCTACAATATCAATAAGCAGTTTCAAGTGTTTGCCCACTGGAATAATATTACCGATGCCCCAATAGAGTCTTTTCAGTTTCAGGAAAGCTTCCTCACCGCTCAGGAATATTTTGGTTTTACGGCGGACTTTGGGTTACGCTATAAGTTTGGGAAGGAATGAAAACACTATTTTTTTTACTACTTAGTCTACCTATCACCTGCCTGTACGCCCAGGAGCGACGGGTGGTGGTAGTCCCGCCCGATTCGGTGGGGGTGCTCAATAATGTAATTGCCGGCGATACATTAGACAACGGGCAGCGGGTTGATCCGCGAACGATTTACCTGCTGAAGCGCAACGGCGTGTACAAGTTGGTAGGCGAAATCCAGAATCAGGGTTACCCACTCACCATTCGGGCCGAAGAGGGCGAAGGAGCCATGCCTGTTTTGCAACCTACTCCACCTAGCGGAGGAGGTACGTTTAGCCACTTCACTGCCCTGGGCGACCTTAACCAGGAGGGATTGTACATTACGAAGGTAAAAGAAGTTGGGGCTTACGAAGAACGTATGATCCGGGTGCAATCCGATTCAGCCCGCGTCCGACTGGAGAACTGCTGGCTGGATGGCACCGGGCAGTCGATTGTCCGCCTGGGTAACATAGGCGCAAAAGTATATATCAACAACTGTATTGCCAGTAACGTAGGGCGAACCTTCATTCCCAACAATGGCCGTCTGATTGATGCCCGGGAAACGACCGACTCTGTGGTAGTTACCAACTCAACCCTGTACAATATCACCAGCCGGGTACTGCGAATTGGGGGTGCCCGTTACTTTCGCTACATTGACTTTAGCCAGAACACCATAGTAAACGTAGCCCAGCGGCTCATCACTTTTGAGGAAACTATAGAAGCCCGCTTTACCAATAATTTAGTGATGAACCCTGGCTTTCTGGGCGATCTACGCACCAGTGAGTATCTGGAACTAGCGGAATTGAACGATGAACTAAAGGATATTTTTGAGGCTCAGGGTATTGAGCAAAGTATTGATGTCCGAAACAATCTTTTCTTTACGAGTCCCCGAGTGGCTGCGCTGAGAGGCGATACGGTCAATAACCAGCCTTTTTATAGCGATGACGTTTATAAATTCTCGGTGCTAGACTCTGCCGAATTGGTGGACAACTTCACTTTTACTGAGCCCATCGAGTTTAAAAATGCCCCTTTACTACCGGAGGCGGTGCTTCAGGGGATGATTAACGATCAGCTCTTTGCCGAGAACATTGACAATGGTACCGCGCCCAACTGGCCGTTGTTTGCTTCGCCGTTTAATCTGTTGGTTGACGGTGCGTTACCATTGCCCTGGAATTTCCCCTACGACTTCAGCTACTCCCCAGTCAGTTTTGCCGCTACCGCCGCTACCGATGGCGGGGCACTGGGCGACCGCCGTTGGGGACTGGAAGAAGTGGACATTGTTTTAGGTAACGATCTCCCCGAGGAAAATATCTTCCGGTTATATCCTAACCCAGTTATTAATCGGCTCCAACTGCAAAGTTCTTTACGTATGCCTCTTCGCCTTCAAATCTATAATACGCAGGGGAAACTCCTACTAACTGATGAGCTAACCGCCAATGATCGTAACGTATCGCTTCGTTCGCTACCCCCCGGAACCTATTTAGTGAATATTTGGCAGCGGGGGCAACGGGTGTACCAATCTAAAATTTTGAAGCAATGAGAAAGTTTTGGTCGTTATGGATGATTTTTTGGCTGCTGATAATAGGAGCTGCTTGTGAAGAAGACGACTCCGGTGGGGGTGAATTATCCCTGAACGACCGTCAGCAGCAAATCAATCGGCTAACTCGCACCTGGAATGCTGATCGAGCCACTTTTGAGGGGTTTGACGCAACCGAAGAGTTCCAGGGATTTACGATTACGTTCGCCGAGGACAATACCTGGACGGCTACGGGAAGCAATCTGGTATTTGGCAGTCAGGGGCCCTGGGATCTGGACGAAGAAGACGTCAATCTGCTGAGGCTAGAAGGTGTAGAAGTCCAGCTCACGATCAGTCCGGATGTACGGCTCATGCAGCTAGCGTTTGTTCTAGCGGGCGGAAGTATCGGTAGCCGTATCCAAGGGCTTAGCGGAGAGTACATTATTGAATTTTCAACCGAACCCGAAGAGGATTGACTATCAAGTCAGTGCCATCATCTTAATGATAAAAAATTAATTTAACCTAAATAATTTACTATGCTTTGTCTTAATCGCTTATGTAACGCAAATCTACTTTTGCTGATAGGCTGTCTACTCTTCGCTGCCTGTGGAGAAGATGATAGTCCGGAAATCCTTCCTCCTGCCCCTAACCTTACTTTTGACGGCGGAGATCAAACATCTGCCCAGCGGGGGGATACGGTTACGATCACCTTAAACATCCGGGCCGAATCAGGTATTGCCTCGCTGACCGCCGATGGCACTGCAGTGAACATCACTGTCGGAGAAACTACCGCTACTCTCACCTACGAATATATCGTACCTCCCGACGCTGCTCTGGAAGATGTTACAATCAATTTTGAGCTAAGGGAACAGGACGACCGAGAGCTTACAGAAACCTACACAATCTCCGTACAGGGAGCTACCGTGGAAGTTAGTGATGATATTGAAGAGGATTTTACGATGGTAGCTGGTAACCGCTATATACTAACGACAGATATAGACGTACAAGCCGGAGCCACGCTTACCATTGAGCCGGGGGTAATTGTAGCGGCTCGCTACGCCGACGATGGATTGGAAAGTGATGATCCCGCTAAAACCCGCTACCGGCTTGCCGTCGATGCTGGGGCAACTATCATGGCCAATGGTACGGCTGATAACCCCATTGTGATGACTAGTGAGCGAGCGGCGGACGGAAACGCTCAGCCTGGTGATTGGATAGGTTTGCGTATTGACGGACAGGACGGAAGCAGTTCGGGTAGTTTGACCTACGTTCGTATTGAGTACGGTGGAGCTATTATCGAAGGCGGAGACACTGAACCGGCTTTTCGAATTCAGACGGTGGATGCTACTACTACTATCGACTACGTGCAGGTATTCCGCAGTCTAGATATTGGTGCAGAACTTCGGGGTGGCTCGGTAAACCTGAAGCATTTAATGCTGACCGAATGCAATAATGCCGCAGTTGAGTTTGACGACCAAGATGGAGTTCCGTACACTGGAAATATCCAGTACCTAATTATTCAATCATCTGAGCAACTAGAGAAAGACTTACGTGATATGGAAATCCGGGATGATGCCTCGGTACGTATTGCCAACATGACCATGATTGGCTCGGGCGACGATGTAGCCGATGGTGACCTGGCAGCCATCCGGGTGCGGGACGATGCTGGGGGCATGCTCCTGTTTAATAGCATTATTTCTGAGTACTCCGATGATGGACTCCGTATGGACGACCCTTCGGGCATTACGGACATTAATGGAGAGTTTGTGCTAGCCCACTCCTATCTGTTTCAGATCGGTGATGACGCTACGCGAGACGATTCAGACCCGGAGAGCCTACCACTACCCTTTGAAACTGACGCGACTGCTTACTTTGTAACAATTGCCGAAGAAACCCCCGCTGACGCGACGGGCATTGATGTGGGCGACTATACCCCGGATGCGGAAATCAGTAGCCAGTATAACTCTACCGATTTAGGCGACTTCTTTGAAGAGGCCAGCTTCGTTGGGGCGGTAGGTAGTGAGGACTGGACGACCGGATGGAGTGTTAATGCTGAAGGAAACGTAAACTAAATAACGAATAGGAAGGGAGGCATCAAATGCCTCCCTTTTACGCTAGTATCCCTTTCACTAATTTTCCGTGTACGTCGGTCAGTCGATAACGACGACCTTGATGTTTGAACGTGAGCCGTTCGTGATCTACGCCGAGTAAATGTAGTAGCGTCGCCTGGAAATCATGAACGTGTACGGGGTCTTTGACAATATTGTAGCTAAACTCATCCGTTTCACCGTAGGTAATTCCTGGTTTAGTTCCACCCCCGGCCATCCACACGGTGAAACAACGAGGGTGATGATCGCGCCCGTAATTATCAGCAGTAAGCTGGCCTTGCGAATAATTCGTTCGGCCAAACTCTCCTCCCCAAACGACCAAGGTATCATCCAATAAGCCTCGCTGTTTCAAATCTTTTACTAAAGCTGCTGAAGCTTGGTCGGTATCACGCGTTTGGGAGCTGATCTCACGGGGCAGGTCAGTATGCTGGTCCCAGCCCAAATGATAAAGCTGAACAAATTTCACATCCCTCTCAGCTAAGCGACGAGCTAGTAAACAATTGGCAGCATACGTACCCGGCTTACGGGCTTCTTCTCCGTACATCTCAAAGGTACTATCCGGCTCATCCGATAAGTCCAGCGCATCGGGTACAGATGTTTGCATACGGTAGGCCATTTCGTACTGAGCAATCCGCGACTCAATTTCGGGATCACCAAAATCTTGCAACCGTTTGGTATTTAATTCATTCAGATGATCTAACACGTCGCGACGGGTCTTAGCATCCATTCCGTCGGGGTTGTTAAGATACAGCACTGGGTCACTACCCGCCCGAAACTGTACACCTTGGTGCAATGAGGCTAAAAATCCATTGCCCCACAGCCGGGAATAAATGGGCTGAGGCCGCTGTGCTCCTCGTGAGAGCAGCACAATAAATGTTGGCAGATTCTGATTATCGCTCCCCAAACCGTAGCTCAACCAAGAACCAATACTGGGACGACCCGGCTGCTGAGAACCCGTCTGGAAAAAGGTAATGGCTGGATCATGATTAATCGCTTCAGTGTGCATGGTTTTGATGTAGCACAGTTCATCGGCAATTTCGGCAGTGTACGGCATTAGTTCGCTTACCCAGGCTCCACTTTGCCCGTACTGCTTAAACTCAAACAAGGGCGCCGCCAGCGGAAAAGAAGACTGATTAGCGGTCATTCCGGTCAGTCGCTGCCCACCCCTTACCGACTCAGGTAATTCTTCCCCGTGCATCTTGCGTAGCATGGGTTTATAATCAAACAAATCCATCTGAGAAGGCCCGCCACTCTGGAACAAATAAATAATCCGCTTGGCTTTAGGAGCAATATGAAAATTATCTAGAATCCCAGCTTCTGATTGGGTATTCCCACCCAGTCCGCTTTTAGAATTGCAACCGAGTAGGTTTCCCAAAGCCAAACTACCCACGCCC
>CAKZYJ010000021.1 GCA_937884755.1 uncultured Flammeovirgaceae bacterium
AGGTATCGGAACCCGATCCTTTACGGGCACTTCAGGGCAAAGTACCCGGAGTGAACATCAGTGGTTCCACAGGTGCACCCGGTAGTGCTACGCGAGTTACTATTCGCGGACAGTCCTCTTTCCTAGGTAACAACGAACCGCTGTACGTAGTAGATGGTACACCCTATTTTGCTGAGCAATTCACTACTTATAATCAACTTACCGGTGGAGGTTCTTATGCTTCGCCACTAGCTGCTCTGGACCCCAATTCTATTGAATCTATTTCGGTACTGAAGGGGGCAGCTGCGGCTTCACTCTATGGTTCCCGGGCCGGTAACGGGGTAATTGTTATCACCACCAAAGCTGGCAGCCCAAGCCTTTCTAAAAAAGGCTTGGAAGTAACAGTAAGCAGTTCATACTCAATAGAGCAGATTGGAAATCTTCCTGAGTATCAAAATACTTACGGTAATGGCACCGAATTTCAGTATCGCCCTGGTTCTAACGGCTCCTGGGGTGCTGCCTTTGCCTGGTTTGATTCAGTGGAAGTATGGCCTCAGTATAGAACTGCGTACCCTGAGCTTTTTAGCGATAGTATTCCTTATGTGGCTCGTCCCGGTAACGTAGAAAACTTATTCCGAGATGGTCAAGTTTGGGATAACTCTATTACTATTCAGGGTGGAAACGATAATACTTCGTTTAGTTTAACCGCATCGCATTTAGATCAACAGGGTTATATTCCTGAATCAGCGTTTACCCGGACGAGTATCTCGGTGGGAGCTAGAGCCACACTTGAGAATGGGCTGAGAGCTGGAGGTAATCTTTCGTACTCGGTTTCTGAACAGAACGGCCCCATTTTCGGGGAAAGTGGGGCCAGCGATCCGGCTGCGGCATCATCTTTTGCTCGTACTTTGTGGTTGGGACGAACCTGGAACATGGATTTACCTTTCGAGGATCCAACTGGTGCATCGCTCTTTTTTACGAATCAAGATAATCCGATTTGGTCCTGGAGAAACAACGGCATCACCAGCAACCTGGATCGCGTAACCGCCAATGCCAATATCGGCTACGATTTTACGGAATGGCTTAGTGTTGACTACCGCATCGGGATTAACCAATTTAACGACCGCCGTCAGCAAATATGGAATCAGGGGTCAGTAGCCTTTGGCGGATCAGGGGCTGTAGTGGATGATGACATTTACCGACAAGAAATTGAGTCCAATTTTATTATTACAGTAGAGCGGGACCTAAGCGAGTCTCTGTATTTAAAGGCGTTAGTAGGGCATAATATCAACCAACGGAAAGAAGATCGGCAGTCCTTTCAAGGAGTGAATATTATTGCTCCTGGTATTTTCGATCTTGATAATACGGTAAACGTCACTCCGTTCGGAGGCGATTTTGAGAAGCGACGGTTAGTTGGTGTATATTCAGATATTACGCTTGGTTACAATGATTTTATCTACTTGAACCTAACCGGTCGAACCGACTGGTCGTCAACCCTACCCGAAGATCAGCGTAACTATTTCTACGGTTCAGCTAGTGCTTCCATCATCTTCACCGAGTGGTTGCAAACGAACGAAAACATATTCTCTAGCGGTAAAATCCGCTTTGGAGCAGCCCGTGTTGGTAACGATGCCGATCCCTATCAGCTTACAAATTTATTTTCTATTAACCGAGGGCAAAGTACCAATCTGATTGGTTCCATTCCGGATAACGACTAACCGTTTAACGGACAGCCGGGTATCACTCGCGACCCTATCGCTTTTGACCCTAATCTTAGTCCGGAGTTCACTGACGAATACGAAGTAGGAACCAGCCTAGATTTTTTCTTAGGACGAATTGGGTTGGATTTCACCTACTACTACCGGGAAACTAGCGATCAGATTGTGAACGTTAGTGTACCTGAAACATCAGGTTTTCAGCAACTTGTGACTAACGCTGGGAGTATTGAAAATAAAGGAGTGGAGGTTGGACTAAATCTGGTTCCAATTCAACTTAATAACAGCCTACGCTGGGAAATTTACACTGCCTTTACTCGTAACCGAGGTAAAGTATTGGAGATTCCCGAAGGCTTAGAACGATTTAACGTACGTAATTTATTTGGCGGTGGAGTGACACCCGTCATTGAACCAGGGCAACCCTACGGCATTCTGCGAGGCTCGGTGAGCGCCCGGGATGATGAAGGTAATTTGCTTATTGACCCGAGCAGTGGTATGCTGTTTGAAGCATTAGAACAAGCGAAAATCGGCGATCCTAATCCTGATTTTTTGTTAGGGGTAACGAATACGATTTCTTTCAAAGGATTTACCCTTCGAGCTTTGATCGACTATCGGCAGGGTGGAGATATTTACACTACCACCGTAGAGCGTCTGCTCGGAAGAGGAGTAACGAAAGACACCGAAGATCGAGATGCTTCGCGGATAGTGCCAGGCTTCTTAGGCGACCCGAATACCGGACTTCCGTTGCTGGATGAAGACGGAAATAAAATTCCCAATACCATTCAGGTAAGTACCAACGATTTGTATTTCCAAAATGGAGGCGGTTCATTTGGCATCAATGCCGAGGATGAGTGGACGGTTTATGACGGCACAACAATCCGCTTACGGGAAGCCTCTATTGGGTATACATTGCCTCAGTCTACGCTGGAAAATTTGCCTTTTGGACGAGTCAGCATTACGATTACCGGGCGTAATCTGTGGTACAATGCTCCGAACATTCCGAAGTATACCAACTTCGATCCCGAGGTAAACGGGTTTGGCTCGACCAACACCCAGGGTATAGAGTATGCCTCAGCACCTACTACTCGCCGTTACGGTATCAATTTAAGTGTCACATTCTAAGAAGTTATTGAAAATGAATAAGTTACTAACGATATACCTGCTCGCTGGACTGTTTCTGATGAGCAGTTGCAATGAGTTTTTTGATATAAACGATGACCCCAATAATCCTACGGAAGCTTCAGTAGACTTACTGCTGACTAATACTGAACTTACGCTGGTTAATAGTTTGGGTATGTCTACTTCAGGGCTATCAGCCATGCTGTCGGTCTACATGCATCAGGTTACCCGGCGGCAGGGGTTTGATGCTTATAACGTCTTAGGGACTGACTTTCCGATTACTCAGTCCTGGAGTCAGTTCTACAGCATTGCATTGGAAGATATGCGAGAAATTAAAAATATTGGTACCGAACAGGAAGCCTGGCACTATGTAGGAATTGCTCAAATTATGGAAGCCTATGCCTATAGCCAGATGGTAGATGTTTGGGGTAATATTCCATTTCTAGAGGCCAATACTTCTCCGGATACATTTACACCAGTTCTGGACGAGGGAGAAGGAATCTATCCTCAGCTTTTCACCATGTTGGATGAGGGAATTGCTAATCTGGAAAAGTCGTCTAGCCTATCACCTGGTTCGGATGATCTGATCTACGGAGGTAATGTGAATAACTGGCGCAAGTTTGCCAAAACAGTTAAGCTCAAACTTTATAATCAGCTCCGGCTCGTACAGGATGTATCCACCGAAGTAAATGCGCTAATACCCGAAGGAGACCTGATCGGCGATCAAAGCGAAGACTTTGAACTAGCCTATGGCCAAACACAATCACCCGATAACCGTAACCCCGGATTCATTGCCGATAATCTCGGTACCCGTATCTACTATATTAGTGTGTGGTTTTACGAAACCCTGACCGGGCAGAATGAAGAAATACTTGACGGTATCACCGATCCCCGAGTGCCTTACTACTGGTATAATCAACTGTCGGAAAGCGGAACCCCCCAAAGCCCAGCTGAGTACCGGGATGGTGCTTTCTTATCCATTTTTTTTGGCTCTACCGGACCCAATCAAGCTGGTTTGCAGGATCAGTCTCAGACCATTCTCGGCATGTACCCGGTAGGTGGACGATTTGATGATGGGGGAGCTATTGCACCTACTCAAACTGATGCCCCAGGAGACATTCCTCAGCGAATACTGACCCATTACGCTCGCTTGTATATTGAAGCAGAATTGGCAATTGCCGAGGTTACTAATGGAGACCCCGGGGCATTGCTAGAAAGTGCTATGCGCGCTTCTTTTGCTAAGGTAAATGAGGTGGCAGCCAATTACGATGCGAAAACCCAAGATGCACCTCCTCAAATCTCCGATGAAGATATTGATACTTACATTACGGCTGTGTTGACCCGTTACGATGCCGGAGACAACGACGAAAAACTAGAGATTATCATGACCCAGAAGTGGATTGCTTCCTTTGGTTTTGCAGTTGATGCTTATACCGATTATCGCCGTACCGGTTATCCTCTTATTTACGATCCCAATACGGATAATCTAAGCTTTACGAATGCTTCTAAGAACTTCCCTACGATACTACCCTATTCGGCAACGGAAGTAGAGTTGAACCCCAATGTACAACAACAAAACCCGACCCAAACCAAAGTTTTTTGGGATGCCAACTAAAAAGAAAGAAATAAGATGAATACGATAAAAATTTCAAAAATACTGAGTATTGCCTGTCTAACGGTTCTTTTCTTACCGGCCTGCGACAACGAAGACTTGGTAGGAGATCTGGTGGATGAAGGAGCGATGGTTTTCATTTCTCCTGAGAGTGAGGATACAGGTCTGGTGAACTTCCTTGATCCCGACCAGTCGAGGCTTAATTTTACCGTAAGCATGACCGATGAGCAGGGGCGTGATCTGGAGTTCGCTCCGGTAGAATCTATTGAGATGACCGTTACCTATACCAATGCGTCAGAAGGAACCACCCACAAACAATTACTGGAGTCACTTACGGACTGGCCCCGCACCTTTGATCTTTCAGTCGACGATCTGATTAATCTTTTTCCTGATGAAGTGCTCACCCGGGAATCCCTGGGTTTGGGGGATGGGTTTTTTATTACGGCTGACTTCCGGATGCAGGATGGGCGATTTTTGAGCGGTTGGAGTCCGGCACTATTAGATAATTCTGCGCAATCTATTTATCGGGTATTTGTGAATTACCCAGTTGCTTGCCCTTCCAGTTTGGCGGGTACTTATCTGGCCGAATGTACCAACTGCCCCAATGGAGAAGTAGCTAGTCAGACAGTGACAGTTACCGAAGTATCCCCCGGGTTGTATACGATTAATGATATCTCGATGCTACTTTTTGGGGCGGCTACTCCAATTGCCTACAACTTTACGGATGTTTGCAATCAAATTACGGTGGCTTCTGCCTCGCGAGATTTCGGAACTGCTGTAGTAATTGAGACTCAGGATGGTACCGAATACAATCCGGATACCGGAATGATTACCTTCAATTTACAATACGTGGCGCCCTCTTGCTGCGGCTTACCCGGACTGCAGTTATCCTACACACTAACCCCTCAAAACTAATTGGCCTACGTTTGATAGTTAATGACTAAAACCGCTTGTGTGAGCGGTTTTTTTAGCTTTAGGCTCATTTAATTATGGACTTTTGAGGAAGTCTGAGTTCTTAATAGTGATTCAATCTTGGCCAAAGAGCAGTACATAGTTGCGGACTAACTGCCCCCTTGAGAACGTCAGAAAGAAGATAGTTCTGAATATTCGTTGTGTTTCTCGAAAAATCCCCAATCCTGGGTGATGTTCTGGCTAGAGAATATTGCTGATATTGAAAGCGATAAAAGTACAGTTTTTATTCAATTTGTAAAAAAGCAGCCTATGATTCGAATTCACTTTAAGGAAGAGGATATTGAAGCACTACGGTACGAACGTTTCCATAACCCTAGCGCCCGAGTTCAGCAGAAGATGGAAGTCTTGTATCTCAAAAGCAAGGGGTTACCGCATAACGAAATATGCCGCATCTGTGAGATTTCCAAAACCACGCTTATTGCTTACTTAAAAGAATACAAACAGGGTGGAATTAGTAAACTGAAGGAGGGTACCAAGTATAAGGGTCGCACTAAACAGGTGAAGGGCACTACACTCGGTTTTTCCTCGCATGCTCATCGTTCCCAGGCCAGGGAGCCCAAACATCAATTTGTGTAAACAGTGGTCGACCTATCCAGCTTACTAACCACTCACCGAAAAAGTGAGTGGTTTTTTTGTATCTAATCTCGACCCTAGAAAATTCCGATAAATTGTGGAAATTTGCACCCGCATAATGTTTAACCCAAGCCTGCAGCGTTTTGAAAATTTCTGCCTCTCTTTATTCTAACCGTGAAAAATCTCTGACCGAACTCGTACAGGAGTTAGATGCCTTGCGCATCGATTCCTTTCACATTGACTGTAATGATAACCCCTCGGTCTTTGAGGATATTCAGCAGATTCGGCAGATAAGCCAGACGCCCATCGATCTGCATATTATCTCGCCTGAACCTCAAAAATACTATGAGCTTATAGAGCAGCACCGGATAGAATATGTGCAGTTTCAGTACGAAACTATGCAGGGAAAACCATTACCGGCACCACCTTCCGGAACGGAATATGGGTTAGCCGTAGTGTCTGATACGCCGCTGAAGGTTTTTGCTCCCTATCAGGAAGCTTGTTCGTTCATCTTACTTATGACTACCACGCCTGGCCAGAGTGGGGGAGTGTTTCGAAAAGATAACTTTAACCGTATCCGAAGTTTTGGTAAGCAGTTTCCCGACAAAAAAATTCACGTAGATGGGGGAGTAAACGATGAGGTATCCTTTATTCTTCGTTCTCTGGCCGTTGACTCGGCAGTATCGGGTTCATTTCTGGTAAACCATACCTCAATGGGGGCGGCTCTTCTTGGCTTAAAAATGCACGAAGTAAGCTCCCATTACCGGGTGAAAGATTTTATGATTGATATTCGGGATGTTCCCCAACTGGCTGAAGATGAGGTTTCACTAGCATCGGTATTGAAAACTATTGAAGATTATGGTCTTGGTTTTACTGCAGTAGTAGATCAGGAAGGAAGGTTAAATGGGATTTCCAGTAATGCTGATGTGCGTCAAGCTTTATTAAATCACCTAGCTGATCTGCCCTCAATTCCTTCCAAAGAACTGATTAATACCAATCCAGTATTTATTTCCGAAGAAGCTACGGTAGAAGATATGCTCAAACTTGTGACCAGCGTTTCATTTCCTATCTTATTTCTTCCCGTCGTAGACCAACAGCAAAAGCTCACCGGCACGCTAATGTTCAATAACTTGATCAGGAGCGAAAGCTAAAGAAAGCATCGTGATGCTAGGTTTCCGAAAGGTCTAGTTCCAGCATCAACCGATCTTTATGCTGAATGCCTGATTCGTAAATAGGTTGATCGTAGTGCTTCAGGAAGTAGTTTCGCTCTACCTCAATCACCCGGAAACCTAACCGCTGGTAAAAGGTGAGTTGGTAGCCGAATGTCCCGGTGCCCAATACTAACTGTTTCACGCCTCGCCCCCGGAGCTGGTCAATCAGGAAGCGAAGTAGTTTCGTTCCAACTCCCGTCCCCTGCTGGTCGGGATATACTGCAATATTCACAATTTCAGCCGAATAGGGGTCAATGCTTTTTACCACGCAGACTGCAAGAACTCGCTCATCTTCGGCAACGAAGCACTCAGCGTGGGGCAGGTACAAAGCTATCTGCTGCTCGGAAGGATCAGCGATTAGGAGTAAATCTAAAGGAACAAGGTTGGCTGAAATTGGCCGAATGGTAATTGCCATAAGTTAAAATTTGCTAGGGATGAGTCCGCAGCGGGGGAAAGGCAATCATTCGATTGAGGTAATCGGCAAATGCTTCATCCGATCCTGACTTTTGGGTGATTAGGGTATGCCGTAGGTCAGAAGAACCGCTATGCCATAGACATCCTTTCTCGCTGTCAAATTCTAACCATCCGGGTGGTTGCTTCTCCATAAAGTCACCTTCTCCCTCAATAGCGTAGTAGACCGCAGCTAAATCCCAACTGGGGCGTTGATCAATCAGCGTATGTTCAAATACGTTCCAGAGCCAGTCTCGGTAAGCAGTACGAACAATGTTACCTGCTGGAGTATCCACAAGTGACTTTCCCGTTAGCACATTGGTACCAGCATTGATTAGCACTACTTCCGAAGGGAATTTTTCGATGAGGTGCTGCGTAAAAGGAGCCGTGCTGTTGAAAAAGAAGTTCCAGTCTTTTTTATATTCGCCTTCAGGATTATCAGCTTTTAAAGCTCCCAGTGCCACCCAGTGGCTAACTTTTTGCGATACTAATTCTCGTCCACTGAGGGGTGATACTTCATCGGGATCGGAAGTTAGTACATCGTATAAACCCTTGGTATGACCCACGGTGACGTATACCACACTGGAGTCTTCTTGCTCAGTCAGCAGCCTTCGGCACAGTTTGGTGAGATCTTTCGCATCCTGATTGTGGACTATAGTATTATGGAAAGCTACAGTATCTCGGGCTAACTTCTGCGCCTGCATTTTATCCATTGGGTCGCCAATGTCATCTCGCTGATAGGCACCTACCGGAATATCTGGGCGTCCGTAGTAAATATTAATTGCCTCAACAATTCCCGCACCGTAGGGTACCTTCCCCGAACTAAACACACAACCGATGATCTCAGCCTGACCCTCATTCGCGTACGCGTGCAACAAGGCTAATGCGCCCACATCGTCACAATCAGACCCCATATCGGTATCAAAAATTACTTTAACCGGAGAAGATTGAGCAAGGTTAAAGTGGGGAAAAAGTAGTAATCCGGCAATTATTCCCAGGTTAATTACGATTACTTGGAAGGTAAGTATTACCATGGTGGTTAGCCTATTAAATTACATAGGAAATTAGGCTGTTAGCGGTAGTAAAATATAAGCATTAAGTGTATTTTACAAGGGGATACTGAAGTTCCTGGCTATGAATTTTACTCGGCATTTAGGTAGCTACTCTACTATTGATTCTCCATTGACAATAACTTACATTGGCCTCTGAGTTTCACTCCACCCTTAATTTAAGCCCACAAAAATTTTTTAACTGCCTGAAATGAACACAAGACGAAAATTTCTTAAAACTGCCTCAGTAGCCTTAGGCGCGCTGGCTTCTGCCCCCTTAACGGCGGGTGAACGATGGGTAGAACAAGCAAGTGCTCGCTGGAAATCGGCTGTTCAAGATGCACTCCGGTTTATTAAGGTAGAGGATGCCGAAATTATAAAGTTGAAGTTTGATAAAAAAACACCCCGTACCTGGAATGCCATCAAAGAGTCGGGTGGAAATTTCCCTTCCGTTACATTTTTAAAGATGACCACTAGTGAAGGAATTACCGGCTACACCGTTACAAAAGGTTCTGATAAAGATATTCTAGGTTTTGCGAAGAAAATTAAGGGCCTGAATCTGATGAATACTGAAGAGGTTTGGCACCACATGTTCTTCCATGATCGTAAGCCGGTGGCCAAAGGTAAAGAGCTTCACGCCATTGGTAGTGTGGATCTTTGTGTGTGGGATATTGTTGGCAAAGCCTTACAGTTACCGGTTCATAAATTACTGGGCACCTTTCGGGAAAAAATTCCGGTTTATGCTGCTGGGGGCTACTACGCTGAAGGTAAAAGCATTCCCGAATTAGTTAAAGAAATGGAAAGCTACGTATCCGAAGGCTACGAGGTGGTAAAAATGAAAGTTGGTTACCTGGATGCCCGAGAAGATGCTGAGCGTACTCGGGCGGTAGTTAATGCTTTAGGCAGTAGTGCCCGAGTTATGGTAGATGCCAATAATGGTTACGCTTCAGCCTACGAGGCTATACGTTACGGCCGAATGGTAGAAGACCTGGACCTGTACTGGTTTGAAGAACCCGTAGCCCCTGACGACTGGCGGGGTAATGCCGAAGTACGGGAAGCATTGGATATACCAGTAGTAGCCGGAGAGAATGAGTACACTCGTTGGGGATCCCGCGATTTGGTAGAAAATCACTCCTGCGATATTGTAAATATTGATACGATTAAAGGGGGTGGGTTAAGCGAAATGCGGAAAATCGCTGCACTCTGTTCAGCCTATCATGTACCGGTAGCCCCGCACGGCTTTGCTCACATGAACGTACACGCAGTTGCATCCATATCCAATGCTATTATTCTGGAAACCTATCCCACCAAGGCCCGCGACTTCAATCCAGCCCTACCTGCTTTTTCTATTACTGATGGTCACATTACTGCTCCAACCGAACCAGGCCTGGGCATGGATCCCGATGCTACGCTGTTAAGAAAGTATAAGGTGTGATTAGTATGCTAAGCTGTATTCAGTTGATGTTTGACAAAGAGTCGGGTAATTCTAGATTGCACATATTTGATCAAACGCGTTCTGCTTAGGTTAACGAATTTTAGCTCGACTTTTTATAGATAGTATCATCTCAAACACCAGGGAAATCACTCCAAATAGTATGACGGAAGACAAGAACGATAATATTAACTGAGGAAGAAACTGGTGGGTTGTATTCGTGTCTTCTAGAAGCCAGTAATACGTAAAGGAAAACATTCCATTCCAATGAAGGAGGAAAAAGATGTAAAAAGGAGCGATTAAAACCGAGTAAAAACCCAACCTAGCTTTTCTTCTGTCCATTTTTTAGTCCGTTTGTACACTAATCATTCAGAATAGTTTCTTGCTAAGTAGAAGACCATCTATGAAAGATAATAAAAATCTTCTTACTGATCCTAGTTGATATTTTGCTTCCGGAGGTATTTACTTTAACCCATCAATTATCTTTATCTTGTGTCTTTAAAATTTAAAAGACTCATTTTCGTACACTATGATAATTCATTTAAATAAGTCAGTAGGTTTTGAAGAAGCTACTCAATTAGCCGAACGAGCCAAAGCCCAGTATTTTTCAAGAAACGGACAGGTCGTATTAGTTACTTCTTCTGGGGTGAAAGAACTGCCTGAGTTCTTAAGGGAACAAACTGATGAGCATTTCGTAATGGCTTCTGACATTCAGCTAGCCAGTCGCACCTATCAGTCTCAAACCCGCCGGGTTGATGTTAATGAGGTAGCTGTTGGCAGCAATACCAATCACACACTGATGATCACTGGGCCCTGTTCCATAGAATCGTGGGAGCAGATCGTTACTTGTGCCGATATGTTGAAAGAATTGGGGATCACCACTTTACGAGCCGGCTGCTTTAAACCTCGAACTTCGCCCTACTCATTTCAGGGGCTGGGTATGGAAGGGTTGAAAATGCTAGCACAAATTCGTGAAGAGTACGGCTTTAATATTATTACTGAGGTACGGGACGCAACTCATGTTGATGCCGTTATCGAGTACGCCGATATTGTTCAGATTGGAGCCAAGGCAATGTACGATCACGGTATACTCCGAAGATGTGGTGAAAGCCAAAAGCCGGTGCTACTAAAACGCCACTTCGGTGCTACGCTACAGGAGTTTGTCCAGGCGGCAGAGTTCGTTCTTTCTGGCGGCATTGAACGAGTTATGCTCTG